>JAGBFT010000086.1 GCA_017936345.1 Spirochaetaceae bacterium
ATTGTAGAAGAGGTTAAGAAGTCTGGTTTGCGTGGTCGTGGTGGTGCTGGATTCCCTACAGGTGTTAAGTGGGAAACTGCAATGAAGGCGGCTGGGGATACCAAGTACGTTGTATGTAATGCTGATGAAGGTGACCCGGGTGCTTACATGGACCGTTCCACCATCGAAGGTGACCCCCACTCAGTTATTGAGGCTATGATTATCTGTGGTAAGGCAATTGGTGCTCACCAGGGATTTGTGTACATTCGTGCGGAATATCCTTTGGCCATTGACCGCTTGCAAATTGCCATGGACCAGGCCCACGACATGGGACTCTTGGGTAAGGATATCCTTGGTTCTGGTTTTGACTTTGACATTGAGATTCGCCTTGGTGCTGGTGCCTTTGTTTGTGGTGAAGAAACTGCCTTGTTGCGTTCTATAGAAGGTCTACGTGGTATGCCTACTCCAAAACCACCCTTCCCAGCTATCAGCGGATTGTGGGGCTGTCCTACTATCATCAACAATGTGGAAACTTGGGCAAATATTCCTGTAATCCTTACCAAGGGTGCAGACTGGTTTGCCAGCATTGGTACTGCCGACTCCAAGGGAACCAAGGTATTCGCCCTTACTGGTAAGGTAAACAACTCCGGTCTTGTAGAGGTTCCCATGGGAACGACTCTCCGAGAAATCATTTTTGAAATTGGTGGTGGAATCAAGGGTGGAAAGAAATTTAAGGGTGTACAGACTGGTGGACCTTCCGGTGGTATTATTACAGAAGAACACTTGGATACCCCAATCGACTTTGGTGCCTTGACCAAGCTTGGTTCCATGATGGGTTCCGGTGGAATGATTGTTATGGACGAAGACGACTGTGTTGTTGACGTTGCCAAGTTCTATATGGAATTCTGTGTGGATGAGTCTTGTGGCAAGTGTTCACCTTGTCGTATTGGTACTCGCCAGATGTATACAATCCTGGACAAGATTTCTAAGGGCATGGGAACTATGGCTGATTTGGAAAAGCTTAGGGACATTGGCCAGGCCATGCAGTTCTCCTCGCTTTGCGCCTTGGGTCAGTCTGCTCCTAATCCAACCCTATCTACCCTAAAGAAATTTGAGGCTGAATACATAGAGCATATCAAGGACAAAAAATGTTCTGCAGGCAAGTGCAAGCACCTCATCAGCTATATTATCACTGATAAGTGTATTGGTTGTACTGCCTGTGCTCGTCAGTGTCCTGTTAATTGTATTAGTGGTGAAAGAAAGGGACAGCATCTTATTGACCAGACCAAGTGTATTAAGTGTGGTACCTGTGAGGATGCCTGTAAGTTTAACGCCATTATCAAAGAGTAAGGAGGTATTTTTATGGTTAACGCAACAATAAATGGAAAGCCTGTCTGTGTGGAAGAGGGAACAACAATTCTTCAGGCGGCACGTAAAATTGATATAAAGATTCCAACCCTGTGTCACAACCCTGACCTTCCAGCATGGGCATCCTGTGGTATTTGTATCGTGCGTCTCGCTGGTACAGCCAAGATGATTCGTGCCTGTTGTACAAGTGTAACAGAGGGAATGAATGTTATTACCCACGATCCTGAAATTGTACAGGCTCGTCGCACCGTATTGGAGCTGATTCTTTCCAATCACCCGGATGACTGTCTGCGCTGTTCACGCAACAACAAGTGTGAGTTGCAGAATTTGGCAGCTGACTTTGGTCTAAGAACTGTTCGTTTTGACAAGATTCTTAAAGAACAGCCCATTGATGATTCAAACGACGCCATCGTTTTGGATCGAGACAAGTGTATCAACTGTGGTCGTTGTGTAGAGGCCTGTCAGCTAATGCAGAATGTTTGGGCGTTGGAATACAGTGGACGTGGTGACAAGACCATGATTGGTCCTGTTAGTGGTGTCAATCTGGCAAACAGCCCCTGTGTACGCTGTGGTCAGTGTGCTGTTCACTGTCCTACGGGAGCCATTTCTTCCAGCCACTCCAACCGCAAGTTATGGGATAGAATCTGTGATCCAGAGATTGTTACCGCAGTTCAGATTGCTCCCTCTGTGCGTGTTGCCATCGGTGAGGAATTTGGATTGGAGCCAGGTGAGATTTCTTCAAAGAAGATTTACACTGCTCTCCGTCGCATTGGATTCGACTATGTTTTCGATACCAACTTTGGTGCCGACCTTACCATCATGGAGGAAGCCACAGAGTTTGTTGAAAGGCTGAATGCCGGCGGTCCATTCCCCATGTTTACCAGCTGCTGTCCAGGTTGGGTTGATTATGCGGAAAAGAACTATCATGATCTTTTGCCCAACCTGTCTACGGCAAAAAGTCCCCAGCAGATGCAGGGTGCTGTTACCAAAACCTATTGGGCTGAGCAAAAGGGATTGGATCCGGCAAAGGTTTGTTCTGTTTCTGTGATGCCTTGTACTGCCAAGAAGTATGAGTCTCGCCGTGATGAGACTATGAAGTCTTCTGGATATTCCGACGTTGATATTTCTATCACAACCCGTGAGTTTGCCCGCTTGATTCGTCAGGCTGGAATTGACTTCCATGATTTGGAGGATAGTGAGGCCGACAACCCTCTGGGCGAATACTCTGGAGCAGGAACCATCTTTGGTGCTACTGGCGGTGTAATGGAAGCAGCTGTTCGCAGCGCCTACCACTTTGCTACGGGAGAGGAATTGGGTGACATTAACTTGACTCCTGTTCGTGGTCTTGAAGATGTCAAGAGCTTTGAGGTGGAAGTTGGTGGCAAGAAGTTGCGTCTGGGTGTTGTACACCAGCTAGGAAATGTAGACAAGGTTGTTCAGGAAGTTCGTGAAGCCCTTGCAGCGGGAAAAGAGCCTCCTTACCACTTTATTGAGGTTATGGCTTGTCGTGGTGGCTGTGTTAGTGGTGGTGGACAACCCTACGGTTCTAACGATGAAATCCGTGCAAAGCGTGCGGCTGGATTGTACGAGGATGACGAAAACTGCGAGGTTCGGGTAAGTCACAAGAATCCTCAGATAATCAAGCTGTATGACAGTTACTTGAAAAAGCCTTGTGGAGAGAAATCTCACCACCTGCTGCATACCCATTATACAAAGAGAAAGCTGTATAACTATGAGGTTGAGGAATAATTAAACAGAAGGGCAGAGTTCTGGCTCTGCCCTTTTTCTTTTTTATGTCTCCATGCTATACTGCATTCCGTGAATCAAGAACAACATATCATTAACCTGGAAATAAAAATCTCCTACCTGGAGGATTTTGTCCAACAGCTGCAAGGAGTCGTTTTGGAGCAAGGCGCTGTTATAGAACGGCTTGTGGCAGAAAATCAGCGTATCAAGACAAAACTTATGGATATGGCCGGCCAGCTGCAGGGCGACATCCCCAACCGTCGGCCGCCCCATTATTGATGAGGCTGAATGAAAAAGCCCTGTCATTTCTTTGTCATGGTTTCTAGTCGTGGATAGACAATCTCGATGTCCGTTTCCTCAAAGGTTTTTTTTATAGCGGGATACAGCTGGTTCTTCACTGCCATGAGGTCGCTGTTGTTCAGCCACACGCCAATCATCAGGTTTATCCCTGTATCACTGAATCCATCGTAGTGGAAAGTCGGCTCAGGCTCGGACAGCACCAGCGGACACTTGAGTGGAACAGTCCTTGCCACATCCAGTGCGTAGTCCAAATCGGTGTTGCGTGAAATGGGCACAGTGATGGTGATTCTACGGGTGGGATAAAACGAGGTGTTCTGTAGGTTTGCATTCAGAATCTTCTCGTTGGGAATGCGTGCCATCTGGTTGTCCGAGGTTTTTATCTTGACGGAAAGCAGCTGGATTGCGTCCACCGTCCCAGAAAGCCCCTCCACCGTGATGAAGTCCCCAATTTTCAGTGCGTGTTCCGACACGATGAAAAAGCCACTGATGATGTTGCTGAGGGAGGTCTGGGAGGCAAAGCTCACCGCCACACCGACAATTCCCGCCGCACCAAGCAGTGTCGAGATATTGATGTTGAACACGCCGAGGACATAGATTGCCACCAGTATGTAGATAACGTAGCGGATGATTCTGACGATGGTAGAAATCAGCTGAGGCTTGCTTTTCTTGGTGAGAACCTTCTTGATGATTTTCTTGATAACAAAATATAACAGGAAGAAAACAACGATACCGATGGCGGCGGAGATGATGTCAGCAATCATCTCGGCAGTGAGGAAGGCTTTGATTGTGTCCAGCATGGACTGCTCCTAGGTAGAAAGATTGTTGTGCATGCACAGGTCTGCAATGGGGCATTCACCGCAGTCGGGATTGCGGGCCGTGCAGATGTATCTACCATGAAGTATAAGCCAATGATGAGCATGCTGCATATATTCTGCAGGAATGACACGAATCAAATCTTGTTCCACAGCTTCTGGAGTGGTTCCAGCGGAAAGTCCCATGCGCGGGCTGATTCTCAGCAGATGTGTGTCCACCGGCATGGTTGGCTCACCGTACACAACATTCAGGATGACGTTGGCAGTCTTCCGTCCCACACCAGGGAGCCTTTGCAGCTCCTCCCGTGTGCGTGGAATCTGGCCACCGTAATCACGGACAAGTATTTGGCTCAGCTCCATCACGTGGCGGGCCTTGGAGCGGAACAGCCCGATGGACTTGATGTAGTCAATAAGTCCCGCCTCGCCTAGCTCCAGCATCTTTTGAGGAGTGTCCGCCACTTGGTACAGGGGTGCGGTGGCCTTGTTGACGCTTTTGTCGGTGGCCTGTGCGGATAAAACTACAGAAACCAGCAGTGTAAAGTCGTTGGGGGCTTCCAGTTCTGTTTTAGGACTTGGATTGCCAGCTTTAAATCGCTCAAAAATCTGAACAATACTATCTGGTGTTAAAAATCGTATGTGAGGATGAACCTTAGGCTGAGGAGGCTTGCCTTTTGTAGAAGCCCCTGCCTTAGGTTCTTTTCTTTCATTGGAGGATTTTTCCTTCGGAGAAGCCATGACCTTATTTGATAGCCTTCTTCAACTGCTCAATCCTATCTGTCTTTTCCCAGCTGAATTCACTGCGGCCAAAATGCCCATAGGCTGCTGTAGCCTGATAAATTGGCTTCTTTAAGTCCAAGGTTTTGATGATGCCAGCAGGAGTACAGTCGAACACTTCTTTTACGGCGGCAGAAATTGCAGGGTCTTCTACCTTGCCAGTTCCAAAGGTGTCAACCATGATAGAGACCGGGAAGGGAACTCCAATGGCATAGGCCAGCTGCACCTCACAACGCTCAGCCAATCCGGCTGCCACCACGTGCTTTGCAATGTAGCGGGCCATGTAGGCGGCAGAACGATCCACCTTGGAGGGGTCTTTTCCGGAGAATGCGCCTCCTCCGTGTCTTCCCATGCCGCCGTAGGTGTCCACGATGATTTTCCGTCCGGTGAGGCCCGTGTCGCCAAAGGGGCCGCCTACAACAAAGCGTCCCGTAGGATTGATGTAGAACTTTGTGTCCTTGTCAATGAGTCCTGTGGGATTCAGAACAGGCTTGATAATCTGTTCGATTACTGTGTCCTTGATGGTGCTGTGGCTCACCTCTGGGTTATGCTGATGTGAAATGACTACTGTATCGATACGGACAGGCTTATGTCCTTCGTACTCAATGGTAACCTGGCTTTTTGCATCGGGCCGCAACCAATCAATTGCGCCGGACTTTCTCAAATCGGTAGCCTTTAGCAACAGCTTGTGGGCATACATAATGGGAGCGGGCATGAGTTCTGGTGTTTCAGAACAGGCGAAACCAAACATCATTCCTTGGTCACCTGCTCCTTGCTGCCCCTTGTATTCATCCAGACCAGTCCCCGTTACACCCTGGTTAATGTCAGGGGACTGGGAGTGAATCATGTTCATAACGGCCATGGAGTCGCAGTCCAGGCCAAAGTCTGAATCGGTATATCCAATTTCCCGGGCAATGTTCCGGGCTGTCTGCTGCACATCAACAAAGGTATTTGTGGTAATTTCTCCACCAATCAAAACTAGGGCGGTGGAGGCAAAGGTTTCGCACGCAACGTGACTCTCGGAGTCATGGCGCAAGCATTCATCTAGTACTGCGTCAGAAATCTGGTCGCAGAGTTTGTCGGGATGTCCTTCGCCTACAGATTCGGAAGTAAAAAGATACCTATTGTTATTCATGAAGAACTCCTTTAAAAGATATAGAATTAAGTTAAGGTACTATACCATATATTCAAAATATAGTATACTCAACAGTGTAACACTTTGAGTTATTTATATCTGGAGGGACTTAATGGCTTGTGATAAGAAATATTTGAAAAGTCAGAAGGAGTGTAACGTTAAGTTCATTTTATCTGCTGAGGCCGCTGCAGGGGCAAAGGATGTTTGGCTGGCAGGTGATTTTAATAGTTGGAGCAGTGTGGACACTCCTATGAAAAAACAAAAAGATGGTTCTTTTTCTGTTACTGTCAAGTTGGCGACGGGAAGGGAGTATCAGTATCGTTACCTTTTGGATGGCAAGCGCTGGGAAAACGACTGGGAAGCAGATAAGTATGTTCCAGCTCCATTCTCTAACACTGACAATAGTGTGGTAATTGTATAAACAGCAGCTATATCTGTTTGTAATTATGACCGGCGGCAGATTCTGTTGCCGGTTAATTTTTTTTGTAGGAATCTGCTAAGAGCCAAAAGAACAAAGGGAAAGAATGGGATTAGGTGAATTAGTGCTTTTGGCAATGGGTCTAGCAATGGATGCCTTTGCTGTTAGTGTAACTAATGGAATGTGCTTAAAAAAATGTGGTCTAAAAGAAGTGCTGGCCATGGCACTTACCTTTGGAAGCTTTCAGGCGGCAATGCCTGTGCTGGGATATTGGGGTGGTTCCTTATTTTATGAGCAAATCAAATTTGTAGACCATTGGATTGCCTTTTGATTGCTGGCATTCTTGGGAATTAGAATGATTTTAGAGGGGATTAAGTCTTGGAAGGAATCAGAGAAGGGAAGTTGTGATGTGAGGGGCAATTCCTTGACTTTAAAACTGCTCCTTGTCCAAGGAATTGCCACCAGTATAGATGCCCTGGCTGTTGGAATAAGTTTGTCTGTGGTGCAGGCAAATATTTTGTTTGCCGCCTTGACTATTGGTTTGATAACTTTCCTTCTCTGTGCCATTGCATCTGTGGTGGGGCGTCGGTTTGGAACCATGTTGAATGATAAGGCTGAGATTTTAGGTGGACTTATTTTGATTGGGATAGGCACTAGGATTTTGATTTCCCATTTGATTGCCTAGCAAGAAAAAAAATCGTATTTTGAACATATCAATGCTTTGCTTGTTTTTATGGAGGTGAAATATGAAAAAGATTGCCATTGCTTATGAAAACGGACAGATTTTCCAGCATTTTGGAAAAACTCCTTCCTTTTTAATTGCAGAGACAGAAGATAAAAATATTCTTTCTCGGAAAATTGTTTCCACCAATGGGGAAGGGCATTCCGCCTTATTCCAGTTTTTAGCCGGCTTGGGAGTGAATGTAGTTATATGTGGTGGAATTGGTCAGGGTGCTCGTGATGCTCTGTCAGAAGGTGGAATGGAGGTTATCGGTGGCCAGCTAGGTTTTGCAGAGGCGGCTCTGATGTTCTATCTCAACGGGGACCTGCGTGACACAGGTGCAGGTTGTTGTGGACACCACCACGGAGAGGGACATTCCTGTGGTCATCACCATGAGGAAGGTCACTCCTGTGGCGATCAGGGGTGCAAATAGGACTCCTTCCTTATTTTTAGGCGTTTAGGCTGCTTGTAAACCGGGCAAAGGCATTACTTCCTTCTGGTGTGCGTTTAAAGACACCAGCGTGGGAAAGAACCTGTGAGAATACAAGGCCAACCTCCTGTTGCAATACTTCGTGGACATTTTCTCTTGTGCACTTGGAGGCAAAGCTCTTTGCCCACTCCAGGTGCTTGGAAATTGATTCCCTTGCACTTGCATCCAATGCGGAGACGGCAGTATCCCAGTTTTCCACTGCATCTCGGTGCATTACAATGAAGTCCGCCAGAAGTTCCAGCTCTGTCTTCAAGCGGGCCGGGAGGATGGCCAGTCCCATCACCTCGATGAGGCCGATATTTTCCTTCTTGATGTGGTGCAGCTCAGCATGGGGATGGAACACTCCCAGAGGATGCTCCTGGGTAGTGATGTTGTTCCGTAGAGCAAGGTCAATTTCGTAGGCCCCCTCCCGGAACCGCACGATGGGCGTGATGGTATTGTGGGGTGTGGTTCCTGTGTGGGCAACAATTCCTGCCACAGGGTCACTGTAGTCTCGCCAGCGGGTGAGGACAAAATTTGCTGCCTCTACCAGTACATTGTAGTCTTGATGACGCAATCTAATGACAGACATGGGCCACTTGAGGATTCCTGCCTCCACCTGGGGAAATCTGCTCATCTGAAAGCTCGTCTCCACTGTGGCGCGAGCCATGGGGAAGGTGTAGTTGCCGCCCTGGAAATGCTCGTGGCTCAAAATGGAGCCGCCCACAATGGGCAGATCCGCATTGGAGCCCACCATGTAGTGAGGAAACTGACGTACAAAGTCAAAGAGCTTGCCAAAGGCCGCCTTGTTTATTTCCATGGGAACATGGCTCTTGTTCAGCAGGATACAGTGCTCGTTGTAATACACGTAGGGGGAATACTGGAAGCCCCATTCCTGTCCCTGTATGGTGACTGGAATGATGCGGTGGCTGCTGCGGGCAGGATGGTTCAGGCGGCCTGAATATCCCTCGTTCTCCACACA
>JAGBFT010000087.1 GCA_017936345.1 Spirochaetaceae bacterium
AAGGAGGAAAATTATGGAGCTTGAGACTGTATTGTATCGCAAGGATGGAAATGTAGGTATTGTTACCTTGAATCGCACCAAGGCGATGAATTCCTTGAACAAACAAATCTTTGCTGACCTGACAACAGCATTTGAGGCGGCCAAATCTGACCAGGAGGTTCGTTGTGTGGTACTGAATGCCGAAGGGCGGGCCTTTTGCGCAGGTGGCGACATTCAAGAGATGAAGGGTATTACCACAGAAGAAGACTTCTTTGATTTTATGAGTGTGGCAGGGGGCTTTACCACCTTGCTGAACACCTTTCCAAAGCCAGTAGTGGCCGCCGCCCAGGGTGCGATTGCCGGAGCAGGCACATCACTCCTAATGGCCGCCGACATTGCACTGGTGGCAGAAGACGCTGTATTTATCGTGGCCTTTGGTCAGGTGGGACTTATTCCCGACTGTGCCTGCCACTACTTGTTGCCCCGCACCGTGGGTTTAAACAAGGCCAAGGAGCTTATGCTTACCCAGCGACCAGTCAAGGCCCCCGAGATGAAGGAGATGGGATTGGCAAACCACGTATACCCTGTGGACCAACTGCAGGAAGAGGCCATGAAGCTGGCTAAAAAGATTGCGGCGGGACCCCTGAATTGTTACACTCCCAGCAAGTCTATGATGAACAAGTCCTTCCAAACAGACTTTGAGACCATGCTAAAGGAAGAAACTGCAACCCAGGCTTCTGTCCGCATGCATCCCAATGCAGAAGAAGGGCTAAGTGCCTTCCTGGAAAAACGAAAACCCGCATTTAAATAGAACTAAAGGGGCTGGAAAACCTGCCAGCCCCTACATATACGCAGCTTCTCCTAATTCCACCTTTACGGAGCCCTTCGTTAAATCTGTAATATAAGTGGCCAGACCTTGGGCAAAATCCGACTCCACAAAGCCGCCCAACTCTACCTCCGTGCCAAAATTCTCTGTAAGACCAGTAAACTCAGGAGCATCAAGATACCTCTTTACCAGCTGGTACTGGTCGTAGTCCACCACAAAGTGAAAGGGGCGGCGAAGCACAAGCCCATGAAAACTGGCAACTGCCAGCACGGCCTTGGCACTGTCTCCGTATGCCTTTACCAGCCCCCCGGTTCCCAAGAGTGTACCTCCAAACCAGCGTGTTACCGTAAGCAGGATATTGGTGCAACCACGTCCCTTCAGCACATCCAGCACCGGCCGCCCCGCTGTTCCTGCAGGCTCCCCATCGTCCGACATTCCCAAAACCTCGGCAGCAGGACCAATTACAAGACCGTGAACCACATGGGTAGCATCCTCGTATCTTTCCTTTTGCTGCTTCAGTAGGCTTCGAGCCTCCGATTGGCTGGAAACAGGAAAGGCCTCCGCCAGGAATCGGGAACGTTTTATCTCTAGTTCCGCACAAGCATATCCGACAAGGGCTTCCATACTTTCTAAACACCCTCTGTCGAAGAAAGATTTTCCTCAACTGGACCTTGATGATTGATTTGGCGGGGAGACTCCAGCCCTGCTGCCTCATCCCGCACAGCCTGATAAAAGGCAGCCACAGCAGTAACCAGCCGAATCAAAGTAGTGTACACACAGATAAAATACAGCATATCACAAATTCGAGAGGCTAGGTGCAGGGCTGTCAAAAGAGAAGTTGCAGTTTCTAGCTGCTGATACATCACAGAAACCAAAACAAAGCCCGCCACCATAAAGACAATGGCACCAAGCAGCCAGAATCCACCGGCACGAAGAAGAAAACTCAACAGGGACATTCTTTTTCCCTTCAACAAACGGGAATTCTCACAGATAGCCTCCACCAGGGTAAAATCCTTGTTATCCATCAAAACAAGGTGGGTAAATGCTGTTGGCAGTAGAACCAGAAAGAAGAAGACTGCCATACAAATCATTATCATTACAGGAAAAACACTCAACAATGTGGCAAGGGCATTCTCACTATCAAAATAATTCGAATTCCCACTGGAAAAACCAAACAGCACGCCCATCCCTACAACAACCACTACAAAACAAATCACCACAGCGGATAAACCGTAAGCCAAGCCTAAACCACCACAGCGTCGCCAATCCCTAAAACAATCCAAGATATTCCCAAGAACACAGGGATCCCCACGGTACATCTTTCCACACATCTGGGCAAAACTGATTTGCAGCATAAATAAAACCATTGCCGACAGAAACATAACAAAGATAGACAGGATGACCATACCAGAAGCAACCATTATCATTGCAACAGGAGCAAGAAGGGTGCTGATAAGAAATACCAGCAACAGGGCAATAATGGCCTTGCCCAAATTCTTCTTTAGACTCAGGTTTACCTTTCCCAGCAAAGTTTTTGTGTCTTCCATAATTTCTCTCCCTTATTTTTCTTCCTCAGATTCTGCCTTGGATTTGGCCCCAGCAGAACGTGTTTTTGTTTTTAGTATTTCCAGCCGCTCCGTCTCCCGACTGGAGAGCCGCACGCCAAGCGTCCTTGCGCCCTTCTCCTCGTAGTCTGCGGCAGAAAAAACCTCCTCCCGAATCTTAATCCGAGGCTTTTCCACATAATGCAACTTGAAGTTAAAGCTTTTTTCCGTGCTGATGTGGAGCACCTCCATGCCATCGGGCACCAGCGGATAGTCCCGGTTGGCAATGAACTGCTCGATTCGGCACCGCTTGATGGAGCAGAATTTGGTGGCGGGATCTCGGTAGATGATGGTAAACAGGGTCTTGGAAAGGGTTTCCCGCTCCGCAAGGCCACACCACCAC
>JAGBFT010000088.1 GCA_017936345.1 Spirochaetaceae bacterium
AACAATCTCACCAGAATCTTCAAGCCGCCTGATTGTAGATACAATCTTCTGCTGAGCTTCTTCTACGTCCTTCAATCGTACCGGACCCATGAATTCCATATCTTCTTTCAACATGCTGGCCGCACGCTTTGACATATTGCGGAAAATCTTGTCCTGTACCTCTGTATCAACAGACTTGAGAGCCTTTGCCAGTTCCTGAGCGTCAACCTCACGCATAACCTTCTGAATGGCACGGTCGTCCAGCATAACAATATCTTCGAATACGAACATTCGTTTTTTGATTTCCTCCGCCAAGTCTGGATCTTCTTCTTCCAAGGACTCGATAATGGACTTTTCGGAGGAACGATCCACCAAGTTCAAGATTTCTACGATGCTTTCAACACCACCAGCAGCAGTGTAGTCCTCACTGGATAGGGTGGAAAGCTTCTTTTCAAGAACTCGCTCAACCTCACGGAGAACGTCAGGAGAGGTTCTGTCCATGGTAGCAATACGCTTTGCAACCTCACTCTGAATATCTTCAGGAAGGTTTTGCAATATTACAGAGGCCTTGTTTGGTTCCAAATAAGCCAGAATCAAGGCGATGGTCTGAGGATATTCCTGCTGAATAAAGTTCAACAGGTGGGCAGGGTCGGTACGACGGATAAAGTCAAAGGGACGAACCTGCAGGGAGCTGGTGAGACGGTTGATAATATCGATGGCCTTCTGGCTTCCGAGAGATTTTTCCAACAACTCGCGGGCATAGTCAATACCACCAGTGGTGATAAAGTTCTGGGCAGCCATTAACTCCTGGAATTCTTCCAGTACGCTATCCTTTAACTCTGAATCGATGTTCTCCAGCCGGGCAATTTCAAAGGTCAAGGTTTCAATTTCATCCTCACGCAGATGCTTGAAGATGTCGGAGGAAACTTCTGAACCAAGGGATACCAAAAAGATGGCCGCCTTTTGCCGACCATTTAGGTTCTTAAAATCTTTGGCTTTCTTGCTGCCAGAAGATTTAGACTTTGTTGTACTCTGATCCGACATCCTATTCCTCCATCAACCAAGTTCTAATAAGCATGGCCACATCCTCAGGATGTTCCTTTGCCATTGACACTGCATTTTCCTGAAGCTCTGCACGACGCCGCTCTTCAACAGACATGGTAACCTCCATCCCGGCCTGCTCAGCTTCCCAGATGGTCTTCTCACGCTCCAACTGGCTTTGACGCAGCAACTCTTCCTGCTTGAGGCGGCGGCGGCGCTCGATAGAACGGCTGATAAGCCTAATAACCATAAAGGCAACCAGGATAGCTGCAACACCAGCAATAGAAATCAGGATGGTTGTTTTTTGCTGGCGAGAACGCATAAACGCCATGCTTTCCTCTGCAAACTGTTCTGTTCGGTCATAACGAATGTTCTGTACCGTGACAGAGTCACCACGGGCACGGTTAAATCCTATTGCATTTTGCACCAGCTCTGTTGCAGCAGCAAGGTCTGCTGGATCTACAGGGATATATTCCCGCTCAATTTCCCCATTGGGAGAAATGAGGAGTTTTCCCTTCTCATCATATTTTTTCTTCCATACACCATCGATGTTTACAGAAACAGAAATCTTATCAATGGTGGGACTTTTCTCCCTATGATACTCCATAGTGTTAATCACATTATTTTGCTTGACACCAGTTTCTTCTGAAGTACCATACAGATTTGACATATCCGAATATACAGGAGGGTTATGCCCCTCTGTTCCAGCCGGCCCTTCAGGAGTAAGGGCAGTACCAGTCCAACGCCTTGTTATTGTTTCGGAGGAGATGGGAAGATAATCCCTGTATTCGGAGTCATCATAGGGTGTATCTGGATTGTCAGCCTTAATTTCAATGGGAGTATATTCTGTCCCAGACTGAATATCCTTGGACATATCCATATCTATCTTTACGTTAAGATCCCGTACGCGATCCTTTCCAAAGATTCCCTGGAGGGATTTAAGAACCTGGGCGCTGTAGTAGGCTTCCTGCTCACGAACCCATTTTTGTTCCTTGGCAATAATGTCTACCCGCTCACTAGCTTCCATTCCCTCAAAATCATTGATGATTATTCCAGTGTGGTCAGAAATGACAACATTTTCTGCAGTAAGACCTTCTACAGCTGTAATCAAAAGTTTCTGTATACCAAGAATCTTCTTCTTGTTGGTTGTAATATCACTACCAGGCTTGGGAGTAATAATGACACTGGCAGTGGTGGGGTTCTGGTCCTCAGCAAAAAGCGCTGCATCCGGGAGGGTCAGGGTAACGTTTGCATCATCCACGTCATCAAGGGCTTCAATGTGCTGGGTCACCATCTGGGTGATGGAACGCTGAAAATTTACGTTCCTTTCAAAGTCTGTGATTGTCCATCGCTCCACGTCAAAAAGCGCCCAGGGGTCAATGTTATTGGGAACAAGGTCCTCTTGGAACAGGATGCTACGCATACGTCGAGCTGTTGCCTGATCTTCCACGGAAATCACTCCGTCGGAACTTACATGGGCCTCAACATTTTCTTCTGACAGACGGTAGAGAATATCATCACGAACAGCGGTATCCGTGATTGCAACATTAAACAGGGGAACAGTTGTGGGGGTTGCGGACAACCTTGTTACAAAGATAAGAACAACAACAACAGCAGCTAAAATTCCAAAGAGTATAATCTTCTGAACTATAGACCACTTCGTCCACAATCCCTTTGCGGATTCAATGAGCTTTTTAAGCTTTTCGTTCATCTATGCCTCCCATAGGAGAGGTACTCCCCCCTCCAACGAACGAACCAGAAACAATTTCCAATCATTATAGCAAATAATATTCATGGTGACAATATTTTCACCATGAAACCAAAGGACCGCCAATTACCTGCCAATCCTTGCTCCGTGTCAGCTTACCGTGTAGTGGTAATTTCGTTCCAACTACTTACCATGCGACTGATAACAGTTTGAGCAAGACTTAAGGACATATTTGCCTCTGCCATAGCAGTCGTTACATCATGGATATCAACTGAATCAGGGTCAATAATCAATTTTTCTACATTTGCGGCGGAGGCCATCTGCTTATTATTTACATAATCCACAGCTTCCACCAGATAACTATCAAAGGATCTTGTCTTTCCCAGGCTGTCATTCTGGGGGGAGCCTGCCACACCTCGAGGAGAAACTATTGGTGAACTACCAATGTGTGACTCATGTGTCCGCAACAATTCCAAATTTCCTATCATCCTCAACCTCCAAAATTACTTTTTTACCTTGACCTGCCCTACTGGGCCAGGATTGCCCTCTCATTTTTATTGGGCAATCTGCAGGGCGCTATTGAACATCTCCTTTGAACCTTGAATTACAGAAGAGTTTGCTTCATAGGCTCGAGAGGCGGAAATCAAATCTACCATTTCGTTTACAACATTAACGTTTGGGTACTCAACGTAACCAGCGTTAGGTCCAGACTGAATTGCATCAGGATGGGTTGGGTCATACACCATACGACCTTCTGATGTGTCTGACACAATCCGGCTTACCTTAACACCCAAGCCTGGTCCCTCATCCAAATCGGAGGGAACGTAGGGATTGCGAAAGACATTTTCCTGTCCCAAGGTTTGGAGAACTACAGTTTGGCGCTGGAATTTTCCGCCTTCAGGAGTGCGGGTTGTAGAAGCATTGGCAATGTTATTGGCAATAACGTCTGTTCTAAGACGTTCAACACTCATTCCTGTAGCTGCAATATTTATACTAGTAAAAAGACCCATACCTTAATTCCTCCAAACCTTATTTCTGCATGGCAATTTTCACTTGGGAAAATTCAAAAGCCTGCATTTGGGTTAAAAGCTGATAATTCAGCTGTGTTTTCAAAATATCCATAGCTTCCTGCTCTGCATCCACATTGTTGCCGTTGGCCTTTGATGTGGTGAGGTAGTCAGTAACACGGCGGGGCTCTACATCACGATAATCCTGAAAGGGTTCAGACCGAATGTGTCCCTGATGAGTTGTAGTCATTTGGAAGGCATCCTTTGAGTTCCGCTCTGATTCGATAGCTCGTTTCAATTCACTTTCAAAGCTCACTGATGTTCTTTTGAAGTTAGGAACCTCAGAATTGGCCAAGTTATTGGCAGATACCTGATACCGCAGCGTACTGGCATCCATTGCCCGGTGCAACAGGTCTACAGATCGTGAAAAGGAACTCATTTCATTAACCTCCAAAATAAGTAAAATCAGAGATTTTTACTCTTCTATAACCTCATATCGGCAAACATCATAGGGATGTTTAGTAGAAACCTACAAAATATACCGTGATAGGTCTTGATTTTCTACGATATTCTGCAACCTCTTGTCTACATACTCACTGGTGATGGTAATTGTCTCGCCTGCGTGTTCATCAGCCTCAAAGGACAGTTCTTCCAACAGGGTTTCCATAATGGTGTGGAGCCGCCGGGCACCAATGTTTTCCGAACGGGAGTTTACATCTGCCGCCAAAAAACTCATGCGGTCAATGGCATCATCTGCAAATACCACCGTTACATTTTCTGTAGCCAAAAGGGCGGCGTACTGCTTGGTAAGGGCATTTTTGGGTTCCAGTAAAATACGGCGGAATTCCTGGGCATGGAGGGAATCCAGTTCTACACGCAGGGGAAAGCGACCCTGTAGCTCAGGAATCAGGTCCGAGGGAGAAGCAAGGTTAAAGGCACCGGCTGCAATAAAAAGAATGTGGGTCGTATCAACTACGCCGTATTTTGTATTTACCTTGGACCCCTCTACAATGGGCAGAATATCTCGCTGAACCCCTTCTCTAGATACATCTTGGCCGCCCCGCTCTCCCTTAACGGCAATCTTATCGATTTCATCAATAAAGATGATGCCAGACTGCTCTACCCTCTGTCGGGCTTCTTCGGAAACCTTGTCTGGGTCTACCATTCTATCCAAGTGGTCTTCTGTGAGGATGCGGCGGGCTTCTCTAATAGTCACTGTTTTCTTCTTGGAACGATTTCCACTGAACATAGAGGTAATTTGTCTCATTCCAGCTTCCAGGTCTTCCATGCTGCCACCAGCAAAGATTTCCATAGTAGGCATTGTATTCTGTTTTTTAACAGTAACGTCAACCTCCCTCTCTTCCAACCTGCCTTCACGCAGCATGATGCGGAATTTTTCCCGGGTACCAGAAAGCTGCTGGGCCTCTTGATTTTCTGTCTTTTGACTAGCTTCACCCTCTGTTGTTGCTGGAGTACCAAAGATTGAAATGGGCAAGACATCCACAGGCTGATTTTCAGGTGACTTGTCAGGACGACTTCCCGGTAAAAGCAAATCCAGCAGATCCTCCTCTACCCTGGTTTCTGCCTGCTGACGAAGGGTTTCTTGAATCTCTTCCTTTACCATGTTGTAGCCTACCGCCATAAGGTCTCGAACCATGGACTCCACGTCACGACCAACATAGCCTACCTCGGTATACTTTGTTGCTTCCACCTTCAAAAAAGGAGCCTTGCAGAGTTTTGCCAAACGGCGGGCAATCTCTGTCTTTCCAACACCAGTGGGACCAATCATTAAAATATTTTTTGGGGCAACCTCATCACGAATATCCTCTGGCAAAAGAAGGCGTCGATAACGATTACGAAGAGCGATGGCCACGGCCTTTTTTTGCCTGCCGCTGACCAATGATATAGGTATCCAGACGAGATACAATTTCCTTTGGGGTCAAGGCTGACCCATCTTCTTTGTGTTCAAGCACTTCCATAATTATAACTCCTTGGAAGAGGGCAATTCCTCCACCGTAATGTGATTATTTGTATAGATACAGATGTCTCCCGCAATTTTTAGGCTTCTCTCTGCAATTTCCTTGGCAGACAGGGTTGAGGACTCAAGATAGGCCAGGGCGGCGGCATAGGCATAATTACCCCCAGACCCAATGGCCAGCACGTCATTTTCTGGCTCTATAACATCACCAGTGCCAGAAATCAAGAGAATCTTATTTTGATCTGCCACCAATAGCAGGGCTTCCAACTGACGGAGAGCCTTGTCTGTACGCCATTGTTTGGCCAATTCTACAGCGGCACGAGTGAGGTCTCCTGCGTACTCCTTTATTTTTGCCTCAAATTTGTCAAAGAGATTGAAGGCATCGGCAGTAGCACCTGCAAAGCCAGTCAAAACCTTGCCCTCATAAAGGCGGCGCACCTTGCGGGCATTTCCCTTCATTACCGTATTTCCCATGGTTACCTGACCGTCGCCAGCCATGGCAACCTTACCGTCTTTTTTGACCGCAATAACAGTGGTACTACGAATCTGAGGTTTTTTCATTTCGAATCTCCTGTGTTCCCCCGTGGGGATGAGCTTGATTATATGTCTTTATCAGCTGTGCTGTTGTAATGTGGGTATACCGTTGGGTGGTGGAAATACTTGAATGGCCCAGCATTTCCTGTACAATGCGAACATCCGCACCATTGGATAGCATGGTAGTGGCAAAGGTGTGACGAAAGGCATGGGGGGAAACAGGGTTGTTGGTTCCCTCCACTCCAGAGTAACGAGATAAAATATAACGAATACCCCGGGTCGTCAGGGGTCCACCATGATTGTTGAGAAATAAGGCAGAGACAGCCTTGTCATTGTTTGACTTGCCATTATGAGCCAAACGAGCCTGCCGTTCTGGTAAATAATCCTTTAGGGCGACTTGAGAATCCTGGTCAAAAAAAACCTTTCTGTCTTTTCCACCCTTACCATGGACGATGGCAGAGCTATAGTCTCCAGAAAAATCCGCTAGGGTCAAGCCAGCTATTTCTGAAACACGACATCCAGAAGAGTAAAACATAGTGAACAGAGCCTTATCCCGGGCAACCCACAGCAAGGCGCTGTTTTCTGGAGCGGCGCAGAGTTCATTCACTTCAGAAGCAGTCATAAACTTAGGGAGCTGCTTTGGCTGCCTTACCGTGTGAATTTCCACGGCAGGATTTTTTTTGATGTAGCCGTAGCGATAGCAATACCCAAACAGGGAACGAACAGCCGCCACAAAGCGATTTACACTGGAGGCAGCCGCTCCAGCCATAGTCAGTTCCCCTATGCAATAACGAATATCTTCCTTTGAGATGGAATCCAGGGGACGCTGTCCGTCCAAAGCCTTTGCCAGCTTGTCCAAATCATTACGATAACCTGCCACTGTGTTAGGAGAGAGGCAACGAACTCCCAACTGATAGGAGAGAAATTCTTCTACGGCTTCAGTTAGACTGGCTGGACATGAACTCATGATTCCATTTCACCACTAGTTTCAGGAGATACCATATCTTCTGGAGAGATGGCAGGAGTTGAATCATCTCCCAAGTGCAAATAGTCACAATCAGGATTAATACAAGCCTTGTAGGTGCCATTTTTCTTGTCAAACTTTTCCACCATAAATTGTCCACATTTTGGACAATAAACGTCGATGGGTTTAAAGTGGGTGATAAAATCACAGGTAGGATAGTTGGTGCAACCGTAGAATTCCTTGCCTCGTCCCTTTGTTTTTCTTGCAACAATTTCACCATCACAACCAGGACGGGGACAGCGAGCCAAGGGGATAGAACGGGTGCTGTAACACTCCGGAAAACCTGAACAAGCCAGGAAAAAGCCAAAGCGACCAAGTTTTTTTACCATGGGACGACCGCATTTCTCACAAACCTTGTCTGTAGGTTCGTCCATCGTTCCCTTGAAGCTTTCGTGGGTGGCCATAACATTCTCCACCTTGTCTTTGAAGGGAAAGAAGAAATCACCCAGCATCTTGGACCATAGAACCTTATCATCTTCAATCTCATCCAGCTCGGTTTCCACCCTGGCTGTAAAGTTTTCGTTCACCACCTCAGGAAAGGATTCCACCAAGATGTCGTTAATCATACGGCCAAGCTGGGTGGGAACAAGCTGTTTATTGCTACGAGTAACATAGTATCGGTCCAAAAGAACAGAAATAATGGGAGCATAGGTGGAAGGACGGCCAATACCCTTTTCTTCCAGGGTTTTGACGATAGAAGCGTCGGTGTAGCGAGCAGGTCCTTGGGTAAAGTGTTGCTCCGGGTAGAATTTTTTTGCAGTGAGCTCTTCCCCCACCTTTAAGGATGGCAAGGAACCAGTAGAGTCTTCCTTGGAAGATAAAAGTTTAATCACCTTGTAAAACCCCTTGTCCACCACCTTGCTGGCAGAAACTCTAAACAAGGCATTTCCCGCTTGAATGTCTACACTGGTGGTACGAGTCCTTGCATTGTTCATTTGGCTGGAAACAAAGCGTTCCCAAATAATTGTATAAAGGCGCAGCTGGTCACGAGTAAGGTATTCTTTTACAGAATCTGGAGTATAGGCTGTATATGTGGGACGAATACCCTCATGGGCATCCTGAGCCTTCTTTCCTACGGTATACTCAACTTCCCGCTCCGGCAAGTCATTAGGAAAATTTTCCCCAAGCCATTTTCGAACATCTTCTATGGCAGTTTGTGAAATACGAACTGAGTCGGTACGCATATAGGTAATAAGTCCCACCCGGGTGGAACCAATGTTTACACCCTCGTAAAGCTGCTGGGCAATCTGCATGGTTTTGCGAGAGGTAAAGCCCAAGCGATTTGCTGCAGCCTGCTGCAGCTTTGAGGTGGTAAAGGGTGGTTTTGGACGCACAGTCTTTTCTGTAGCCTTGATGTCTACAACCTTACAAGCAGAATTGCCAATCTCATCAATGATTACCTGTACAGCCCTTTCATTTGGTAATTCTGGTTTTTTGTCCTTATACTGTACCAACTGGGCAGTAAATTTTGACTTTCCCTTTATAAAATCAGCATCCAGGCTCCAATATTCTTCCGGGATGAATTCCTCCACCTCCTTTTCCCGCTGACAGATAAGTCTTAAAGCCACAGACTGGACACGTCCGGCCGAGAGTCCGTTTTTTACTTTTTTCCACAGGAGGGGGGATAGGTTATATCCCACCAATCTGTCCAGAATGCGGCGAGCCTTTTGGGCATTAACCTTAGATTCATCAATGTCGGCAGGGGATTTTACAGCCTCTGCAATGGCCTGGGGAGTAATTTCATTAAAAACAATGCGGCGTATGGGAGCACTTGTCTTTCCCTCAAAGGCCTGACGCAAATGCCATGCAATAGACTCACCTTCCCGGTCATTATCGCTTGCCAGTAAAACCTCATCAGCCTTCTTTGCGTCTTTTTGCAATTCACGCAAAAGTTTTGCCCTGCCACGAACAGTAATGTATTCAGGATTAAATCCATTTTCTACATCAATGGCCATACGGGACTTTGGCAGGTCAATGAGATGTCCCATGGATGCCTTGACGGTATAACCAGAACCAAGATATTTTTCTATTGTTTTTGCCTTTGCTGGAGACTCTACAATCACCAACGTTGATTTTTTTGCTTTTTTTCTAGCAGACACCTTTGTTTCAGCCATACCAACCTCTAAAATAATAATTGTTTTTCTTTTCTACAATATCTTGTTTCGGCAGAAATTCTACCTACCGCACCTGGAACACCCTGAAAGCAAGCCTCATAATCCCCAATAGAACTAATGACAGGAGCCCCATCCTGTCTGTATCCTTCCATTCCCTCATTACAACTAGAACTTGCCAGTCCAGCTGCCAACAAATATACATCTCTACCCTGCTCCAAGGCAAATTCAGCTGTAATCAAGGCACCAGAATTAGCTGGGGCAGCGGCTACCACCGTCACTGGGGAAAGAGCTGAAATAATACGATTCCGCTGAGGGAAGCGAAATTTTTCTGCAGGAACTCCCGGCAAGTATTCAGAGAGAATACAGCCACCTCTTTCCAGCATTGAGGCCGCCAATCTCTTGTGGCTCAGAGGAACAACCCCATCTACACCGCAGGGCAGCACCGCCACAGTTTTACCTGCTCCCGCCAATGCCCCCTTGTGAACCGCAGCATCAATGCCAAAGGCAAGCCCGGAAACAAGGGTATAGCCAGAGGCGGCGGCCTCACAGGAAAAATCAAAGGCAGCCCTTGCAACCTGCGAATCGGGTTTGCGGGTTCCAACAACAGAGATGCAAGGTTCATGAATTCCTTGGATATTTCCCCGATAAAAAATCATGTAGGGAGGGTCAAAGATTTCAGATACCAGGGCAGGATAGTCAAGATGACGATAAATCAAGGAATGAATTCCATAAATCTCCATCAATTTGAGGCTTTGTTCTGCACCTCTTTCGGCATCCTCACCCTTCCACCAGCGAGAACGAATTCTTCTTCCTACAAGAAAAGAAATATCATCTATTGAAAGTACAGCAAGGTTCCCGATATTGTCAAGTTTTTCTTCAAGAATTACCTTTTCTTTGAAGGATAAAAAATACATCGCACTAAGTGCCAGGGGAAGAAGCTCATCCTTCATAGGCAGTTTCAAGAACTTTACGCTTGTTGGCCTCGGCTTGGGCTTTGTCCTCACTAGAGGTAGTGATGGAAATGATTTCATCATATATTTCCATTGCCCGCTCAAATTCAAAGGTTTGGTAGTAGGCATTGGCCAACAAAAAAAGACCATCCACGTTGCGCTTTTCCACCTCTGCCAGGGTTTCTAAATAGGGAATAGCCTTTCCGGGCTCTTCCAACTCAAAAATATACAGAACACCAATACCGTAAAGGGCCCGAGCGTATTTTGGGTCAAGTTTTATTGCCTCCAGGTAAGCGGACTCAGCCAGTTTAAGGTAGTTGAATTTTTGTGCGGTAGAACCGGTGGCAGAATAATCCAGAGCCTGGTTTGCCATGAATCCAGCACAAACCGCCACGAAATAGTAGAGGTTCTGGTTTGCAGGATAATAGGTGGTAGCCATCCTAAAGGCTTCCAATGCTTCTCCATACATCTGATTGTCAAGATAGCGGGAGCCTAACATCTTATACCAAATTCCTATTTGCTGATTAGCCAGGGCTATATCCTCAACCCTAGTCTGGTACTTTTGAATGGCTTCTTTTATCTCAGCTTCTGTGGTAGGACTAGCTACACCCTCTTCAAGAGCCTGCATTCTTTTGATTGTCTTGGCATTTGTACCATTGCAGCTAAAAAAAACCAAACTAACTCCAAAAAGGGCAAGGGTAAAAATCAAATAATTTTTCTTCATTTTGAACCTCCATGGAAGAATTCCTTATGATATAAATGTAATTCATCTTTTTCGATATGTGTATATATTTGAGTGGTAGAAAGATCAGAATGTCCTAAAAGTTCCTGAACGGAACGCAAATCAGCCCCGCCAGACAAAAGGTGGGTGGCAAAGGAGTGGCGAAGAGTATGCACCTTTGCGGTAACCCCAGACAGGGTCTCCAGCTCTTGGAAACGTTTCCAAATCCCCTTGCGGGACAGGGGCTGACCCCGGTAATTTACAAAAACCTCTGGAAGCTGTCTGCCGCCCAAAATGGCGGGGCGTCCTTCCTGAATCCATTGCTTCAGCCACTGACAGGCTGTATCGCCAAAGGGAAGAACCCTCTCCTTGCTACCCTTTCCCACGACAACAAGAATCCGCTCCTGCAAGTGGACGTTTCTCATCAAAAGTCCAGCCACCTCACTAATTCGTAGGCCACAGGAATAAATAAGCTCAAAAAGAGCCCTGTCACGGATTCCCAGAGGGTCGCTCGTATCAATGGCATCCAACAGGGCATCCACCTGTTCTACTGATAAAACTCGTGGCAAAGCCCTTTGAACCTTTGGCCGTTCCACCAGCTGCACCAAGTTTTCTTGCCATATCTCCCGTTCCACCAAATATCCACCAAAGGAACGGAGGGCAGAAACATCCTTTGCCACCGTTAACTGACCTTTCTTCTGGGTACTACGCCAAATCAGGTAGTTCATTATATCCTGAACGACCAGCTTTGATAGACAAGAATTTATATCCTGGCAAGAAAAATTCTGCTGTAGCCACTGTAAAAACTCCTCGACTGCCACCCTATAGGTTTCTGCCGTCAAGCGAGCCTTTCTGTCCACAGCCAGCAATTGGGAACAGTACTGTCGGACAAGCAACTCCCCTCCAGAGGAAGAGGAGCCAGCTGCAGGAGAAGTGGTAGTTGCCGCCTCCAAGGGACTTAGTCTCCCAGTTGAATTCTATTTCTTAAGTAAGGTGGTGTCTTCAAGTCAGTAGGCGAAGGAACTGGACCTGCACCTCCCAAATTCAAGCCACCACCACTGGCTGTTCCATCATCCTGGCGAGGAGCTGTTCCCATAGGATTCTGAGACCTTTGGGGCTGGAACTGGGACTGGCTTACGGGAGCACGTGGTTGGGTCTCTGGCCTTGGAGACTCCGAGGCTTCGGTTCCCCCTACACTTTCTTGGGGTATGACCCTTCGTTCAGGGCGAGTGCTAAGGGTATTCTTTTGCAGGGCCTGGAAATCACCAAAGGAAATAGTGTTTGTAGAGTCTAATTCTGAAGAAGACACCGGGGTAGCCTCTTCAGATTCTGAACTCACAGCATTAAATCCTGTAGCAATTACCGTAACTGCCACATCCCCCTCCATGGAAGGATCAATAACGTGACCGTAAATAACGTGAACATCAGGGTCTGCAGCAGCCTTAACGATATTTGCAACCTCACCAACCTCCAACAGGGAAAAATCTTCTCCACTGGTAATATTGATAAGGATGTTTTTTGCACCATCTATGCGGGAATCTTCCAACAGAGGATTATCAATTGCCTGAGAAGCGGAGTCTGTAGCACGATTGTCTCCTGAGCCAACGCCAATTCCCATAATGGCATCGCCCTTTCCTTCCATGGTGGTACGAACATCGTTGAAGTCCAGGTTAATCAAACCAGGCTTTGTAATTACATCAGAAATACCTTGGACACCCTGTCGCAGTACATCATCAGCCTTCAAAAAAGCCTGTTTTACAGGTGTCCTTCTATCCATTGTTTTAAGGAGATTTTCATTGGGGATTACGATAAGAGAGTCCACCTCCTCGTGAAGCTTTCTGATTCCCTCCTCAGCATTGCTAATACGAACACGACCTTCGAATTCAAAGGGCCTTGTAACAACACCAACCGTAAGGGCACCAAGCTGTTTGGCTACCTTGGCTACAATCGGAGCCGCGCCGGTACCTGTCCCACCACCCATTCCGGCAGTTACAAACACCATGTTGGCTCCCTGCAGAGCCTCTTTGATAAGATCCTCACTTTCACGAGCGGCAGCCTCTCCCACAGAGGGCTTGCCACCAGCACCCAATCCACCAGTAATTTTAGAACCAATACCAATAGTCTTATCAGCCTGAGAATTACACAATGCCTGAAGATCTGTATTTATAACAATAAACTCAACATTTGTAAGACCATTTTCTATCATTCTATTGACAGCGTTGGAACCACCACCGCCACAACCTACAACCTTGATAACAGTAGGCTTCATAACAGGTTCTGTACTTTCTACTGACAATCCTTCAAGCATATATTCCTCCCAACCCAAACAATACGCTCAGTTTAAAACTAAAAAAATTCTTTAAAAATATCACCAATTTTACCCAAAACACTGGTTTTAGAACCGTGACTATCACCTCCATTATATTTATTGTTTCGCTTTGTATCAATACGATGACGTGTTTCCATATCACCCAATAGCAATCCAATTGCAGTAGCATACTCCGGAGTTCGATACACATCCACCTTACCGCCGTAGTTATTTGGTTTTCCTATTCTTACAGCAGTAGTCTTAAATACCTTTTGTGCAAGCTCTAATATTCCCAATAGCTGGGCACCCCCTCCGGTCAAAACAACATTTCCGGAAAGATGGGTCAACTTAGTCTGACTGACAATTTCAGAGCGAATCATGTTAAAGATTTCCTCAACTCGAGCCTGAATAATCTGACACAACTCATGACGAGAAACAGACTCAGGGCCACGTCCACCAAGACCGGGAATAACAAATTCCTCCGACTCGTCAAGGAGGGGTTCCCAACAACAGCCATACCGAAGCTTTGTTTTTTCTGCAGTTTCTGTAGAAATCGCCTTTACGTAGGCAATGTCATTTGTAATATAGGAACTTCCCACAGGAATGGACAGTGAACAAATAGGAGCGCCATGCAAAAGCACCAGCACATCTGTTGTACCGCCACCCATATCAATTAGAATCGACCCCAACTCCAGCTCATCCTTTGTCATAACTGCCTTTGTGGCGGCCAGGGTTTTTAACATCATGTGTTCAGCCCTATACCCAGCCCTACTGATACAGTTTTGAACATTCTTTACGGATGTACAGGAAGAGGTAATAACATGGGTTTCTACCTCCAGCTTAACACCCAGCATATCCTTGGGATTCTTTACATGTTCCTGCTTATCAACACTATAATAACGTGGAATAACGTGAAGAATCTGTCTATCAGGCGGAATTGGCAAGGATCGGGCAACATCTATTGCACCAGCCATATCCTGTTCTGTAATTTCTCTTGGAGTAATTCCCTTGCTCCCTGCTACCTGCACCATGCCGCTGGAATCCCAGCTTTTTATCTGAACACCACCGATTGAATAAATACAGGATTGTACCTCACAACCAGAATCCATTTCAGCCTGCTCAATTGACTTTTTTATAACCTGCATGGTCGACTCTATGTTTACAATGGTTCCGTTGCGGAGACCAGGAGAAGGAGTTTTACCTAAGCCGATAATTTGAATACCATTATTATCCGTGAACTCGCCAATAACTGTCCTAATAAAGCTATAACCGACATCTAGACCGACGATAATATCACTCAAAACAACCTCCCAAAAAAACCTGAGTCAAACAACTCAAGGTTCTCCCCATAAATCAGTTGACAGCAGCATTGGTACGGAAGGAAACAGAGCCATACCGTAAATCAATTTCTGAAATGTTTGATCCGATAGAATTTACTACATCCAATACTACTACCATATATTGTAACGAATCCTCGCTAAAAGTTCTATCCATGAGAACCCTTGTTTTGGAGTGAACGGGATACAAAATCAAATCAAAATTTCCATATTCCTTGACATCCAAATGAATTTCTGAAATTGTTGCCAAATATTTTTGGGGCAAACGCTGGATTTTTGCCAGTTGAACGATGAAATTCTTATAAATACTTGGCAGGCGCATACCGTTGTTAAATTCCTCCACAGGTAATCCTGAAATCAAAGGAAGATGACTAATGGAAGCACCAGCCTTAGCAGTAAACAATACACCGGCCTCATCTATCTGGACTGGAACAGTCTTTCCGTTTATATCAAGCAGGGTAGCTGCCACAGGAACCCTCTCCTTAACAGCTATAGATATATTGTCTGGGAAACTCTTCTCCACAGAGACAGATTCAATCCAGGGACAATCTGCCAATACAGCCGCTGCCATAGCTGAATCAAAGCTACTCCAGGTTTGAGCTGAATTCGTATTGAGGATTTGACACATTTCTTCTGGACTATACATCTGAAGGCCAGTAAAAGTAATCTTTACGGGAGCCTTGGAGGGAATAATTATTGTATATAAAATCACTTCCCCAAAAAGAATGAGGCAAAGTGCTCCCACAATGAATTTTAAAGCGCGAACCTTTTTATCTGGATTGCGTACCTTTGGCTCTCCTTGGCTTACAAAACTTCTTAAATCAGAATATGTCATACTATCACTCATACAATCCCCTCTTTCTCATTAAAATACAAAAATCCCTTACTCTATACTTCGTCAATATCTTCAACTCTATTACGATATGATATGCCAAGCAAAAGCCCACATATGCAACAGGTTGCCAACAGGGAAGACCCTCCTGATGAAAAGAAAGGCAAGGTGATTCCCGTTACAGGCAAGGCTCCACATACAACCCCACAATTCAATAAAGACTGAACCACAATGATAGAGGTCAGTCCAAAGGCCAGGAGAGCAGAAAATTTATTTTTGCTTTCAATCATCAAACTATAGCCCCTCCATGCAAAAAAACCCAAAATGCAAAAATACCCCAACACACCTAAAAACCCCATAGATTCTGCCCATCCTGAAAAAATATAGTCTGTGTGTATTTCCGGAACCAGCCTTATTCTCTCCAAACCTGCGCCGAATCCGTTTCCCAAGATTCCGCCATCACTAATGGCGGTACGGGCAGCAGCTGTCTGATAATTATATCCGTGGGTATCATAGTCTGGATTGATAAAGGCAATGAGGCGGTTAACACGAAAGTCAGATGTAAAGACAAAGAGCAACATAGCTGCAGCCGCCAAAAACATAAAGGGAATGAGACGCCCCAAACGAGCCCCTGCCACATACATCATTAAAAATCCAATGGCAAAGATTAAGAGGGCTGTAGAAAAGTCATCCTGCAGCATTACTTCACCAGAAAATAGACACAGGGTAAAAACTGGTGGAAACAAGCTGCGGTAATTATCTTCTGGTTTTTTAATAAATTTATCAAACCAGTTGGCAAGAAAGAGAACCATAGCGATTTTTGACAGTTCTGAGGGCTGGAATGTATCCCCCAATATGGGCAGAACAATCCAACGATGCGCTCCATTGCGAGGAGATGCAAATCCCGGCACAAAGGGAAGGATACATAGGACGAAGGTTCCAATCATAATAAAGGGAAGGAATCGGCGAATTATGCCGTGGGGAACAACAAAGGAAACAATCATTACAAGAATACCAAAGCCAGACATAATTACTTGTCTATTGATAAAATAATGGGGATTAGAAAAGGCTTTCATAGCGTAATCTGCAGAACAGACGTACAGGAGGAGCAAGCCCAGTCCCCACAAGAGAATAATAGACACCAACAAGCCTGTATCAACATACCAGCCCTTGAACATGGAGCGTTCTGCAAAAATCTTCCTTACATTCATGCCTCTACTCCTCGCAATGCGGTGGTAATGCGCTCAAGCCCCATACCACGAGATGCCTTCAGGAAAATCACATCATCTTTTTGCAAGTACTCAGATAGAATGGCAACAACTTCTCCAATAGTCCTTTCATCCTTTCCTGGAAAAGAAATAGCCCTCTGACTACCAAAATCCCTTGTTTCACAGGCAGCCTGAGCCATTGCCTCTCCAAGAAAAATCATCAACTGCGCACCAGTTTTTTTTGCCTGGGCTATAGCCTGCTGGTGGGCTGCCGCACTGGCAGCTCCAAGCTCCAGCATATCTCCAATCACCAGAACCTTGCGACCTGCAGCCAGTTCTAAATCTGCAAAAAACTCCAGGGCTGTTTCCATAGAATCTGGATTTGCATTGTAGCAATCCTGAATATAGGTCACATCGCCTCTTATAACCTGACTCCGTCCAAAAAGAGGTTTTACAGACTCCAAGCCCCTTTTCATTTCTTCTGGACTTAGCCCCATTTCTCTTGCCACTGCCAGCCCTGCCAGGGCATTATAAAAATTGACCTTCCCGGGAAGGGGCAAGGTCATGGTTATGCCTTCAAACTGAAAGGAAACACCATCGAGACCTAGGGTGGAAACAGAGGTCACCATAGAAGGCCCATATTCCACAGATTTTCCGGCCACCCCTTCCTTTAAAAAATCCTTATAGGAATCCATTTCAGGAATAAAGGCTATCGAATCAGAAGTAAAATTTGAAAAAATTTCCTTTTTTTCCTGTGCTATGGCATCCCTACTGCCGAGAATCCCGATATGGGCAGTTCCAATATTGGTGATAACTCCAAGTTTTGGAGAAAGAACCCCTGCAATTTCTGCCATTTCCCCCCTTCTATTCATCCCCAATTCAAAAACTCCCACCTGGTGGTGAGGTCGAATTTGAAATACCGAAAGAGGAAGCCCTGTTTCTGAGTTCAGATTACCCTGGTTCATTACCACCTGATAACGTGTAGATAAAATGGAGGCAAGAATTTCTTTGGTAGTAGTTTTTCCACTGGAACCAGTAATTCCGATGGAAATCAACTGAGGAAATTTCTTAACATAGGCGGCGGCGGCGGCCTGCAATCCATACATAGTATGGTCTACCGCAATAAAACTAGTAGAAGGATATTCAGAATGCCAGCCTTTAACCACATCCAAGGAGGTGGCGGCAAAAGACTTGTTTATCAAAACCACCGTGGCCCCCTGCTGCAAGGCAGCAGGAATATAGCTATGACCATCCTGAAATTCCCCTACTAAAGGAATGAACATTCCTCCCGCCACGACACTACGACTGTCTGTTGCCACAGAAGTAAAGTAAAAACCTTCCTCTGGACACCCCAGAACAAGAGTTCCGTCAGTGGCGGCCAGGAGTTCAATTTGAGACAATAGTGATGTTTGGGTAAAAGGCTGCAATTCATTACAAACTCCTTTACCCTTGGATGTCCTTCCATCCATTGCGTGCTCCACTGTTATTAACGCTCCCACAACAAGATAACAGTAAAAAATACCCTTACAGCATTTCAGTGCCATGAGGGTATACAAAAACCACAAGGGTTTTTGTTCAAAAATCCAGGATTACATCCCAATCTTGGTGACATCCCCCGTCACCAATTCTAGCGATTTCCCATTTCCACTCGGATAATCTCGCTACTTTCAGCTGGACGCATTTTCAGCTGGCCTGAGGCTAGGGCCTCAATTCTGTCTGCACTGGCAAGAACACTGATACCCGTTATCAGATTCTTATTTTTCTCCACAAGTTCAGCCTGTGCACGCTCCAAACCAGCGATTTCCCCTTCCAATTGGGCAAATCGACGTGATTGAATCCCGTCCACAGCAAGAAAAAGCGGTATGCTGGCAGCCAGCACGCAAATGGCAACTCCTTTTACCAATGCATTTTTCCTTTTCATTTAAAACCCCGTTTTATTCCTTGAAAGGAGAAATCATCCGTGAAATCTCCCTGTCAATTTCCTTTAATTTTCGTATTACTCGCAATTTAGCGCTACGAGAGGGACCATTTGTTTCCACCTCTTCCCTAGATGGTAGCACAGGCTTTCTTGTTAAAACCTGGCCATGGGGCGAGCCGCCACATTTACATATCGGCTGTTCAGGCGGACAAACACAGGCTTTACCCAAATTACGAAAATAGTTCTTTACAATCCTGTCCTCCAGAGAATGGAAACTTATTACTCCCATCTTTCCACCAACCTGCAGCACATCAAAAGCATCAGGCAGCACCCGAGGCAAACGGCTCAATTCCCCATTCACTGCAATCCGCAGAGCCTGAAAGGTTCTGGTCGCTGGATGCAAGTGCCCATGACGGTAGGCTGCAGGAACAGCATTGTAAATTATTTCTGCCAAATCTGCAGAAGACTCAATCCTCGACGCACCTCGTGCAGTTACAATGGCAGCGGCAATTCTCCGACTATATCGCTCCTCTCCATACAGATAAATGGTATCCGCCAATTTTTGCTCGGGCCAGTCATTCACCACATCCGCAGCTGAAGGTCCAGCATTTGGATTCAGCCGCATATCCAATGCCTCATCCTTTCTAAAAGAAAAGCCACGACCAGATTCCTCGTAATGATACACAGAAATCCCCAAGTCAAAAAGAATGAGATTTGGACGAGGATTTTCAGGTGAAAAATCAAAGTCCCGATAAAAATCGTCAAACCACCCAAGATGAAAATCCATCCTGTCTCCATAACAAGCAAGTCTTTGACGAGCCTTTGCCTGAATATTGGCATCGGCATCCAAGCCCAACACATGCAAGTTTGGATAGGTTTTCAAAAAAGCGTTGGAATGTCCTCCCTCACCCAAGGTTGAATCAATCAGAAAGGCACTTTCGCTATAAGTCTCCCCCTCCGGAGACAAACAATGAAGACATTCCTGCAAAAGCACGGGAGTGTGGACAATATGACACGAACTATCCAAGACTCACCTCTACAAGCAGATGGCGCTAAGCCCCTCTGTAGCCTCCCTAAAGGAAGGTTCACTTTCTTCCAGATAATCCCTGTACATATCGGCATCCCACAGCTCGATATACCTATTGATTCCTAGAAAAATGCACTCCTTGGACAAGCACGCATACTCCCTCAAGCTTTGTGGAATGCTGATCCGCCCACCCTTGTCGAACTCCACCGTTTGTGCAGGTGCAATGAGACGACGAACTACAGATCGATCCCTCCCGCTAAAGGGAGATGCGGCTCCCATGAGCTTTGATGAGAAATTGGCCCATTCTGCAGCTGTAAACAGCCACAAACAGCGATCCACCGATTGAGTAATAATGAGACTTTCTTCTGCAAGTTCCCGCCGCAATCTCGCTGGAAAGGGAATCCGTCCCTTTTCATCCAAGGTATTGCGGAACTCACCGGTAAGTAAATCCATCCACAATTTCCCACAATTTCCGTTTTTTTCCCACCTATTTACATTTTAATCAAAAAAATTCACCTGTCAATCGTATTTATTGGGATTTTGATTAAATCTAAAAAATGACTTTACATTTTATCTATACACAGTTATAGTCATTTTATGATTAATACCTACGCCGAGTCCCAGCTTCACAAAACCCTCAAAAACCTCTACAAACTAAACAGCAATGGCAAAACGGAACAAGAGGTGGGTGGAAAGATTTGTGATGTGGTGGCAGCAGATGGTTCTCTAATTGAGATTCAAACTGGAAGCCTTTCAAAATTACACGGAAAATTAGGGATTCTTCTTCCAAAATACCGGGTGACGGTGGTGTACCCGCTGGTGGTGAAAAAGACCATAGAGACGGTGGGAAAGGATGGGAGTTTCGTATCCCGCAGAAAAAGTCCCAAAAAGCAGGGACTATTGGACATTTTTAGAGAGCTCACCTCCATATATCCCTACCTCCTCCACGAGAATTTCACCCTGGAGGTGCTGGAGGTTTCGGTGGTTGAGCATCGGGTAAAGGTGGACACACCAATGCAGCTGGCCAATCGGAGCAGGAGGTTCAAGCGAGACTGGTACAAGGCGGACAAGAGCCTGGCTGAAATCCACACCACCCATCGCTTCTCGTCGGCGGAAGACTACCTAGCCCTCCTCCCTGCTGACCTGCCGGAAAAATTTACGGTAAAGGATCTGGACAAGGCCCTTAAAACAAGGAATGCCAGCTAAATTTTGTGGGTGCTGCGGAAGATGGACTTGGTGGAAGCGGTGGGAAAACAGGGGAAGGCACTGGTTTTGCGGCGTAGAGGAAGCGAGACCTGCGTACTGACTCCTACTTCCTAACCTCAGCCCATGCCTTGTCTTATTTGATGCAAATCGATAGTATAACACCATGGATAGTGGTATTTTTTATCAAAACCTCTGAACTTCTGGCGTTAAGA
>JAGBFT010000089.1 GCA_017936345.1 Spirochaetaceae bacterium
GATGATGAGGGGGGTGCGGGCCTCATCAATCAAAATCGAGTCAATTTCGTCCACAATGCAGAAGGCAAAGTCCCTTTGAACCTTCTGACTGGGGTCAATCTGCATGTTGTCACGGAGATAGTCAAAGCCCAGCTCGTTGTTGGTGCCGTAGGTGATGTCGCAGTTGTAGGAGAGCTTTCTGGCGGCATTGTCCATGCCGGAGACGATGGAGCCCACCGTCACCCCAAGGTAGGTGTACACAGGCCGCATCCAGTCGGCGTCACGCTGGGCAAGGTAGTCGTTCACCGTCACCACGTGGACACCACGGCCCGTAAGACTGTTGAGATAGGCAGCCGCCACCGACATGAGGGTCTTTCCCTCACCGGTCTTCATTTCTACAATGCGGCCGGAATTCAACACGATGGAGCCCATCAGCTGCACGTCGTAGGCCCGCTCCCCCAACACACGGTTGGCGGCCTCCCTGGCCAGTGCAAAGGCTTCCGGCAATATGTCATCCAGGGTCTCGCCCTTGGCCAAGCGCTCCTTGAACTTTTGTGTCTGCTGGGGAAAATCTTCGGCCGCCAATCCCTGGGCCCAGGCTTCCTTCTGGTTGATCTTCTCAACCACAGGCAGAAGCTGCTTTACGTCACGGTCCCGCTTGGAACCAAAGAAAAAGGTCAATACTGAATCAAGCATATCTATAATTTACTATATTATTGGTTTGTGTGGCAAGGGTAGGGGAGGATGACCCAGGATTTTCCCATAAACAATGCTGTCATATCAAAAGAATGCCAGAAGACCCAATCCACCACACCGTCTTGACACTGTTACCCAGCCCCTTTATGCTAGGTGCATGAACAAGTGTCTACGGTCTATAAATGCTATTTTAGGGGTGGTAGCCTGTATTTATTCCCTTCTTCTATTTTCGTGTACAGAGTCCAGTGGTGTAGTTAGCCTGGAAGAAAATGAGCTCTTTTCCCTTGAGTATGGCAACTTCGAGGACCAGCTCAATTTATTTAGCTTGGCAAATCCTGCGCCAGTCCAGACGAGCCTGGCCATGCGTGACGGTTTTTTCTACATTGCCAACGGTGAGGCTCGGAAGGTCCTTGAGTTGAATTCCTACGGCGACCTGCTGAGCATCTACTACAACAGTGAGGGAAATCCCACGCCTAGCTTTGCGGACTCAGAGAGCTCTCAGACTGTTTCAACCACCAGAAAGGCGGTGGAGTATCCCTTCAATGCTCTTGGACCCATTGCGGCTGACTCCCGCAAGTACATCTATGTGGTGGACCAGCTGCCCCCGGAGCGCCACGAGCAGGATGTGGAGAACCGTCTGCTACTCAGCCAGATTGTGCTGCGGTTTGCCAGCGACGGCACCTTCATCGACTACATCGGGCAGCGGGGACCTGGGGGAATGCCCTTTCCCTACATAAAAAATATTTATACTACACAAAACAGCGAGCTGGTTGTTGTGTGTCAGGTTAACGATGGCATGGTAGTGTATTGGTTTGATAGGACAGGGTATCTTCGCAGCACCATTCCCTTTAGGGTAGACCACTTGCCTAATCCCCTGGCAGAGGACAGTCTTACCGATGTGTATGTATCCTTGGATAATATTGTTCCCTCGCTCACAGAGGAAAAGCTTTTTGTCAAAATTGACTATTACACCAGTTCCATTGATGCTGCCTCCAATGTTGAGTCTGGAATTGACTATACAACATCCTTGCTCTATTCCTTGGATATAAATACAGGTGTTTATGGAGACCCCCTTGAGATTCCAGCCTATGAACAAGAGGTTGCCGATGGTTTTTCCCGCCTTGTTTACCATCTTTCCTATGATTTTTTGGGTGTAACCGAATCTGGCTGGCTTTTTTTTATAATTGCTGATGAAAACGAATACACCATCCAGATGATACAGGAAAATGGAGGAAGGATTCTCCATCGTCATCTTGAAGTTGACCATAGAGATACACTGTATCATAGTATCTCCCTTTCTCCAGAAGGAATAATATCCATGTTGGTGGCAGAGGAGGAAAAGGCAAAGGTGGTTTGGTGGAGAACGGATAGCCTGATTGATGCAATTCTCAAGGCTTAGGATGTTAGAAGAAGAGGATGGGAAAATGAAAAAATTAGGTGACGGTATAGAAGGCTATGGTGAAGATGAGGAAAGTGTAGTCTATCACTATGGCAAGCCAGGAGAACGACTCAAAAATGCCGAGGAAATTGTAAGACAGTACTATGCTGGTGAAGGGCCTCAGCCTCCAAAGGGGATTTTTCATTCCTTGGTTCAAACCCGTTCCTCTCGTCTGATTCTCATGGTAATGCTGGCAATGGTGGCAATTGTTCTCCTTACCAGCATCATGGACCGTGGGTCTGGAGGAGCTGTTGTAGGGCTTGTTCCAGTGGAGCTTTCGGCCTTTTCCTTTGAGGATAGAGTATACATAAGTTTATATCTTGAGGAAAATTCTAGGGTTGATTTTTCCGACAGCCCTACCGTCACTTGCAATTTTCTCATTTACACCACAGATAATCAGGTTATTCATCAGGAAACGGTAAAAACTTTTTACACCGGAAAGGAAGATTTTTTACGGACAACATTTGGAGATTATGATATATTATATGTAGAGGGCGTTGTTACCGTTGGGGAAGAAACAAAAATCCTTCGTACCGACGTGATTCGCAACTAAGGGAGTGATTGTATGTTGCAATTTTATTTTTTGTCTATTTTGTTGAACCTTGTTACTGGCCTTATACTTTTTTGCGAAAAAGAGCCGGTTCAGGATAGTCTTTTTGATGATGACCTTGACCTGTCTGATAAAGCTTCTGAAAGTGCCGCTTCCAACAATCCCATCCTGGGGTTTATGGAAAGCAAGAATTTTAAGCTTGTGCTTGGTGTTTTAAGTGTTTTGGTTGGTTTGATGAAGTTGCTTTCTGTTGTTCAAAATGATGTGCCTGTTATCGGGGATCTTTTTCCTGCTGTCGCTGGTTTGGTCGGCGGATTTTGCATTCTCCTTCAATTTTACATGGAAACCAATTCCATCGATTATGTACCCAATGGGCTTTTGCAAACAATCTTTGTAGACAATCGTCGTACCATTGGGATTTGTTGTCTCGTTGTGGCCACCATCCACTTTATTTTTCCCAAAGTTCTCTTTATGTAAGCTATGAGACGTTCCATTGCCTGTATCTTGTTTCAAAATGAAAAGGTTCTCGTTGGTCGCCGTATTCCCGGTGGTCAAATGGGGGACCGATGGGAATTCCCTGGTGGTAAGGTTGAAAGGGGGGAGTCTGCCGAGGTTGCTATTTGTCGTGAATTTGACGAGGAATTTTCTGTTCCCATAAGGGTAGGAAGAAAGATAGCTGAAGCTATGTTCCAATACAAGGGAAATGATATTCAGCTGGAAGGATATGAGATTTTTCTTGCAACAGATAATCCCCAGTGGGTTTTGACGGAACATACAGAGATTCGATGGGTTACTCTGGATGAGATAAGGAAACTTAATTTTGTTGACTCTGACTTGTTGATTTATCCACAGGTTGTAGAATACTTCAACAACAAGGATAGGCAATGACAAGAGCTCGGGAAAATTTTATTTCAAAAGTTTTTTTTTCTCTTCCTTGCCTTGTTTTTTTTGTTTGCATTTTCTTTTTACCAGCTTGTTCAAAGCGTTATGAAACAATAGATTTGTCTTCCGCGCCCTTGCTGCCGGTTGACTCCCAATGGGGGGTAATTACCGACCCTTATGCGATTTATCGTAGTGAACCAAGCCTTTCAGCAGCCCCTGCAGGATATGGACGGCGGGGGGATTTGCATGAAATTAAGGGGCGGCGTATCCTGTCTGAAGAAAAAACACAGGTTGTTTGGTATCAGTTTTCAGATGGATGGCTTCCGCAAACATCAGTGCGTGTCTATTCTAACGAGCTGAGGGCTCAAGCCGCGGCAAAAGAAATAAATGCAGCTGGAAATCCCTCAAACTAAGGAGTTTATATGACATCTATTCCATGTACCCTGGCACAGGGAGCAATTCTTCCTTCATATCAAACTGCTGGAGCTGCCGGGGCTGATGTCTGTGCCTGTTTGCCACAGCCCATTGTGTTGGAACCTGGTGCGCGGGCAATGGTTCCCACAGGCTTGTCCTTCGAAATTCCTTGTGGGTATGAGATTCAAGTGCGGCCACGTTCTGGTCTTGCAGCAAAAAATGGGGTAACCGTCCTCAATAGTCCCGGTACCATTGATAGTGATTATCGTGGTGAGGTAAAGGTTATTCTTATAAACCTAGGCAGTGAACCCTTTGCCATTGCCCACGGAGATAGAATTGCCCAGCTTATAGTTGCTCCGGTAGAGCAGGCTCAGTTCCATGTTGTGGAAAGCCTTTCTTCTACACAGCGGGGGCAGGGAGGCTTTGGGTCTACTGGAGTCTAGCCCCCACTTATGAAGTTTCCTTCCATTGCCCTCAAATCAAATCGCCATGTCCTCATTATATACCTGGTAAAAGAGTTGCTCTTGTATTTTATCATAGCCTTTTTATTTTTCTTTATGGTGTTTTTCGTAAACCAGATTTTGCTTATGGCAGAGGATATCTTGAAAAAGAGGGTTCCCATTATGGTTGTAATGCGTCTCATGGGATATTCTCTTCCATTCATTGTAGCCCAGTCTGCTCCCTTTGCCACCTTGGTCGGCTTTTTAATGTGTCTTGGCCGCATGATGACGGACAATGAGATTCTGGTTATACGTGCCAGTGGAAAATCCTTTTTAATTATTCTTGTTCCTGTATTGATTTTAGGAATGTTTATTTCCGTGGTGTCCTTTTTTGTAAACGACTATCTTTTACCCCTTGGTACGATTTCGTATAACAAGCTCTACAGGGAAATTTTATATTCAGATCCAACCATTGAGCTGGAGTCCAACTCCATAAAACGAACGGAAGATGCAACCCTTGTCATTGGAGAGGTAACAGATACCCTGGTATCGGATTTGCTCTTTTTTGATATTGATGACCAGGGGCAGATTCGTATTATCGCCTCAGGGCCTACTCAAATAATCAACGCAGGACAACCGGGAATCCTGATGAATCTAGGCATGGAATCCTCTACAGTCTGTTCCTTTGATATGTCTGACGCAAATCGCTACGATGTAATGCAAGCTGGAAAAACAGATATGAATGTTTTTGCTTCCTCTTTTTTCTCCGATTCTTCCTCCACTAATCCACGAGAAATGACCTCCTTTGATTTATTTAAGTTTATTCAGCAGGTGAAAGAAGAGGGAACAGCTTCCACCTTGCAGATGAATATGTACAAGCTTGAATTCCACAAGAAATTTTCCCTGCCCTTTGCCTCCATCTTCTTTGCATTGCTGGCCATGCCTCTGGCAATTCTATTTGGAAAGCATAATGGGCTTACTGTGGGATTGATTATAGGTATTTTTCTCTGTGTAGCCTATTGGGCTGCGATGATTTTAGGACAAACCTTTGGAATACGACAAGGTTTAAGTGGTTTTTGGACAATGTGGCTGCCAGATATCTTTGTAGGAGTGGCAGGCTTTGTCTTTTATCTGGTGCTGGTGAAACGATGAGATTTGTAATCTACTTGTACCGCCGCTTTTTACCAGTTTTTTTTGGGTCAATCTTCTTTTTTTGTCTGGTGCTCATCCTTGTAGACCTGCTGATGAATCTTTGGAGCTTTATTTCTCAAGAGGTTGCCCCCGTGGATATTATGCGGGTAATGGTTTTGTATATCCCAAAAACACTTTCCTTTTCCTTACCACTTTCCATACTTTTTGCTGTGTCATACACCCTCAGTGACTTATACGCAAAAAACGAACTTACAGCGATTTTTGCCTCCGGTGTTTCCCTGTTTCATTTTACCTTGCCCCTGTTGATTTTATCACTTGTATTGAGCTTTGGACTTTTCTTTTTTGAGGACAGGATAGTAGTTCCAACCTATGCAAAAAAAAACGAGCTGCAGGATTCTTTGCTAAACCAAACCAAGTCTTTAAACAATGACAGGATTGTCATCATCACCAATCGGGGTGAAATTGTTTACAAGGCAGATTATTACAACGATGCCGAACAGAGACTGGTGGGTTTTTTTGTTGTTTTTCGTGATGAGAACAAGAATTTAGTAAAAATTCTTCGGAGCGATTCAGCTACATGGAATGAAACCTATTGGGAATGTGCCACCGCCACAGAATATGTTGTGGAAGACACCTTTATGAGGGCCTACCCGGCATCCCAACAGACAATGTTTTTACTCACAGAGCCTCCAGAAACTTTCAGAAATAACACCATCGACGTTGAGACTGTTTCTGTGACAGAGGCACAAACCTACATAGAGCGCCTCAGTAGGGCAGGACTTCCCGTGGCAGAGGCCACCTCCCAATATTACAAGAAATTCTCCTTTCCCCTCATTGTCTTTATTGTTGTATTTTTGTCCATAGGTCTTTCTGGTAAGACAAGAAAGAATGTATTGCTCATTAGTCTTGTTCTCTGTATTATGGCTGCGGTGCTTTTTTATGTCAGTCAAATGGTTACAATGTTACTGGCACAGTTCGGCTATGTTTCGCCATTTATAGGAGCTTGGTTTCCCGTCATTCTCTTTATTGTCATTAGCATTGTCCTTCTAAAATTCGCTCGCACGTGAGGTTATTATGTCTGAAATTCTGTCTATTTTCACTCAGCTCCATCAAGATTCTTGCAGTAAGGCGCGTACTGGTATTCTTGAATTGCCCCATGGTCGGGTAAGGACTCCTGTTTTTATGCCTGTAGGAACAAGTGCTACTGTCAAGGCTATGACAAAGGACGACCTGGAAGAAATTGGCTTTGAGATTCTTCTTGCCAATACCTACCACCTGTATCTAAGACCAGGGGTGGATATTGTAGAGGAGGCTGGGGGACTTCATGGTTTTTCCCTGTGGAAAAGGAATTTTCTCACAGATTCCGGCGGATTTCAAGTTTTTTCCCTCGCTCCCTTCCGCAAAATTACAGACCAGGGAGTGTCTTTTCAGAGTCATATCGATGGATCCCGTCACTTTTTAACCCCTGAACTTGTTGTAGATATACAGCGTCGTTACAATAGCGATATTCAAATGCAGCTAGATGTTTGTACTGGCTACGGCATTTCCAAAAAGGATGCAGCGGAAGCCCTTCGTATCACCACTGACTGGTCCAGCAGGGCCATGGCCGCTTGGCAGGAGGCTCGTCAGCAAGGCTACAAGGGGATGTTGTTTCCCATTGTTCAGGGCAACTTTTTTGAGGACCTGCGGCAGGAGTCCGCCCAGTTTGTATCTAGTCTCCAATCACCTGGAATTGCTATTGGCGGTTTGTCGGTAGGGGAGCCGCACGAGAAATATGCAGAGATGCTTGCTTACACCGCTGCCTTGCTGCCCAAAGACAAACCTCGCTACGTTATGGGTATTGGTACCCCCGATTACATTTTGGAGGCAATAGAAAACGGTATTGATATGTTTGATTGTGTTTTACCCACCAGAAATGCTCGCAATGGCTCGTATTTTACTAGAGATGGGGCAATCTCCATCAAAAATGCCAGGTATGCCAGTGATTTCGGCCCCATAGACAGTGAATGTAACTGTAAGATTTGCCGACAATATTCACGGGCCTATCTCCGCCATCTTTTTAAGGAGCAGGAGATTCTCAGTTCCATGTTGGCATCCTACCACAATCTTGCCTTCCTCCATCAAATGATGGCAGAGGTAAGGGTTGCCATAGAAGAAAATAGATTCGCTGGATATAAGAAAAACTTTCTAAGTCGTTACATGGAGGAGACCAAATGAAGTTTAATAAATCAATGGCAGTATTTTGTTTGCTCACAGGCTTTTCAAGTCTTTCTCTATGTGCAAGGGAAACCCCTTCGGTACCTGAGCCAAAGGGTGTCCTCACCTCAAACAGTCCAGAAGACAAGATTTATGAGGAACCACAGGAATCTGAGCGGGAAAAGGAGATAAGCACTCTCAACTATGGTCTGGATACAGACATCATTGCCATGTTGGATGAGTTTATTGCCAATAAAACCTTTTACTACCTGGATGAACTTGATGGTATTCTGCGGCGTACTCGTTCTGTAGCTCTTCGAGAAAAAATTATCATGTATTTTACAGAAGCTAAAGATGGAAGAATCGCTGACTATGCCATGGAGATATTGGAGGATCCCTTTGATACAAGAAATTCTACTGTTTCCCTGGTCTTTAAGTATGTTGCAGAGCTTAAGATTGCAGAAGCGGCTCCCCTTGCAAGGAACCTGCTGGAAGAAGAGTACATGGAGTATTTTGAGGGAGCCCTTACAGCCCTTGCAGAAGTGGGTACTGTGGAAGATGCAAAGTTTTTGGCAGAATTCATCAATCGTGAAGACTTGACTACTGGGCAGCAGCAGTCCATTATGAAGGCTCTTGGTCGTCTCAAGGCGGTAGAAACCTGGGATGCCCTTGTGGACATTGCCCAAAATGAGGATAAAAATAGCTATGTGCGGATGTATGCTGCAGAAGCTATTGGAGCTATGGGTAAAATAGAGTCTGTAGGGGTTCTTGCCACCTTGTTTGAAAGCAATGACCCAAACCTTAGGGCATCTGTGATAAAGGGAGCTTCTCATTTTCCTTCTGACCAAACCGCACTATCCCTCGTTATCGAAGGAATAAAGGATTCCCACTATAAGGTTCGCTTGGAGGCTATCAATGCAGTGAAAACCCACAGAATCCAAGAGGCCGCTTCCCATATTGTATTCAGGGCAAAAAATGACCCGGAAACATCGGTAAAGTATGCTTGTTTTGAAGTCATTGGTGTTTTGGGGGATTCAAATGGAATTACCTATCTTCAGGACTTGGTAAAGGAAAAATATGCCGTTGATGCCATAAAGGTTGAGGCATGTGAGGCCCTCCTTGTCCACGGCAGCTCCTCTGCAGTGGACAGTGTCATAGCGCTGGCACGGGAAACCCTTGCGGACAAGAAAAAGCTCCACTTGAGATATGCCCTGGGCAAACTTTTTGCCTCGATGGAAAATCCTTCCTTTGCGGAAATCTGTAGAGAGTATTTGACCTCCACCGATGTGGCAACAATAGGTACAGGCTTGGACATTTACGAAAAGAATCATTTTCCCTCTGTACGTCAGGATGTTCAAAAGATTGCTGCCGAAGAAAAAGCCAGTTCCAATAGGACCAAGGCAAGGAAGATACTTGACCGTGAGTAATTTTTTGGTATAATTAAGATAATATGTTTTTGCGGAGGCTATATGGCTATTGGTGATTCTGTATTCCAGCTTGTAACGTTCCAGCTTGGTGAAGAGCTGTATGGTGTGGATATTATGGACGTTAAGGAAATTGTAAAGATTCAGAACGTCCGTTCAATTCCGAACGCTCCGTATTATGTTGAGGGGATTTTCAATCTTCGTAGTGAGATTATTCCCATTATCAATCTTCACAAGCGTTTCCGTCTTAAAAAGATTGAAATTAAGGACGATGAGATGGCTGATGAATTTGAAGGTGGATTTATCATCCTCAACATTGATGGACTCAAAATTGGTATTATTATTGACCGTGTTGCTCGTGTTATTTCAGTTAATCGTGACGAAATCAAGCCACCTCCGCAGATGCTGAGTGGTATTGGCACTGAGTACATTCATGGTGTTGTCCGTCAGGACAATGGGTATCTTATCATCCTTGATATTCGCAGCTTGTTCAATCCAAAGGAATTACGGAAGCTGCTGGACATTAATTGACATGATTCAAACCTACAGTTCCACAATCCGCCGCAGGGAAATGGATGCTGTGCTTACTTGTATGGTGGACGAAAAAATTGGCCCCGGTGAGATGGCTCGGCGTCTTGTTCAGTCGGTGAAGGATTTTTTTTCAGTTGATGGAGCCCTTGCTCTTCGTAGTCCTGCCATTGCCTTAAAATACGTGTTCAAGGCCTTTGGTCTTGAACCAGGTACCGGTGTCATTCTTTCTGCCTTGGCTCCCTTGTGGCAGCTGCAAGCCGTAGAAGACCTGGGTTATAAACCCATTATCATTGATGTTTCCCCGGATACAGCCTGTGTTACCCTTGAGTCCTTGGAAGAAGGTGTTCGTCAGGGGGGGCGTCTCATTATCCTTACAGAAACCGCAGGCTACCTACCAGATTTTGAGGCAATTCAGGCATTGGGAGTACCCTTTGTAGAAGATGTTTCCTTTAGCATGGGTTCTTTTAAAAATCTTCCCATTAGGGAGGGTGAGGAACCTCAGATTAAGCGTGCCGGTACCTACGGTTTTTTTTCCATTCTTGGCTTGGAAGAAGGAAACTCAATTACCGGTGGTGGCGGGGCAGTGCTCATGGCTCCCGCTCGCAAAGAGTGGATTATTCTAAAACGCTTGGGAGAAGAGGCTCCTACTACAGATTTACTGCCGGACCTAAACAGTGCCTTGGCCTATGTTCAATTAAAAGAATTTCCCCGTAATGAAGTTATACGTCAGGATTTGTTTGCTGTGTTCCAAAAATCCCTTATGGCTAGCCGGCATAAGTGTATTATGGGGACTCCTGATGGAACTTCGTCAGTAAATTCCTTTTCTGTAATACTCAGTAGTGGACTGAAGGATGTGCGCCAATATGCTTCTCGTAAGGGGATTGAGGTTCAGCCAACCTTTGGTTCCAGTATTGTGGCATTTTTGGAAGAAGGTTTAGAAGGGTGCATAAATGCCCGGTCCCTATATTTAAGAACGGTGGATTTTCCCCTGTATCCACGGCTTGGCTCCACTCATGCCACAACCATTGCAAAGGTGCTGGGGACATTGCCATAAAAGGGAGGGTATATGAGAAGATGCTTGATTATCCTTAACGCTTACAGGGATGAGTGCATGGATTATGCGGAGATTATCAAGCAATATCTTGAAGCTCGAACCATCAAAAGTTCCGTTTTTCTTTTTTCAGATGCAAATACCGCCTGTGAATTCAATGGAAATGATTTTTGTATCACTCTAGGCGGAGATGGCACTGTTCTTTTTGCCGCCAGGGGATGTGCGCCCTTGGGAATTCCTATTTTTCCCATAAACTTTGGACATTTTGGATTTATAGCAAGTATCCAAAAAAGAGAATGGAAAGAACGGCTCGATGAATTTCTTGAAGAGAAAACACCCTATAGCTCCAGGAGTCTTGTTGAAGCGAATATTTATCGGAATGGACAGCTCATTCATTCTGTGACAGGTCTCAACGATATGGTAATTTCTCCCAAACAATCAGCCCGTCTTGTGACACTGGAGATGTCTTTTTGTGGAAATCCCTTTGGCAAGTTCAATGCTGACGGAATAATTGTTGCAACATCCACTGGTTCAACGGCGTATTCTGCCGCTGCCGGTGGACCTATCATTGACCCGGCCCTCAGGGTCTTGCTGCTAATTCCAGTTTGTCCCTTTTCCTTGTCAAATCGTCCCTTGGTTTTGCCCCCAGAAGGAACATTGGAGGCTATAGTACAGCCTTCCCGCGCAAAGTCAGTGGTATTGACAGCCGACGGGCAAATCACTGTTGACCTGGAAGTGGGGGATATAATAAAATTCCACTTGGCAAGGAATAAGGTTTTGTTTGCTGGCTGTAGTTCCCGGCATTTTTACAGCGCCCTTCGTTCAAAACTTCACTGGTCAGGAGGTACCAATGCTTGAAAACATTCACATTTCTGATTTTGCCCTTATTGATTCCCTGTCACTGGATTTTGAAGAAGGTCTCACTGTTTTAAGTGGCGAGACAGGAGCGGGAAAATCAATCCTCATTGGTGCCCTGTCCTTTTTACTTGGAGGAAGGGGTGGAACTGAGGTTGTTCGGGCAGGGGCTCAGGAGGCCCGTGTCTCCGGTACCTTTTGTCTTGCATCTCGTCACAAGGATGCCCTTCTGTGGTTGGAGGAGAGGGGCATAGAAATTGAAGAGGACCGTGTCTTGTTGAAACGGTATGTAAAGTCCTCCGGGCGCAGTGGTGCTTGGATTCAGGGGCAGCCTGTAACTAGAGCTGACTTGGAGGAATTTTCTTCTTATCTGGTGGATATTCACGGACAACATGAGCACCAATCCCTTCTCAAGGTAAGCCACCATCGACGTTTTCTGGATGCCTATGCTGGATTGACTGCCCAAACAGAAGCCTTTACCTCCTTGTATGGTGAGTTGGTGGAAAGCCGCCGCCAGCTGGACGAGATAAATCTCTCCGAGGCAGATAGGGCACGTCGCATTGAATTGCTTTCATTTTCTTTGGAAGAAATTGATTCTGCCAGGTTAAAAGAAGGAGAGGATGAGCAATTGGAATTGGAAGAGCGGCGGCTTTCCCAGTTTGAAGAAATTTATTCTTCCTTGGACAGGGCTCTTGCCATCATTTCTGGAGGGCATGATGACTCATCAGGAGATTCCATAGTATCTGCCCTAAAAAAAGCTCAGGGTGTGGTTTCCCATGCTGCTTGTGCCGATAGCGGTTTATCCTCTCTTTCGACCCGAATCGAAAGTGCCTTTTATGAGGTTTCTGATGTGGCAGATGAACTTAAAAATTATTTCCAAAATCTCAGCTTTGAGCCCGGTCGCTTGGAGGAGGTTCAGGAACGTTCCGCTCTCTTATTCAAACTAAAGAAGAAGTATGCCTCTTCTGTTCAAGCTCCCATTGGTGAGGTTATAAAATATGCAGAAAATGCTCGTGCGGAACTAGAAAACCTTTCCAATAGTCAGGAAAACAAGCTGGCTTTGGAAGAGAATACCGCAGTACTGGAGCAAAAAGTTTATGCTGCCGCAAAGTCCCTGTCAGAAAAAAGACGGGCCGCCACGGAAAAAATGGCTCAAGATGTAGAGGCTGTTTTGTCCCACCTGGGAATGAGGGGGGCAAAATTTGTGGTTTCCCTCCAAGAAAAACCAGAAACTGCTGGTGGTGTTATGCAGCGTTGTGGTCCCTACGGAATGGACGATATTGAGTTCCTCATTAGTGCCAATACTGGTTCCCCTGCAAAACCCCTGGCAAAAATTGCATCTGGTGGTGAAATTTCACGTGTAATGCTAGCCCTTAAAACCATTTTAGCAGAGTCTGACACAGTAGACACCCTGGTCTTTGATGAAATTGATACAGGAATTGGTGGTGAGGTTTCTGTTGCTGTTGGTGCCCATCTAAAAAAATTAGCAGAAAAATGTCAGATTTTCTGTATTACCCATGTGGCCAGCATTGCAGTTTATGCCGACAATCAGATAAAGATAGCTAAAAGTAGTAACTTAACTTCTACAGTTACACAAGTTAGGGCTATTTCCGATGAAGAACGGGTAGAGGAGATTGCACGTATGCTATCGGGAGACAGTGCAGGTTCTGATGCACTGGATTATGCCCGTTCATTATTGGATAAGTATGGGGGAAGGAAATAATGGCAAAAGTTGCGGCAGCAGCACGAGATGAGTTCAATATTAAGAGTGAGCCATACAAGCAGCAGATTGAAAAATCTCTTAGGAAGGAAAAGGAGATACTTTCCACAATTTCCGCTGATAAGGCTAGTGATGCATATCGTCGCATTCGATTGGCAGAAGAAATGATTTATATTGCCACCATTTATCTTACAATAAACAGTTTGTCTGAAGAATTGCTGGCTGTAAAAAATACGGATGCACTTAATGAAAGCAGAAAGACCCTGTACAAGGCCGTCATTTATTTTGAAGAAATAGTTACCAATATTATTGACGCGCCATACTCAGAGTATGAGGAAGCCGTTTCCTATATCGAGACTGTTTCCATTGAAAAAAGATTTTTTATTGTTCGCAAGTTGGGGCTTGCTATCAGAATGCTTATTGATGCCTATGGTGAAAATACCAAATGGAAGTGGGCCTTTGTAGAACTTAATGGTCGATTTGCTGTAGTAGCAAAGAATATGCTGGAAATTAAAGAGGCTTCCCGTATCTTCTTTGATCCTAGTTCGCCTGACTACGACGTAACCTATCATTACATAAAGTTGGTGCGTAATCTTATTGCCCAGTCGGCGGATCAATATCACCAGCGGTATGAATTTTCAACCCATCGTCTCGACGATATGCAAAAAGCACTGTTGTACATTGCCGCCCAGCGCCGTTTCTGTATTATCTTTGACGAAAAGGATGAGGCCGAGGAATTAAAGAAGAAGGGGCGGGTTCTCAAGGAAAAGATGGAAATAGACCGAAAGAAGGGAATTGCCCAATAATTTTCTCCTTCTTTTACTCGTCTCCCAAAAACAAACCCTGGGGTTCCAGTAAAATTTCAATTCTCCGCTTGTTTTTTTTCTGAATACGACATAGAATGACCATATATATTTTTACTATTTTTTTTCGGAGGAGTACGTGAAAAAAATTGTATTGATTACTGCAGCTCTTCTTTTGGCTGTAAGTGTTGTATTTGCAGGGGGAGCTAAGGATAAAACCGCTGCTGCAGATGGTCGTCCTACTATTCGTCTGATTACCGACGCAACAGGTATTGATGACAAGTCATTTAATGCCGCTGCTTGGAGAGGTATTCTTGAGTATTACGGAGATTCCTGGGAAAATCAGGCCAACAGGGGTACCTTGTACGATGTGGTTACCTGTCAGACACAGGATATGTATATTCCTACCTTGAAGCAGGTATCTGATGAGGGCTATGATTTGATTGTTACCACAGGATTTACCTTTGCGGACGCATTGAATGAGGTTGCCCAGTTGTATCCTGACCAGAAGTACATGATTGTTGATGTTGACTATGTAAATCAGCCTAACGTAATGCAGTTTATGTTCAGTGAGGAGCAGGGTTCCTACCTTGTTGGTGTTGCCGCAGCTCTTCAGGCTAAGGAAGATGGAATTGCCAATCCAAAGTTTGGATTTATCGGCGGTGTTCCTGGTGCGACAATCACTAAGTTTGAGATGGGATATATCCAGGGAATCAAGTCAATCTTCCCCGATGCTGAGATTGTGGACTTCTATGCCAACGACTGGGGTAAGCCCGAACTGGCAAAGACCCAGGCTAAAAACTGGTATGATTCTGGTGTGTACGCTATCTTCTCTGCTGCTGGCGGAACAGGTGGTGGAACAATCGCCCAGGCTAAAGAATATCGCCAGCAGGGTAAAAACGTATGGGCCATTGGTGTAGACTCTGACCAGTATGCTGATGGAATTTACTCCGGTGACAAGTCCGCTGTATTGACTTCCATGATTAAGCGTGTGGAGGCCTCTACCATGCACGCTCTCAATGCAGTTGAAAATAACACATTCAAGAGTGGTGTCGTTCTTTTGGATATGGCCGCCGACGGTGTTGGATTCTCTGATGCCAACCCTGAGCTTTCTGCATCTGTTGTTGAGCAGATTGAGACTGCAAAGGCTGATGTCATCAGTGGAAAGATTAAGGTTATTGGTACATACAAGGATGCTATGGCCGCTGGACTGGCTCCTGCCGGCCTTGGTGCTATGGACAACTAATCTCGTCTTGTAAATGGAAATGGCTGTTCATGTGAAGTTCACCATCTAGGGTGCATTTCATCATGGACAGCTTTTTTTTAATATCGGAAGGAGGAACAGTGTGGAAAATTATGCGATTGAAATGCTAGGGATAACCAAAACCTTTCCCGGTGTTGTGGCTAACGACAATGTTACCTTGTCAGTCAGGGAAAATGAGGTTCTCGCCCTCTTAGGGGAGAATGGTGCGGGAAAGTCAACACTCATGTCCATTCTTTTTGGTTCTTATGATCCTGATTCAGGTGTAATCAAAATCAGAGGAAAGGAAGTAAGGATTAAGGATCCCAATGCTGCCACAGCTTTGGGAATTGGAATGGTTCATCAACATTTTAAGTTGGTGCATAACTACACTGTTGCAGAAAACATTGTTTTGGGAATTGAACCCACCAAAAATAAGATGCTGGATTTGGCCACTGCAGAAAGACGGGTTCAGGAGTTATCTGAAAAATATGGGCTCATGGTAAATCCTAGGGACAAAATAGAGGATATTACTGTTGGAATGCAGCAGCGTGTTGAAATTCTTAAAACACTTTATAGAGATGCTGACATCATTATTTTTGATGAGCCTACAGCCGTTCTTACCCCCCAAGAAATTGATGAATTGATGGATATTATCCGTCGCCTAAAGGCAGAAGGAAAAACCATCATCCTTATTACCCATAAATTAAAGGAAATAAAGGCTGTTGCAGAACGTTGTACTGTTCTGCGAAGAGGAAAATATATTGATACGGTAAATGTTGCTGATGTATCGGAGCAGCAATTGGCTGAAATGATGGTTGGTCGTGCGGTAAAATTTGAAATTGACAAGGAACCTTGCCAACCAGGCAAGACAATTCTTTCCATTCAAAATATTTCTGTAAAGGACAATCGTGGACATCTTGCCGTGAGGAATTTATCCCTTGATGTTCGTTCTGGAGAAATTGTCGGTATAGCCGGTGTTGACGGTAACGGACAATCTGAATTAATCTTTGCCATTACTGGTATGAGTCCCCTAACAGAAGGAAAGATTTTCTTGGGGGACAAGGATATTTCAGATTATTCCATTCGTCAGCGTAATGAGGCGGGAATTGGCCATATTCCAGAAGACAGACGAAAGCATGGTCTTGTATCGGAATTTACGGTGGCAGAAAATATCGCGTTAAAAAACTACTACAAGGCTCCCTATACAAAGCATGGCTGCCTTCTCGATGCTGCCCAGATGAATATTACCGCAAGCAATCTTATCCAAGACTTTGATATTCGTGCTGGTGAGGGCCCTGCTACAAAGGCGGGTAGTATGTCTGGTGGAAATCAGCAAAAGGTTATTATCGC
>JAGBFT010000090.1 GCA_017936345.1 Spirochaetaceae bacterium
TAGAACACCAGCTCGTCCACACCCTGCCGATAATACTCGGCGGCCATCTCCACCGGATCCCCGATGTCCACATTCCCCTTGAACTTGATGCCCTTGGTGGTGCGGCCGTCCTTTACATCCAGACAGATGACAATGCGCTTCTTTAACATGATAGCCCTCCCTCTCCGCACAAGCAAAAGTTCCTCAGTAGTCGCAGCCCCGGCTCTCCAGACTTTTCCGGGTGGAACTGCACCGCCACCAGGCTACCCTTCCGCACGGCCGCAGGAACAGTGATTCCATAGTCGGCAGTAGCCACAATCACCGACTCATCCTCCGGTTGGATGACGTAGGAATGGACAAAATAGTAGGACTGAGAGTCATTGATTCCAGAAAAAATCGGGTCACTGCCACCATTCCGATACTGGAGATTGTTCCAGCCCATGTGGGGCACCTTCAGGGAAAAATCCTTTTTTATGGAAGAAAAATGGCGGATTGTGCCGGGAATCAGGCCCAAGCAGGGAGTGTCCCCCTCCTCGGAAAAGTCAAAGACAATCTGGGAGCCTAAGCAGATTCCCAGAACCGGAACCTGGCGGGCAACGCTCTCCCGCAAAAAGGAGTCAAAGCCGGAACTTTGCAGCTGCTCCATGGCGTAACGGGCATCACCCACACCGGGAAAAATCAGCCTGCTGGCTCCCTCCAAATCCTGTGGCCTGTCTGCAATCGTATACTGGCAACTAAGGGCTGCCAGTGCCCGCTCCACACTCTTGATATTGCCCGCCTTGTAGTCAATGATTCCAACCATGCCGTCATTTTATCGCAAAAATTGAACTATGTGAATATAAAACTTTAATTATTCTTTAGTACTTGCAATCACAATCAAATATGCTATACTATAAACTTGTGGAAATGGCAGATGATATGCATCAAGAAGATTTTACTCACATTGACATAGAAGAGTTTTTCGATTCTGATGAGACAAAAGAAAAATTCTCCACAGAACTTGTTGTTCTCTCCCAAGATGAAGCTGCGATTTTGGCAAAGTTGATTCACTTTCTCAAAGATGACGCTCCTGATACCCTCTTGGGAATTATGGATCGTTTTGCAGATTTGGAGCGACTGGTAGCAAATATTACCCACTTTCCATCCCTGCTTGAACGTCAAATTATTCTGGGAGAAACTCGTACGCAACATACACTGATAGAAGGACTTCTCACCCACCGTGATGGCGACAAGATGTTGCATCTTCCAGCAAAGGCTACCCTTGGCAAGGGTTTTTTGGTTACTAAATATCATACCTTTATTTCCATGTATCGCATTGCAGTAAATTCAGGGATGGATTCTAAAGATATACAAGAGGTTTATCAGGCTGCCAGCACCATTCTTTTTACCATCATGGCAGAAGATGTCTATCTTGACCTAATAGACGATCAAACAATTCCTGTAGATATACGTCGTGAGATTGCATTTTCCTTGATTGTATTGTGGGAACATCGGTACGACCAAAATGTTTCTGATGTGGCACCTGTTCTTAGAACTGTTTGGGAAGCCCGCAGAAACCTGGCTCCGGCCTTTGGCACCATGGTGGGAACCAGTGAATTGCTGCTTATTTCCATACAGATGGACGAATCCTGGACTGCATTTTTGCGAGAAAAGCTTAGCGAAAAAGATGTTTCCCAAGCCATGGAGGAATTCCTTTTCGGACTGTCCTACGAACAGATTCAAACCCTAAGAAAAATTCTACGGGAACGGGGAATTGCGGCCATTGGGCGAGATGAAATTTCCACCTTCTTGGAACAAGAAATCAAAATTGATGTGGCTTCGGACTTACGAGATTTTTATATGCAGTATACTGTACGGCGTGATAATGCCCGTGTGCGCAAACGACTCAAAATTCCTGGTCCATGCCATACGCTGGAAGATCATTACATGCGGTTTATCTTGGAAAGAAATAAGGAGAAACAACAAGATGTCTCAGAATAAAAAGACTCCCTTTCGGTTTGGAGAAAAAATCCGTGCAGTCCGAGAAAGAAAGGGCTATACCCTCAAGGTTGTAGCACAGCGGGCAGGGGTGAGCGAAAGTTTAGTCTCACAAATTGAACGAAACAAGGTTTCCCCTGCCATTGATACATTGTTAGTTTTAGCGGACGTTTTAGACATTAACTTGGAATTCCTCTTTGAAGAATACCGAAGGGAGCGTCCTGTTCAAATAATTCGAGCCCAAGAACGCCGCACAGTGGAAGAAGAATCTGCTATTTATGAAGAATTGGCTAAACCTACAGAAAGCGATGGAAACCATTCTTTGGAATCATATATCGTTAAGCTGCCACCAAACTGCCAAACTCTGAGAGGCTCTTACGGACACTTGGGAAGGGAATTGGGATTTATTATTTCCGGCAAGGGGCAGCTTCAGTATGAATCAAAAATTTATGACCTGGAAGCAGGAGACAGCGTGTCCTATTCTGCCTCATCACCTCACACTCTAATCAATGTGGGTTCCGATACCCTCACAGCCCTTTGGGTAGTAACTCCGCCCCAAAGATTTGTATAATTCAGCAGGCTAAAAAAAACTCCTGCACCGAATTCTACTTGGCACAGGAGTTTTCTTATGAGAACCTATAATTTACTAACAAAGATTAGATTCTTGGGGGAATGACGGAAGCAACACCCTCAATTACGACCTCTCCATCCTGATTCTTACAGATGGTAGTCATGGTTGCAATATCGAACTTTTCCTTTTCCTTAATTTCAGTTACTTCCAACTCAACGGTCAAGGTATCGTCAATGCGAACGGGTTTCTTGAACTTCAAATCCTGACTGAGATAGGTGGTCCCAAGACCAGGCATTCCCATACCAATAGCAGCGGAAATAACCCCCGCACCAATCATTCCGTGGGCAATGCGTCCCTTGAACATAGTGTTCTTTGCATACTCATCGTCCAAATGCAAAGGATTCTTGTCACCACTTACCTCAGCAAAAGAAAAAACATCTTCATTGCTGACCTTCTTGCTGAAACTATAGGTATCTCCTACCTTAATTCCTAAAGCCATTTTCTTCCTCCATAATAAAAAATCATGTAAACAACGTTACAAGCATGTTAAATTTTATCAACAAAACAATAAATTTGCAATGACATAAGCAGCAAAACCACCGGAATTACAGTCCACGATTTACTGCACCATGCACCTTCCCGAGGCCCCTTCTCAGACAAATCCCATCATTGCCAGGCCTGCACTTTAGCAAGGTTCTTTTTCCGGCAGAAGTTTCTAAAACCGATTTGTAGAATAATCCAACATACAATATAATGTAGTCAAGTTGTCAACAGTCATAGCGTCAATAAAAGATAAATCTTAGGAGAGCTATTCGTGTACTATTCATCTTTAATTACATCGGTCATTGCCGTCATTTTGATTCTACCCTTGGTTGATCTCACCGAGCCACCATTACATTTTGTGTGCTTTGTTCCAATCTTGAAGCTGCTGCCATACATTCATTCATGGGTAGCCGTAAGTTGGTTTTTCTTTCTGGTGCAAAATACGGACTTGCCCAGTCCAAGTTATAAACTCCTTCACCTTCACATTGACAACGAAACTTTGATACAAAAGCTATCAATACTATTGCTCAATTTCTTAAAATACCTGTTCATGTACATTGTATTGATAGCAGACTCGTATGGCATCACCCAAGAGGTCAAACAGAACGTCCTGACCTATGTTCTTTTTATCGCAACGGTAAATCTCGCTTCCCGGTTCATGATATTTAAGGATACATCGCTTTTAGAAAGATTTTTGAGGATTAAACCATATAAGTATGAAACAAAGGGAGACATAAAATGAAAGCAAAGAAGATATATGAATTGCACCGGGCTGTAGTTGATGATGATGTTTCAAAAGGACAAGAACAATGATTTCCATTTTAAAGAAATAATTGAAGCAAGAGATTATGTTTTCTTTGTCCTGGTCTTTGTCGAATTTCTTTTAGCATTATCATTTGTTGTAAATTTCATAATTGATCCGGTGAGAAAAAAAAGAAATCAAGATTATAAATTCAATAAACTTGGGATAATTTTCACATCATTTTTTTGTATTTTTGTACTTATACAGTTTATTCTAATGTTAATTGTAATCTTTATCTATTTTTTCGGAAGTACATGAGGAATTGCCAAATATATTATCTTTCTAAGGTGTTAGGGAAGTATGATTGAAATATGTTGTATTATTATTTTTATTTTCGGTCTGATAGCATGTTTCATTACAATATTACAGGGACTCAAAGTTGGACGTGAACAATATGACAATACACTCAATAAGTATCAATATTGGAGAAACAGAACTGTGAAGGATCACGATATACGAGAAGGATTTCCTTATGAGGTATATGGTTTAGTTCCTGCAAAATACTGGAAAAGACTTCTAGTATTTTTCACGATTATGGGAGTATCTGCGGTTGCTCTCCGCTTCTTTTAGTTTCTTACGGTGTAAGTATGGAGATGAGCCAAGTCAAATAAATCAGCAAAAAGGAGAACCTTTGCCATAATGTGTCTTGATAAATTTCTTTCAACTGACTCTTTCCATGATAATCTTTTGATGGGTATTGAAATTTGTGGTGAGCAAACCTTAAAACTGATTGTATGTGAAGATGGTTTTGTCAATAAGCGTTTTCTCTACTTTTTTGATGTGATTGAATGTAGATTTTGTGATTTTTCTTTGGGAAATATCATACTTGATATTGAAATAATTACTGCGGAGTCACTAGATTTACGAGACAAAAATGACTTGTTTTTTTTGCTGAATATTGAATCCTATCAACAAGGAGAGCCTTGGATTCAAGAGAAAATATCAAGGATAGAAAAGGGGGAGTTATCATTAGTGATAGTATCTACAAGTTTTGGGGCACATGGATGTATTTTATGCAAAGCGGTAAAAACTGAAATATAATTACCAGATTTACAATGGACAGAGACATTACTGGGAAATTGACAAAAGCAAGTCATCATCCATGAATAGAGCAATTCCATCATAACTTGGAGTGAAAACAGTCGCTTAATTCCACAAGTTCTGGGGATTTACCCCCTTTCCATTCTTATAGACAGCAAAATGCAGGTGAGGGCCGGTGCTCAGGCCTGTACTACCTACAGTACCAATCTTTGTATTGGTGTATACATACCGCCCACGTTTTGTATTAATGGTATCCATATGTCCATACAAGGTTTGATAACCTGAATGATGACGAATTACTACGTAATTACCATAGGTATTGTTATATCCTGCCTCAATAACAGTTCCCTCAAGGGCGGCATAGATAGCAGTACCCCTATTGGCAGCCATATCAATGCCACCGTGAAAGGTTCTGGCTCCTGTAAAGGGGTTCTTTCTCCATCCATAGTAGGAAGAAAAGTAGTAGCGGCCCTTGATTGGTCGCTGGAACAAATCTCCGTTTATTTCTTGGCGGGTAACCCAATCCAACTCCGCATCGGGAAGAAAGAGGGTTGTACCTGCTGACAGAGACACGTCCAAGGCAAGATTGTTCACTTGGGCGCATTTATCCTGAGAAATCTCGTACTTTATCGCAACTTCTCCCAAGGTTTCTCCGTCTTCACGTACTGTATAGAGAATACCAGGCATTGAGGGGATTTTTAGATATTGTCCAGGCTGAATCAAGCGGGTTTTTCTAATATTATTTACACTGATGAGAGTGTCTTGGGTAAGACCAAAATCCTCGGCAATCACTCCAATCATATCCCCTTCTTTAATTCGGTAAGCAGTGTATGAAAGGGAAGGATTCATATCGTCAACAACAAGAGCCTCATCTTCCAGCTGTATTGCATCATCCACAAAGGGAAAGTCTTCTATGTTGGCAAGCATAGGAGGAACAGCGCTATCATATCCTCCCTGACCAGCTTCAATTTGAGGTCTTAACACGGGATACAAGAAGACACCGCTTCCAAAAACACCCAAAAAGAAACATCCAATTAAAAGATACTTAACCGCCATTCTAGTTTTCATACTATCTGCTAACCCTTCTTGTTTAATCCTACCAAATATGTCTCAAAGGATTCTGTGCGACAGGCCTCTGGCTTAAACCCTCGTGCAGAAGTAAAAATCTGCCGCATGGACTTAAGGAGCTGCTGCTGGTCTCCACCTTGAAAAATCTTGGCAACAAAATTTCCCCCAGGCTTTAGCATTGTCTGGGCATAATAGATTGCCAGTTCCACCAAACCTGTGGAACGGGCTGTATCTACCGTCCTGTTGCCAGAAGTTGGGGGTGCTGCATCGCAAATGACTGAATCGTAGGGTCCTAGATTCCGAGCCTGCATCCTCACCTCCTCATCGTATAAATCCCCTTGGATAAAGGTAAGGTTGCTTCCGACAACATCCTTTGCCAAGGGCTTTAAGTCAATGGAAGTGAGATGGCCAGTTCCATTCAAGGTTCTTAGAGCAAAGACAGTCCAACTGCCAGGGGCTGCGCCAAGATCAAGAACAGAGGAATTTTTTTTCAACAGACCAAACTTTTCGTCCAGCTCTTTTAGTTTGTACACAGACCTGGCAGGATACCCTTCAGAAAAGGCCTTCTTTGACCAGTAATCTGGTTTTTCATAACTATTTGCAGCCATAAGCCTTCCAAATTATCGGCAGATTTTTCTATTCTGATTACATGAAAAGCTCATCACCCTTCACGTATCGTGTTTAAAAAATGACACTATATACTACATGACTTATCCTTTAGAATCAACTAGAACTCCTTCTTTTTAGGTTTTCAGAATCCATAAGTTTTGATATACTCAGCATATGGAATACGATTTTACCCAAGAGCTGCAAAAAATTGAAGCGGTTTTAGAAAATGCCCTTCCAGATATTGCTGGAGGAGCCTGGAAGCAAGAGACTTTCGGATTGCTTTCTCCAGCCATTACCTCAGGTCACATTGCCCCACTTCTTACACCCTGCACCAAGCTGATGCACCTTGGAGGCAAACGCTGGCGACCCTTGCTGCTGGTTCTCTGCGCACAGGCTGTAGCAGATACCGATTCTCCTCCAGAAGCAGCCTACCACCTTACACCCTTGGTAGAGTTTGTCCACACAGCCAGTCTTATCCATGATGACATAGAAGATTCTGCGGATACTCGTAGAGGTGCTCCTGCTGCTCACATTGCCTATGGACTGGACACAGCCTTAAATGCCGGAGCCTGGCTTTACTTTGTTGCTCCAAGCTGTATTGAAAACGGTGGATTAGATAAAGATACTCAACTTCTTTTAAATCATATCTACCATCAGGAGTTGCGTCGTCTTCATCTAGGGCAGGCAATGGATATTGCTTGGCATAGGAACAATGAGACAATTCCTACCAAAGAAGAGTACACTGCTATGGTTCGCATGAAAACAGGAACCCTGGCCTCACTGGCAGCCCAAGTAGGAATCATTGCAGGTGGTGGAACCCAAGAACAAGCCCAAGAAGTAGGTTGTATAGCCTCCGATATTGGCATTGGATTTCAGGTGCTGGATGATGTTATCAATCTTACCACAGGAAATGTAGGAAAGAAACGGGGAGATGACATTGTAGAAGGCAAAAAAAGCCTTCCAATCTTGTTCCACATTAAAAATAATCCTCAAGATTTAGGGCCCCTTACAGAACACCTTGCCCGAGCAAGAATCCAAGGGGTAGATTCACCAGCGGTAGAACAGGCAATAGCCATGGTAACCAATAGCGGTGCCGTGGAGGCAGCATCTACGGAGGCCTGCAATCTAATCCAAACAGCTTGCAGTCGCATGGAGGACTTGTACTCCGGGACTCTAGCGGCAAAGAAAATTACTGCGCTCTTTATGAATATGGTAAAGGTTGCCATTGGCTAAAGAAATAGATATTTTAAAAGTGGGAGGAGATTGACTATGAGAGAAAACCCGGAATCCTTGAATTCTCAGGCTATTGAACTGGCCTCCCACGGTCAATACGTAGAGGCTATTGCCTGTTTTAAAAGAGCACTTACCATAACGAGGGATAATGCCCTTCTGTGGTATAACCTAGGAATTACCTATCGTGATGCAGGAATGCTTCAGTTATCAAAGGATGCTCTCTTTACAGCCTATAAAATCAATAATGAAGACCAGGATATTATAGAAACCTTAGCCCACACCTGCTTTCTAGCAGGAGATTTGGAAGAAGCCCTAACCTTTTGCGCCCAGGGACTAGAAGTGAATATGCGGAATGCCCATCTTTGGAACAACAGCGGCGTCATCTTCTTTACCCAAGGAGATTACGAAAGTGCTTGCGAAGCCTTTGAACACGCCGTTACTATAGACCCAAACTACTATGACGCTGTATTCAATCTTAGAGATACATACGAGCAGCTAGGAAATGCAGCTGCCGCTGCAGAATGCGATGCCCGATTAAAAAACATTAAACAGGGAGACTTTTATGCGTGACAAGGCCTGCGTTATTAAATACGAAAATGGGATAGCTTCTGTTATTCCCCTTTTAAGCGATACTTGTATAAATTGTAACAGCCCCACCTGTGCTAAACGTGGAACCCCATTTCAAGCATCAAACCCACAAAACTTCAATTTAAAATCAGGAGATGTGGTAAAGATAGAAGCCCCCGCCTCCATCCAAATTGCACAGGGATTTTTCTCCTTGCTGCTCCCCATACTTGCAGCAGTGGCAGGCTATTTTTTGGCAGAACCAGTCGCCAATCTTTGTGGGGTTGAAGTTACAGAAGCCATGAGAGCAGCGGGAGTTCTCATCCTCCTGATTATAGCAACAGGTGTTATCTTCATATTATCCAAAACATGGCTTAAACTTTCCAAGCCACAGGTGACATCAGTCATTCACTCCAACGACCTGAATCTATCGGCTGGCTGCCCCTTATAGAATCCATTATTGATACTGTCTTGCAAGCCTGCTAATTTCACCAGCCATATCTTGAAGGGAAACTTGTCTCTGTACTCCACCAAGCTCAAAGGCAACCTTTGGCATGCCGTAAACAATACAGGAGTCCTCATCCTGGCCCAGGGTGTGGGCCCCCTGCTTGCGCATTTCTGCCAATTCCACTGCACCGTCATTACCCATACCTGTCATAATTACCCCTAAGGCATGGTTTTGATAAATGCTGGCCACTGACTCAAAAAGCACATCAGCAGAAGGACGGTGACCGTTTCTCTGAGGTGCATCTGACAAACGGACAACCATAGAAAGGGCTCTTCGCTCAACATAGATATGATGGTTACCGGGAGCAATCAAAACACGACCGCCTTTAATCAAGTCTCCATCCTTAGCCTCCTTTACTTCCAAGGGGCAGACACCATTGAGACTATTGGCAAATTCCTCGGTAAAGCCAGCCGGCATATGCTGTACCACAAGAACAGGCTGCTTCAATTCAGGGTCAATCTTTTGGAAAACCTCTCGCAGGGCATTGGGACCACCAGTAGAAATACCTATAACAATAATTTCTATTTTGCCAGGCTCCCGCAAGGGTGTAATGACAACGGGCTCCTTAGGTTGTCTGGTGTGGGGGAAAATCGTATTAAAAGTATTTACTGCATTGCTGGGAGCAGCAACAGCAGACTTAGGAGAAGTCACAATGGGCTCCAGTCCCCTGCCCTCCGTCTTGACCTTTTCCAAGGGATGCGAAACCTGAAACTCCCTCCTAAGCGGAGAAATTGCACGCCCCTTGCTTTTGGCATAGGTTCCACCGTATGAAATGAGCAGTTCCGCCAACCGATTGGCTGTGGAGGATAAATCAGAAAGCCCCGTTCCACCAGGCTTTGTCAAAAAATCACTGGCACCCAGTTCCAGGCACTGCATAGTCACTGCAGCACCCTCTGTGGTGAGACTAGACAGCATGATGACAGGAATATCAATACCCAAACGCTTGCGTTCCTTGAGAAATTCCAGGCCATTCATAACCGGCATTTCTATATCAAGAACAATGACATCGGGACGACATCCAGGAATGTGCTGCAGAGCAAATTCACCATTCATAGCCTTGCCTGCAATCACAAGACCAGGAGTCTGTTCTATAATCTTGGAGATAAGATTCCGCATCAAGGCAGAATCATCTACGATAAGAACTCTGACATCAGACGAAAGCATTTTATTTCTCTCCACTCATTAAAAGCTACAAGTTTTTTTGATACAAACAAGCCCAATCAGTTTTTAGGAACTCAAACTTTGTATTCATTCCAAAAAGAGACTCAGAATGTCCAATGTATAGATAGGAACGAGGAGCCATAGCATCCCAAAAGTGATTGATAACCTCCAGCTGAGCGGCTTCGTCAAAATAAATCAAAACATTCCGGCAGAACACAATATCAAGATTACGGGTCGAGGGCATATGCTTTAAGTTGTGATAGTCAAAGCGAATGGTGCTCATTACATCCGCATTCATCTGATAACCTTCTGTGGTCTTAGTAAAAAAACGCTGTAAATACTTATCAGGAATACCTGCAATACGAGATGCAGGATAAAATCCCTGCTTACCCACCATCAAGGATTTAAGTGAAATATCCGAAGCCATAATCTCAAAGGTATAAGGAGGAGGTAGAATATCCTTCAGTATCATGGCTATAGTGTATGGCTCCTCTCCCGTTGAGCATCCAGCGCTCCAGATACGTATTTTCTTATCTGGAGAATTCTTTTTGAATTCAATAAGATGGGGAATTACATAATGCTGAAACGCATCGAAGTGGGGCTGATTACGGAAGAATCGAGTCAAGTTCGTTGTGACAGAATCCAACAACAACTTCATTTCTTCCCTGTCAGAAGTAATCAAGCGATAATACTCCTGAACAGTAGCCATTCCCTTGTCGCGAAGACGTTCCTTTAATCTACTATCCAAAATAGAACGATTGGTTTCAGAAAAGGTTATTCCACTTTCGGTATAAATCACCTTACGAAATAAGTCAAATTCAGCATTTGTAAGAAGTTCACTCATAGTTTCATTTTATAGCGGTTACAAAGATATGTAAAGTACAAACTCTCCATAATGTATGATTGTAAAGCTATGTATCCTTCCGATATTTCAGTTGTTGGAGCAGTCCCTTGCATCCTGCAGAAACATCTTCGTAGGTTTCATCGAAGTTTCCAGTATACCAAGGGTCTGCTATATCATCGGCAATTCCAGCATAGGACAATAGCTTTGAGAACTTTGACCATAAATTTGGGCTTGCCATTCTTTCCAGACTGCGCATATTGGCATCATCCATGCCGATGATGTAGTCAAAGGAATGCAAGTCATCCTGAGTGATTTTTCTTGCCCGATGATTTCCTACAGGAACCCCCATGGCCCGCAGCTTTACAACAGTACCGGGATGCACTCCATGCCCCTCCTCCTCATTGCTTGTCCCTGCAGAGTCAATGAAAAACTGTTCTGACAACCCAGCTTTTTTTACTAAATCCTTCATCACAAATTCTGCCATGGTAGAACGACAAATATTTCCATGACATACAAACAAAATACGAATCATAAAATCTATTAAAAATCTCCAATTCACTGTGAGGTAAAATATCTGCTGTTATTTTATATTAATTTTTTAATTCTTACTAGACAAACTAGATATTTTTCCGAGTATAATTGTAGCTATACTTTATATCCCTAAATTCTTGCCTACTCCTTGCTTTAATTGTACATCATGGGGGCTGTGTGCATTTTGTTAAAAGGTCAGTATACAACTATTTAAGGAAAACAATACGGAGGTTATACATGAAAATCAAAACGCTTTTCACTACATCCATCATCATTTCTGTTGTCATGTCCGCAATTGTTTTTATAACAATTCTGATGATTGTATCATCCAATGCCCACTTGGAGCATTCCTTACGGTATGAATTGCAGGCCTACCAGTTGGCCACTGAAATGACAGAAAGCTCCGAAGACCTTACCAACAACATCCGTCTATATGCCATGACGGGAGACGTTTCATACCGCGCAGCCTACAATAGGGTTCTTGACGTTAGGAACGGAAAGGTTGCCAATGCCGATGGTGTAAAAAAATCCTTCAATGACAAGGTTACAGAGATGGAGCTTCTTGCCGAGGAACAGAACCTGATTCTCAAATCCCAGGAATTGTCAAATGAGCTGGCCGTATTGGAAACAGAGGTTATGAATTTCCTTGACAATTATTTGCTTCTCCATCCCAATGTTGACCTAGGGACTTCTTCAGATCCTGATGTCCTTGAGCAACAGGGACGTCTTTTTTCTCGTGAATACACTGACCATACAGACGCCATTATGAAACCCGTGTCGGAATTCCAGACAAAATTGTTTGAGCGTGCAGATGTGGAAAGAATCGATGCGGAAAAACAGGCCAGCACAGCTACAACCTTGGGACTTGCGGTCTTGGTTGGATACATCATCTTTATCATTCTTGTTCTGGGTTTTGCCATGTCTTATATCTTGAGGAGTCTTGGTGCGGAACCGGAAAAGCTAAGAACCCTGCTTGGAAGGGTGGAAAATGGAGACCTGACCGTAAATTTCCTGGAAGGCAAGTCCCAAAAATATGCCAATAGCCTTAGCGGAAGCCTCCACTCTTCCCTTGGCAGGATTTCTACTGTAATGAAGGAAACCTTGAATTTGCTGGTTTTAGTGGTAAATCAAAGCGAGGTGATGAATACTTCTAGCCAGGAACTTTCAGAGGGTGTGGAGCGGCTTGCCCTTTCCACCCAAAAGATTTCCGAAAACATGAGGGATATTGCAGAGCATGCCCGGCAAACAGCCGACAATGCCGGTGAGACAAGGTTTATTGCAGAGCAGACTGTCTCTGACAGCAAGGAAGGTGGAGAGGCTGTGGTCAACACTGTCAATGCCATGAACGATATTGCTCTGAAGGTAAGCATCATTGAGGACATTGCAGACCAAACCAACCTCTTGGCATTGAACGCCGCCATTGAGGCAGCCCGTGCCGGTGAAGCTGGAAAGGGATTTGCCGTTGTTGCGGGTGAAGTCAGAAAGCTGGCAGAGAGAAGCAGTATTGCCGCCAATGAGATTAACGGCATGACGGCGGACAGCGTTGCCATTGTAGACAAGGCCGGAAAACTGATTTCGGGTGTTGTTCCCAACATTGAAAAGACTGGACGACTTATTGAGGAAATTGCCGCCGCAAGCCGCAATCAGGACGGAGGCATGCAGCGCATTCAAGATGCAATCCACGAGATGGAAGCTGCCGCAGAGGAGAATACCTCTGCCTCAACACAGCTTTCTGAAATCTCCCAGCTGCTGCATCAGCACGCCTCAAAGCTGATGGAAGAGTTGTCCTTCTTCAAAATGGATGGCATTTCAGCCCCAGCATTGGAAACAAGTTCATATCAACAGAACACCTATGCAACAGTTATGACTTCTAGCCACTCGGAAGATGATTTTTCTGAATATGACTGATTTGCCTGGTATCTTTCATACCTAAACCAATCCCCTAAGGCTGGCGAGGTTCGGCCTTCGGGGACTTTTTTTATGGCAGTCATAAAAAAAGTCCCCGAAGTTTTTTTACAAATAGCCTGCAAAAAATCTTTGGGGACATATATATAAACCAATCTGTCGGTAGAAAGGAGGAACTACCAACAGATTGGATTCTTCTAGCGATTACTTTCCGGTAAAGGCCACAGGTGTGCTGTCAAAACTATCAGCAAGCTTGTAAATTACAACATTCCCGCTGTGGATTCCCTCCAGGTCAACTATGGGGATGCCGTTTACCATGACTTCCTCATCATAAATTGTAACAGCAACAGGAGTTCCGCCCATGGAGGTAAAGGTTGCATCTGTTACCATATCCTCACTGTCGAGTAGGACCGGAACAATATACTCTGTAATTACATCTTCAATTACAACCTCTTTACCAAAGGAACCATCTACAGGTGCAAAAATTGTAACACCCTTGCTTATAGTGGCCACCAAATCATCAGTACCAGTTTCTGCAATGGCATCTGCCACATCCATCAACTGTCCGTCATCTTCCATGGCTAGCACCAGCTCTGAGTTATCCTTGTTGTCTGTGGTCTGAGCTGCAGCAAAACCTGCCACCAATAGACTGACAATACACAGAATAAAAAGTGTTTTCCTTGTTGTTTTCATATCATATTCTCCTTGAATATAGGTTTTACCTGAACAAGTTGGTCGGAGACTATTGGAGACAAAACACCACGGGCTCTCCGTATTCCCTTGCAGGCACACTCTAAATACTCGCTTTTTTTAGCGGGAAAAGCCAATCCCAATGTTAAGATTTTGCAAAGAATACAAAAAAAAATGCTTCATTTATTGTGCATTAGGGTCATTTCGTGGAAAATTGGAAAAATTAATTCTAAAAATACCATTCTACTCAAAACACAGGAGGAATGATGAGAGGAAGGCTCCTTTTGTTTAATCTATTTCTCACCTTGGGTTACCTTTACGGTGGTGATTTACCAGTGGAAATTCCAGGCTACCCAAAAAACAATCTTATTGGCACTGTCTATCAAATTACAGATTTTACCGGAAGTTCTCTGGAAGATTTGGAAATAAAAGGTATCAAGACTTTAAATGAACGGGGAATGATAGATTCAGAAAAATTTTATACCAGACAGGGAACTGTTTCCGCTGTAATAACATATTATTATGATACTGCAGGACGGCTGATAGAGATTGTTGGCAAAAATCCCGCTGAAATTGGTAGCTGGAGGTATGAGTTCCGATACAACGAGAAGGGCAAGCTAGTGGAAGAATTGGCTTGGAGCAGAAGCAGAGAGTTGGAGGGACGGAATTTATTTAATTATAGCAGCAAGGGGTTGTTGTCGGAAAAAATAATGTATTCAGCAGATAATTATGAAACAATACGGGAATTATATCGATATGATGACGAAGGAAGATTGAGCAGCTGGTTAATTCTTTTTCCCGATGGAAAACTTTTAAAGCGGGTTGATTTTGTATACAATGACATTGGACTTGTTTCAGAAGAATTATATCATAACGAAAGCACTTATTATAAAAAGAAAAAATACTTTTACAACAAAAACCTGCTCTGGGAGCGGGTACAAATTGATGATTTTCAGGGAGAGAACTGTGAAACCACCCTGTACTTTTACAATGGGGATGGAAAGTTAGTGGAAGAAATAACCAGAGATGCCAAGGGGCAAATAAAGGTTTACAATGTAATTACCTATGACCACATGGGGAATGAGTTTTCAAGATTGGATTCTAGGGGTGTCTATTCACTCAGAGAAATACAATACTAGATAAAAGTAAGAGGAAAAATTTATGGCTTGTATTTTATTGGTAGAGGACAATGCTTTTATTCGAGAAGCATTGGCAGGGTATCTTCAGCTGGACGAACACACTGTCATCGAATTTGGTGAGACAAGGGGTGTAATGGAGGTTATTCAAAGAGGCATTGTTGATTTGGTGATTCTTGATGTAATGCTACCTGATGGAAACGGCTTCAATTTGGCAAAATCAATTCGAGAAATATCCTCCATTCCCATGGTCTTTCTTACTGCCAAGGACTCAGAATCAGATAGAATTACAGGCTTTGAGCTGGGGGCAGATGACTATATTGTCAAACCCTTTTCTTCCAAGGAATTGGCTCTTAGAATCCAGGCCTTGTTAAAGCGGTGTAATAACCAACAGACAAACTATTCCTCTCCCAACTATTGTTGGAAGCTAGATGGGCAAATATTGGAACTGGACAAAAACACCCATAAATTATTTGTAAACAAACAGGAATTATACCTTACAGGAGCAGAATGGAAGATTCTTGTCTACCTAGCAGAACATGAGAATATCGTTGTTACAAGGGAACGTATTCTTTCAGAATGCCTGAATTATTTCTTTGAAGGCTCAGAACGGACCATAGACACCCACATTGCGAACCTTCGCTCCAAACTTGGAACCGGAGAATGGATTGGAACAGTGCGTGGGTTTGGATACAGGTTCAATGGATGCCACATGGGGAGCGATGGCAATCAGAGGAATGCAGTTCAAAATCAGGATAAGCAATAGATGAAAACTCTTTTTACACGGTTATTCTCCAACCTGATGATTTCTTCCCTTGGAGTACTGGTAACCTTGGTGGCCATTGCTATTTTTGCAGTCAATCATTCCGTTTCCACCTGGAACATGGGTAAAAAAACAGACTTAGAAAACCTTCTGCAACCTGTCATTACACGGGTACACCGTATGGAAGGGGAATTGTCTCCCACACCCTTGTTTATGGCCATAGAGCAGTATCTGACAGACAGTTTGTATGTCTTTATTTTTACTCCAGATAACGAGCCCATTCTTTTGCTGGACAAGGGGACTGTCATTTCTAAAAAGGAATTTGAAAGCCAGCTTGGTTCCATTCCAACCTTCTTGCGAAAAAACCCTCCAATTGACATTACCGACGGAAGCACACTTATTGGAAAGCTGGCGGTAAGCAATATTGATTTTTATGCCTACAAAGCAAATAGAAACTTTGTCTCAACTATTATCAATGTTGCAACCATAGGCATTGGAATTACTACCGGCCTATCTCTCATCCTGGCATTTTTTCTTTCGTCCAGTTTTTCAAAACAAACAAAATCCCTGGTATCTGGCATTGAAAATTTAAGCTTGGGAAAACGACAGGTGGAGTTTCCACACTCCACCACTTTGGAATTAGACAACATCTCTCAATCGGCCAAGATGCTGCAACAGCAGCTGGAAAAAGAAGCAGTCCTGCGTGAGCAATGGATGCAGGATATATCCCACGACCTGAGAACCCCCATTACAGCCATCAAGGCACAATTGGAAGCTATGCACGATGGAGTTCTTGATACCAGACCAGAAAGGATTGGAGCCCTTTTACAGGAGCTTGAACGGGTAGAATTATTGGTGAGAGATTTATCAGAACTGAGTCGTTATGAATCCCCCGAAATGAAAATTACACCCCAAAGACTTACCTCTGGAGACTTTATGGACGAGATGAAAGAGCGGTTTGACTTTTTGTGCCAGCAAAAGGGAGTCAGTCTTTTTGTTACCTACACAAATTTTTCTTTCTATGCCGATGAACATCTACTACAACGGTGTGTGTCAAATATTATCCAAAATGCCATCCAACACACTCAAGTTGAGGGCCACATTATCATAAAGTTTTTCGATGAGGATGGTACAGCCATCCTGGAGGTAAAAAACACTGGTCATATCCCGGAGTATCAGCTAAAAAAGGTATTTGACAGGTTTTACAGGGGAGACAGTTCCCGTAACTCAGGCGGAACGGGGCTTGGACTCCCTATTGTAAAGGCCATCATGAATCTGCATCAAGGTGAAATAAAAATTAGAAACTGTGAGGAATTTGTTTGCGTTACCCTCACCTTTCCGGAAGTATATAACTTGCTTTGAGAGACAACCTGTGGTATACTTTATATAGTAAATCGGTTTACTAAAAAAGCTCAAGGGGTTTATTATGGAATTACAGCGAAGAAGTGGCATTTTATTGCATCCAACATCATTGCCTGGCACACCTGGTATAGGTACAATCGGTCAGACAGCCTTTGATTTTATAGACTGGTTGGTAGAAGCGCATCAAAGTTTATGGCAAATTCTCCCCCTAGGACCCACAGGCTATGGAGACTCACCCTATGCATCATTTTCAACCTTTGCTGGTAATCCCTTGCTGATTGATTTGGAAAGCCTTGTTTCCCGTGGCTGGGCAGAGGCAGATTCTGTCACCCCTCCCGATTATATTTCATCAGAAGGTCCTGTAGACTTTGGCTCCGTAGTTTGGTGGAAGATACCTGTTCTAAAAAAGGCTGCCTGCTATTTTATGGAAAATGCTTCACAGGAGGATAGACAGGAATACAATGATTTTTTATCCAAACACGAATTTTGGCTAAAGAATTACAGCCTCTTTATGAGCATCAAGGAGTTTTACGATAAAAAAGCCCAGGAAGAAAAGGTTGCGGGAGCTATGTGGAGCAACTACTGGCTCAAAGAACTTGCCCGCCATGAAGAAAATGCCTTGGCAGAATGGACTAAAACCCATCAGCAAGAAATAGAAATACAAAGACTTATACAATTCTTTTTCTTTGTCCAGTGGCATAAGCTAAAAGACTATGCCAATGAAAAAGGAATTTCCATAATTGGGGACATTCCAATCTTTGTGGCAGCAGATTCAGCAGATGTCTGGGCAAACCAGAGCTTATTCCAACTAGATGAGGATGGGCATGCCATAGCCGTAGCTGGAGTACCACCAGATTATTTTAGTGCAACCGGGCAGCTGTGGGGCAACCCACTGTACAACTGGGATGCGATGGCAACTGATGGCTATGATTGGTGGATTGCCCGCATCAAGGCAACACTGGAATTGGTGGACTACATTCGTATTGACCACTTCCGAGGCTTTGAGGCCTACTGGGCAATTCCTGCTGGAGATAAAACCGCAGAAAATGGACAGTGGCTTCCTGGACCTGACCACAAGCTGTTCCAGGCAATTCAGGATAGATTGGGAGACATTCCCGTTATTGCAGAGGACTTGGGAGTAATAACCGAAGAGGTGCGTAATCTTAGGGACGACTTTAAGCTGCCAGGGATGAAGGTATTGCAGTTCGCCTTTGATTTAAAGGAAGCCGGCAGTGGCGGTTGTGTAAATGCGTTCTTACCTCATATGTACCATCCCAACTGCATAGTATACACTGGAACCCACGACAACGACACTACGGCGGGCTGGCTTTCCAAGGCCTCTGCTAAAGAATTGGAGTTGATTGGGCGTTATTTGGAGGGCCCAAACGCAAAATTACCGGCTACAGACCTGTGCCGTCGTCTTATCCAGCTGGCAATTGCCTCCACAGCAAAATTTGCCATCATCCCTCTCCAAGACCTCCATGGATTGGGCAGCGAGGCTCGTATAAACACACCCTCCACTTCCAATGGAAAGAACTGGGTTTGGCGAATGGATAGAACCATGATGGACAAGACTGTTGCCCAGTGGCTTGAAAAACTAGGTTTACTGTACGGACGCAATGTAGAAGCGTTTGCCCCAATAATGGAAGAATAGGCCCGCCTACAAACCTACTTCCATGGGAAGATAAAATTTTTAAGGGTCCGAGGTCCTACATTTTCCCTATCCTCTGCCACAAGCTCTTTCCAAGGGATACGTTTTTTTTCCGCAGGGCTTGCATCTGGATGCTCTTCCAGCCAATCGTACTTGTACAATCTCAACCTGAGACCATTGGTGTGGGCCAGGACAATACCACAAAAGCTAGGAACAATCATAAAGAAGGCAATGGATACTACCACCAAAAAGACTGTGTAAATGAACATAAAAAAAGAAAAACCAGGATTGTCAAAGAAAATGACAAAGGATTTTTTCAAACATTTTTTAAAGTCGTTCTTCATGAGGGAGCGGATGGGCAAAAACCATTGGAGGGAAAGTATGCAAACGAACAAAAACCAAAACACCATAGCGGCTAGGAAAAGTCCCACATAACCTTCTATTCGGAGGTAGAAGGGAATGGTAACGGTTCCCAAAGCAAGTAAAACTATGGTAATTATACCAAACAATAGCCCATCCTTCCACACAGAAGGGAAATTACCCAACCAATCTTTAAATGTAACTGACTTAAAATTGGCAATTTCTGCCGCACTTGAACCGAAGGCAAAGGTTGCCACTGAAATTCCGCACCAAAAAATTGCAAACACAACGAATGAGGCTAGGACAGAAAGACTCAGCGCTAAATCCGCCAGAAAATAGCCTCCCATCATCAATGCGAATATGACCAGGTTGGGAAGCACCAACGATAGCAGGTGGTCCCAACCGTCAAAAAAATTTTTTTTGATAAAAAAACCAATCATCTTAATACTGACCCAGAATCTCTTCCAAACGACTGCGACCAATAATCTTCATAAAGTTTGCAAGCCTAGGACCAGCATTCTTGCCGATAAGCACCTGATAAACAGCGGTAAAGAGAGCCTTTGGTTCCAACCCGCATTCATTTGCAATACCATAGATTGCTTCTGAAAGGGGCTTTTCTTCCATAGTGTCCATAACTGGCAGCACTGTTTGCCGAATCTTATGGATGGCAGCCAATTCCGTATCATTCAACTCCACCTTGGTTCCCACTGGTTGCAAGGCAAAGCGGAAGTCTTCAGGAGCACATTCAGTAATCCAGTACCAGGCACAACGACATCGTGTTTTAAGCCCCTCAAGCTGTTCAGGCTTGACTTCCGGAAGGCTGGCAATAACGGCATCAATATTTCCAGAATTAGTCTGCAGCAAGTTGCACAAATGTCTCAGGGGCATCTGGTAGGGCATGGTCTCAGGCATTCCATTTACCTGGGACAACTCATAGATACGGCGCTCCTTTGCATAAACCTCATCATTCTTAGCCTTTTCTACACCCCAAGCAATGCGCTCCGTCTTGTCGTAATCCTCGTAGGTTTTCAAAACATCCAGATCAAAGCTGATGGAAAACTCTGTGTTGGGACGGGTTCCAGCAAACATATAACGAACAATTTCTGGCGGGTAAACCCTCAAAACATCAGGAAGTGCAATGACCTGTCCCTTGGAGGATGACATCTTTCCAGGAGTACCCTTGATTCCAATAAAGTCATAGCGGAAGGTTACAGGAGCCGGCCAACCATAGATTTCATCCGCCACCAGGCGAGCAGTATCAAAGGAACCACCCTGACTGTGATGGTCTTTGCCAGCAGGCTCAAAGACAGTTTTTTCAAACTGCCAACGCATGGGCCAGTCCACACGCCATCCCAACTTTACACCAGAAGCCTTGCGAATATCGGCAGTTTCCGAGTGACCACATTCTGTACAATGGTAGGTAAGGCCATACTCACCATCATAGCCATCGATTACAGTGGTGTCACGATTGCATTTTTCACAAAAGATGGAAGCCGGCCAATATTCTTCTTCAGCAGAAATCTTATGGGCATCATCTCGATAGCGATTCAAACATTCCTTGATTTTGTCCCTGTTTTGCAGGGCAATCTTCATCCCCTCATCGTACATATGGGTGCGATAACGCTCTGCCTGATACAAGAACTCAGGATGAATACCTACAATGGGAAGGGCTGATTCCACATCAACCTCGTGATGACGAGCATAGGAAGAATCCCGCTCAAAGGGATCCGGCACCATAGTGATGGGAAAGCGCAGGTATTTTTCCAATTCATCTGATTTCGGCATATTCTGGGGAACCTTGCGGAACACATCGTAGTCGTCCCACGAATAAATAAATCGAACATTCTTGCCCCTGTCACGGAGGGCTCGCACCACCAGATCCACGGAAATAATCTCACGGAAATTGCCGATATGGACGGTTCCTGAGGGGGTAATACCAGAAGCACAGGTGTAAACATCCAGGTCACCACGCTCACGGATGATTTTTTCTGCGGTTTGGTCGGCCCAATGGCTTGATTTTGCCTGCCGACTGAAATTGTTTTGGTTGGAATTGCTCATAATGTGGTATTATATAAAAAAGAATAGAAATAGGGAATACTATGGAACAGTACAAGATTTTGTTGGTGGACGACGAGCGGACGGAACGGGAAGGAATTTCCTTTTTGATAGAACGGTATGGTTACCCTCTGGAAATCCACCAGGCAGTGAACGGAAAGAAGGCTTTGGAGGCAATGGAAGCTGAAGGGTTTGATATTTTGTTCACAGATATAAAAATGCCCATTATGGACGGATTGGATTTATCCAAGGAAGTTGCTGCTCGCTACCCTGAGACGGTCATTATTATTTTTAGCGCCTACTCTGAATTCGATTATGCAAAGAAGGCGATGGAAGCGGGCGTAGTAAATTATCTTTTGAAGCCAATTGAGCTGGAGGAATTCCAGCTTTGTATGGAGCGGGTACTGAAAAGATTACAGGAAAAAAGGACGCTTGCCCAGGCTCAGCAAGAAAGGGAGGTGGTTCAGCAGGCACAAGTCTATAGATTTTTTTCCAGTAAAAAGATTTCACAAAAAGAAAAAGCCCCCTTGGAGGATTTTTTGTTCAATGGAGGGAAAAGCAAGCTGGCATTTATTTTTTTTGAATTTGAAGAAAACCATTTTGAGCAAAGAGGCGTAGATTTTTCTGAGTATATCAAAGCTTATTTTGAGGACTCCACCTTTTTACAAATAACGGAAAACGAAGCCTATATCCTGCTCCACAAGCTGGAATTCAATGATGAAGAGTATATCCGCCAACAAGGTGAAAAGCTTTTGGCAGCAGTTGGAATAAAGCAGGGCTATCTTGGAATTATCAGCCAATTCACTGTTTCATTGGAAGAGTTGGTTGCACAATTGCTGGCTGTAGAAACCATGAGAAAAGAAGTTTTCATCCACCAAAATCGAATTTTATCTGTAAGCAAACATAAGGATATGGTTAGTTTTTACAAGGATAATCTGGAAGAAATAAAAAATAGGATTTTTGCCAGCATTCAGCAAGGAAGCCTTGCCGAAATTTCAGGAGAATGTGAAATTTTGATTGCCAGCCTGAGCGAGGCATCGGATGTGAGCAGGGTATATGTTCAGCATCTGCTCTATTCGATTGTAAAGGAATTGTATGCAAGGATGCCTCTGCTTGAATCGGAGGACAGCTTTGCTGAAATGAACAGGCTTTTTGATGAGAAAAATCCTTCCAAGGTTCTGGATAATTTTCGGCAGGCGGTAAATACTATTTTGACGGTTGCCCATACTAAACATGATGAGCAAAATTCTGATTTGGTAAGGCGGATAAAGAATTTCATTCAAAAGGAATATAAAGGAGAGTTAAGCTTGTTTGATGTTGCCACAAAATTGAATTTAAATTCTTCGTATGTCAGCCATATTTTCAAAAAGGAAACAGGACAAGGAATTGTTGAGTACATCACAGAGCTAAAGATGGAAAAGGCAAGGCTTCTTCTGCAAGACAAGAATTTGAAAATTGTTCAAATTGCTGAGAAATTAGGTTACAATAGCCAGTCATATTTTAACAAATGCTTTAAATCCCATTTCGGGATTACGCCAAAGCAGTTTAGAGAGGGAATTTAAATGATAAAATCCATAAAATTATATTTTGGAAATGCAACAATTCACAAGAAATTGCTTTTAAGTTATGGACTCATTGTCTTGATTCCCATTTTTTCCTTTGGAATTTACTCCTATCACTCTGCAAAAAAAAATTATATCGTGCAGACTCAGGTAAGCATGGAGGATGCAGCCAATAGCTTTCGTGCCGCCTTGGAAAATTCTATTCAACGGGAAAACGACAATCTACGGTATCTCACCTACAATGTGGAGCTCCGTTCAAATCTGGAAGAAATCGGAAAAACCCAGGACATTGCCGCTGCCGCAAAGAAGCTGTCCGACCAGGCAAAACCTGTTTTTTGGTACTTTATCAGCCAAAACACCAGTTTGAAGAAAATTCGGGTTTTTAGTTCAAATTTAACCAGCGATATTGGAGAGTTTTTCTTTGTCATTGATTCCATTGAAAAAACGGACTGGTACAAAGAAAGCCAAGTCTATTTTTCCACTATCTGGCGATTTACCGAGGATAAAATTTATGCCAGCAGACCCCTGCTTGATACTGATTCCGCTTCAAAACCCATTGGAATCATCCAACTTGAGCTTGATGTAAAAAAATTGGTAAAACCAATCCGTTCTGTGCATCAAGAAATGGGGGGAGTTGTTTTAACTGATGGCGAGGGCAACTTGATTTACAAGACTCCCCTCAACCACGAAAAGCAGGATTTAGAGATTCAAGAATTTTTAGTTAGGGGTAAGCATTCGGACTTTGATACCACAAAAAATTTCTTGATTTTTACTTCGGAAGCACTTTCCAACGGGTGGAAAATCCACTATTTGCGCAACAGGGATATAATAAACTCCCAGCTTCAGAATTTTTTGCTTACAACCCTGCTCGTAATGCTTTCTAGCATTGCGTTTTTACTTGTGCTGGGCATTTTGGTATCCCGTGTTTTTAGCCGTCGAATTCTCAAGCTCAAAAAGGCAGCGGAAGAAATCAGCATGGGGAATTTTCAGGTTGAAATGGATTTAACCTTTAAGGATGAGATTGGCATTGTAAACAGAAGCTTTGATGAGATGCAAAAAAAGATGAATGCCATGATTACAAAGACCTACCAGTTGGGGATGGAAAAACGTCAGGCTGAGCTGGCTGCCCTGCAAGCAAGGATAAATCCACACTTCTTATATAACTGTCTTTCATCAATCAAATGGATGGCCATAAAAAAGGGGGAAGATGATATTGCGGAGATTACAGGTTTGGTAGCAAAATTTTATCGCAGTACTCTGAACGGAGGGAATGCCATCACCACGGTGGAAAATGAGCTGGAGACTGTTTTCTCCTACCTTGAAATTCAAAAAATGACTCACGATTACAGCTTTGATATTGAACTTGACCTGGATCAGCGGGGAAGAGAGACAAAAATACCAAGTTTTCTGCTGCAGCCCATGGTGGAAAATGCCATTAAACATGGAATTGATAATCTGGATGAAGACCAGCGAGGCAAGGTGATGGTTTTATACCGGAAGGAAGGAGACTTCCTTTTGTTCCAGGTAAAAAATACGGTGAAATCTGCTGATTTGGAAATCTTATCCCGGCAACTGGCAAAACCACAATCAGGCTACGGATTGCAAAGCATTCACGACAGGTTGAGACTATACTATCAGGATGGAAATTCTTTCTTCGAAAATACTACAGAAGAAAATATGGTTGTCTTTACCCTGAAACTCAATTGTACCATGAAAGAAATTGGAATCTGACAGGGTAAAAAATTGCAAGAAATAAAAATTGTGTTATCTTTCAAAAAAGTTTTTTATTTCAAAATCCTTCTTCTGGTCTTATCATAAAAATATCAAAGAAATGAGTAATTTATCCAGATGGAGGATTTGAAGATGAAAAAAAGCATTGCTTTGCTTTTGATGGCTGGTCTCTTGTTGACCAGCGCATTTGGTTCTGGTTCCAGTGAAAAGAAGGAGTCGTCCCCGGACAAGGTAACCTTAAGGATGACCTACTGGAATTCTGAAGATACAATGTCTGCCTTGTTGGAGTATTTAGAGAAGGCTGTTCCAGAAGTTGAAATTGAATACCAATTCATTGACAACAGCAATTACAATACTGTTGTAGACATTCAGCTCAGTGCCGGTGAGGGGCCGGATATTATCTGTGAGTCTCCTGCTTCCGCTCTCAAGCACGCAAAGCTGGGCTACTTGCAGCCATTGAACAGCCTTGGCAGCCGCTATTCCTCTGCCGGTGTAAGTGTCTACTCCTACAACAACAATATCTATGCCTTGCCAGGAATTTCTTGGTTCGAGGGAATCTACTTCAACAAGGAATTGTTCGAGAAGAACAATATCGCCCTGCCAAAGACCTTTGACGAGTACTTGGCAGTGTGTGAAAAGTTTCAGTCCATGGGAATTAAACCCTTGGCAGCCGGGCTAATGAGCTGGGAACCCATGTTGAAGAATTCTTTGGCCTTTGTTTCTGCCGAATACTTTTCCACCAAGACTGGCAGCAGCTTTAACGCTGATTACCGTGAAGGAAGGGTAAAGATGAACGGAACATTGAATCCTTACATCAAGAAGTGGTCTGAAATGATTGAGAAGGGAATATATACCAAGAATATGCTAGGCATTGACCATGCCCAGGCCCTTGATGAGTTTGCAACTGGCAAGGCCGCAATGTTCTGTTCCGGTCCATGGGACTATGATGCAATTATGGCAAAAAACCCCAACCTGAAACTTGACATGATGCCATTCCAAGGGACAAAGCCCTCCGCTGGTTGGCTGATTGGTGGACCTGGATGTGGTTTTGCGGTAAATGCAAAGTCAAAGAATGTGGAATTGGCCACAAAGGTGCTGGAAGCCCTTTCAACGGTAGAAGGACAGGCCGCTCTTTGGGAAAACAACCAGGGAGGTTCCTCCTACCTGACTGGTGCCAACTTCCAGTTGCCTGCAGCCTATAACTCAGCTTCTTCCGCCCTGAATGCTGGAAATGTCTACTGCCCATGGAATGAGTGGGGTGATGCGGCTGCGGCTCACCAGAATTATGGCTTGGAATTCCAGTCCTATCTAGACGGACAGTCTTTAGAAGAAACATTGCAGAACGTTGATGCTGCTGTAGAGGAATTGCTGTCCAAGTAAATTCCGTTGATTTAGCTCTGTACCAAAGACTTCCGTGATGGAGTATTTTGGTACAGGGCCATTTTGTTACAAGGGCTGTTTTGCCCTATCATCCTGCTAACGCAAAAGGAAAAATTATGAGTACAAAATATTCCAAGGCAACTTCCTTGGGAAAATACTTTTTTATCTTTTTACTGCCAGCATTCGCAATCTATGCGGTATTTTGTATCTTGCCCTTTTTGTTTACATTCTACTACAGCTTCACCAACTATACAGACATGAATCCTGTCAATTTGGAATGGGTTGGTCTGAAAAACTACATCAAGGTCTTTGACACCCCGTTGATGATGACAGCAATAACAAATTCCGTCATCTACGCCATCTTGCTCACTGGCTTTCAGGTGATTCTCGGACTCCCCCTGGCTGCAGTTTTAAATCAAAAACTGAAAACACGGAATCTGCTAAGAATGTTCTTTTTCTTTCCGGCTGTATTCAGCTCTTTAATTGTTGGTTATTTATGGAAATACATCTTGTCTTCCGCTGATTCTGGCCTAGTGAACCGGGTGCTTTCAACACTTGGTTTTGACACCATCAATTTTTTCAGCTCAAATCTAGCCCTCTATTCCATCATCGCCACCCAAGTGTGGCAGTGGACAGGCTGGGCTATGGTAATCTTTCTGGCAAATCTCCAGAGTGTGCCATCCTCCCTGTATGAGGCCGCTCGCATTGACGGGGCAAACTCTGTAAAAATATTCTTTCATGTAACCCTTCCCCTAATGTGTCCTTCCGTTTCCATTGTAGTCATCACAGGACTGATTGGTGGAATGAAGGTTTTTGACTCGATTTACTCCATGACAGGAGGCGGACCAGGAAATGCCACCCAAACCCTTATGACAGTAATAATTGACAAGGGTATTTCCGACGGCTTTTATTCCACCGGAGCAGCCTTGGGTGTTTGCTTCTTTGTCATTGTTTTGATTGTCAGTGGCATAGTAAATAAGCTTTTAACCAAATGGAGAAACATAGCATGATGAACAGCACGAAAAGAAAATCCTTGGCAACAGAAATTGTAATGATTCTAATTGCCATTTTATGGTTTATACCCATTTACTATCTTGTCATTTCCACCTTTAAAACCCAGCAGGATGTTACTCAAAATCCCTTGGGCTTGCCTGCCGTGTGGGAATTCGGCAACTATGTAAAGGCTTGGGTCAAGATGGAATATCCACGGGCCTTTGCCAACACACTGATTATCACTGCTTCCTCCGTGCTTATCCTAGTTTTTATTGGAGCCCTAGCAGGGTATGCACTAGCCCGTTCCAAAACAAGGATTTCAAACGTAATGTTCCTAGTGTTTTTGGCCGGCCTCATCGTACCCTTTCAAATGAATATCATTTCTCAGTATCGCATTATCAAAGAGCTCCATCTGATGAACACTTTGTTGGCAGTCATCCTGGTTGATGTAGCCATCAATATGCCCCAGACAGTATTCCTATTCAAGGAATTCATTGAAAATTCAGTGCCATGGGAATTGGAGGAGGCTGCCATTATCGATGGCTGCAATGTACCGGGAAGGGTTTTTCACGTGGTGCTGCCCTTGCTCAAGCCCATCATGTCCACCACCGTCATCATCGTGTCCCTGAATGTGTGGAACGAATTTATGACTCCCCTACTTTTTTTGCAAAGCCGCAAGAACAGCGTCATTCTGCAGGAGGTAAGCCGCAATATTGGCCAGTTCTCCACCGACTGGGCCACAATGTTCCCCATGCTGATGCTGGGTGTCATTCCCCTGATGGTTTTCTACCTGTTCATGCAGAAATACATTATTGCAGGTGTGGCTGCAGGTGCGGTGAAGGGCTGATGAAACAGAAATTGCAGTTGGAAAAAATCAACAATTTGCTGGTGATTGTTCCCCACCAGGACGACGAAGTGCTGATGGCAGGGGGGCTAATCCACCAGCTGCTGCTGCAGGAAAGACGGGTGAGCGTCTGCATTGTCACCAATGGGGATTATGGCTCCACTGATTTTTCCAAGGGCCAGGCCCGTTTGCGGGAAAGTCTTGCAGGCTTGAGTGTGCTGGGTCTTTCTTCTGAGGCTGTATATTTTTTTGGCTATGCAGATACGGGCATGGCTCCAGAAGAAAGCTTTTTGACACGGCTATATTTCAGTGATGATGCTGTGCAAAATTTCCCTTCTGGCTGTACCTGCCATACCTACGGCTTGCCAGAAAAGCCTGACTTTCATTCCCAGTTTTTTCAAGAGAGGGGCAGCTATTGCAAGGCAAGCCTTCAGCAGGATTTACGGGAGCTTTTGGCTTGGATTCAACCAGACACTGTCCTTACCACCCACAAGGCCGACCGTCATGGCGACCATGAGGCATTATACTATTTTGTAAAAGATGCCCTGCAGAACCTTGCCCCTTCTGCCCGCCCCCGACTATTTGTAGGACTGGTACACTCCCCAGAAGGTGATGAAAGCTGGCCCGAGCGCAACACCAGCTTTTTCACTGAGCCAAAGGGAATAGCTGACTTCGGATTGAATTGGAAAAATCGGCTGGTCTTGTCTCTTCCCGCAGAGCTTTCTGGGGGTCAGACTCCATCAAATCTAAAATTCCAGGCCCTGGGAAAATACGAGACTGCTTTAGAACCAAACGCAATTGACTATCTCCTTTCTTTTGTCAAAGACGAGGAAATTTTTTGGGAGATACAGGAGATTTAACATGAACAAAGACAAGGCCCCCATTTATCCCTTGGAAAAATGGGTTGTCAGAGAAGAAAATTTTTCACTGGAGACAAATTATCGCAATGAAACCACCTTCGCCCTGTCCAATGGCTACATCGGAAGTCGCGGTACTATGGAAGAGGCCTATCCATTTGATATGGACACTGGCATGGAAGGGAATTTTATCAATGGGTTTTATGAAAGCACTGATATTCGCTATGGTGAGGCAAATTTCGGCTCTCCATTGAAAAGTCAAACCCTGCTGAACCTGCCCAACCTCAAGGAAACAAGAATTACCGTGGACGGAGAAACCTTTTCTCTTTTGGAAAGCCAGACTTCCCATTACCATAGAAGCTTGTACTTGAAAGAGGGACTGGTTCGTCGCAGTGTAATTTGGAAAACAAAATCAGGCAAGGAACTTAAAATCGAAAGCCTTCGCCTTGTTTCCTTCAAGCTCAAGCATTGCATGGTACAGCAACTGGTGCTTACCCCACTGAATTTTCAAGGCAAGGTGGAGGTTTCCAGCAGCCTCAATGCCGATGTGGAAAACCAAACCCGGAAAACAAATCCCATTGTGGACTATGGACCTTTTGGTCGCCGACTGGAACCTGTGCTGCTGGAAAATCATGGGCAGGTTCAGTTGTATGAAGGGCGGACTATTGGTTCCAATCTTACCATGGCCTGTGGCAGTAGAATTGAATTTTCTTCCCAAGAGGCCGTTGTTGCCCTTATTGCCTCAAAAACAGCTTTGACTGCAAAAACAGAGTATGAGTTGAAGCTCAACCACCAGGAACCATTTGTCATGGACAAGTTTATCGCCTATTGCTCCTGCCTGGATGAACCGACTGTTCCACTCTCAGAATTCATCGGGAATAAACTGGAGGAGGCGGCGGAGCTTGGAACGGAAAAACTGGTAGCTTTTCAGAAGGATTACATGGCGGATTTTTGGAACAGAGCCGCCATAGATATTCAAGGGAAAGATGCAGATTCCCTCATACAAGGGCTGAATTTCAATCTCTTTCACATCTTCCAGGGAGCGGGAAGGGACGGCAAGTGCGGAATGCCTGCCAAGGCACTCACTGGAGAAGGCTACGAGGGACATTATTTCTGGGACACAGAAATGTATATGATTCCTTTTTTTATCTATATCCAACCAGAAATTGCCCGCTCCCTTTTGACATGGAGGTTTAACACCCTGGAACAAGCCCGCAGTAGAGCTCGAATTATGGGACACCCTGTCGGGGCCCTCTTTCCCTGGCGTACAATCAATGGACATGAAGCCTCAACCTACTATCCTTTGGGAAGCGCCCAATATCATATCAACGCAGATATCAGCTATGCCGTCAGCCTCTACTACCAGGTGACGGGAGATGAGGATTTTATGTGTAATATGGGCGCAGAAATCCTTATCGAAACAGCCCGAGTCTGGGCAGACGTGGGCAGTTTTTCAGAGACTCGAGGGGGCAAATACTGCATTTGTTCTGTTACCGGCCCCGACGAATACAATGTATTGGTGGACAATAATTTTTACACCAATCTCATGGCTCGTGAAAATCTTAGGGATGCAGTGGAGGTTGTCCAGCTTTTGAAAAAGACGGCTCCAGAAAAATTGACAGAACTTTCCCATCGGCTGGATTTCTCTGTAAAAGAGCTTGATTTATGGCAGGAAATCATCCAGAAAATGTATTTTCCCTACGACGAGCAGAGAAAAATCCATCCCATGGACGATGGATTCATGCAGAGAAAACCCTGGGACGAAAATCGTATCCCTCCAGAAAAACGTTCCTGGCTTTACGAAAACTATCATCCCCTGTTTATCATGCGTCATCGCATGAGCAAGCAGGCCGATGCCATTTTGGCCTTCTATCTCCATAATGAGTGCTTTACCGAGGAGGAAATCAGGCGGAACTACGACTTTTATCAGGAAGTCACCCTGCACCACTCCTCCTTGTCCACCTGTATTTTTGGTATTGTTGCCTGCGATATTGGCTACCATGAGGAGGCCTATCAATATTTTGCCGATTCTGCCCGCATGGATTTGGACGACTACCACAACAATTTTTACGCTGGCATTCACGGTGCAAATATGGCTGGAACCTGGCAGGCTCTGGTAAATGGCTTTGGGGGAATGAGAATGCATCATGGAAGACTTTCCTTCAAGCCAAATCTGCCAAAGCACTGGGACAGCCTTACCTTTCGAGTAAAATATCTTGAATCGGTAATACAAGTTAGACTAGAAAGAACAGGAACTTACTTCACAGTCATAGAAGGAAATCCTGTCACCATTTATCTGAAAAAAAAGACAGGGGAAAAATCACTCCTCCTGTCACAGGGAGAAACTGTGTATGAAGAAGTATAGTGCAATTCTTTTTGACTGGGATGGAACCGCTGTCATCTCCAGAAAGGCTCCTGCTGACGAGGCCTGCTCAGCTATGAAGGACTTGCTGGCAAGAGGAATCCCCCTTGCAATTATTTCAGGAACTACCTACGAAAATATTGCTGGTGGTAAACTGGAAAATTTTTTTACTGCCCAGGAGCTGCAGAATCTCTATCTTGGCTTGGGACGGGGAGCCCATCAATATGCATTCACTCCAGAGGGAAACCCCTATATTTTCAAGAATCTGGAGCTGAACAAAGAAGGAGTCCTGTTGATTCATCAGGTTTGCTTTGAAATTCACCGACAGCTCCTGAAAAATTATGATTTGCCAACGGACATTGTCTTTACCCGACCAAATTACTGCAAAATAGACCTAATGCCGGAGCATAATCGTGGAGACAACCTTTTCATGCAGGCAGACGAGCTTTCCCTACTGAACAAAAAGCTTTCTGACCACGGTATTTCCGGTGGTCTGCACTACCTCATGGACATGGCCACCGAACTGGGCAAGGAACATGGGCTGAAAATAACCTCCACCAGTGATGCAAAGTACTTGGAAGTGGGAATCTCCTCCAAATCTGACAACGCAGATTTGATTATGGCTCGATTACAAGAACGAGGAATAAGACCAGAAGATTGCGCCTTTTTTGGTGATGAATACGTGGGATTGGAAAAGGGCATTTTTGGCTCGGACTCATTTATGATTACCGATTGCACTAGGGCCGGAGACTTTTTTGATGTTTCCGAAGTGGAGGGAGAACGACCCGCTCCAGTAAGGGTTCTTGGCGGCGGAGTACAGACCTTCCTGAATTTTCTCCGCCAACAAGCAAGCCTACAATAAGTTTAAAATACGGAGCTGCCACCACTACTCTCACCTCCACAGAAATGGTGGCAGCCTTTTCCCATGGACTTTAACTTAGCAGCATCCTGTCGTTGGCCAGGTCATCACCACTAACATTATGGAATTTTTCCAACAAGTCAGAAACCTTTAGATTCTTCTTCTCTTCTCCAGCCACATCGTAAACAATGTTGCCTTCCAACATCATAATGAGGCGGTTTCCATAATGAATTGCATTGCGCATATTGTGGGTAACCATAAAGGCAGTAAGCTTATCGCGACCGATGATTTCGTCTGTCAGCTCCAACACCTTGGCAGCAGTCTTTGGATCCAGAGCGGCTGTGTGCTCATCCAACAGCAAGAGTCGGGGCTTTTGCAAGGTAGCCATAAGCAGGGTTAGGGCCTGTCTTTGACCTCCAGAAAGAAGCCCTACCTTGGAATCCATCCTGTTTTCCAGCCCCAAGTCAAGATGGGAAAGCAAGTCCTTGTAGATTTTTGTCTCACTGTGGGTAACGCCCCATTTCAGTCCACGCTTTTTGCCCCGCCGATACGCCAGGGCAAGGTTTTCCGCAATACTCATATTGGCTGCCGTTCCCATCATGGGATCCTGAAACACCCTGCCTAAAAATTGGGCCCGATTGTGTTCCTTCCAAGTGGTGACATCGGTGTTGTCCAGCAGAATGGAACCGCTGTCGGGTACATGAACCCCTGCAATCAAATTCAAAAGAGTAGACTTGCCTGCCCCATTTCCGCCAATAACTGAAACAAAATCCCCTTCCTTTAACTCAAGGTTAATATCCTTTAGGGCTTTTTTTTCGGTAATGGTGCCCGGGTTAAAGGTTTTAGAAACGTGTGTTAGACTGAGCATGGGTTCCCTCCCTGAGTTTGAGCAGTAATCTTTGTCTTCAAAAACCTTTTCTTTACCACAGGCAGAGCCAAGGCCAAGGCAACAATAATGGCGGTAAGCAGCTTTAGGTCTGTAGACTTTAAGCCCAGCTGCAGTACAACTGCAATGATAATTCGATAAATAATGGAACCCAGAACTACAGCCATCAGGCGATACCAGAAGCTAAAACGGGCGCCAAAGATAACTTCACCAATGATGATGGATGCAAGACCAATAACGATTGTTCCTGTTCCCATTCCAACATCGCCATATCCCTGACTTTGAGCAACCATAGCTCCAGAAAGAGCAACCAAGGCATTGGAAAGCATCAAACCGATTATTTTCATGTTGTCAGTATTTACGCCCTGTGCACGAACCATTTTTTCATTATTACCAGTGGCACGAATAACGCTTCCAAGCTCTGTTCCAAAGAACCAGTATAAAATCATAATGATAACTACAGAGAAAACTACACCAGTTACAAGGGAACTAAGGGTCCTGTCAATTCCCAAAAGGATTTCCAGCTTTACCATAATGGTATCAACCCCCAACAAGGGAGTATTTGCCTGTCCCATAATACGAATGTTAATGGAATAAAGGGCAATCATGGTAAGAATACCGGCAAGGATTCCTGGAATTTCAAGTTTGGTATGCAACAATCCTGTTACTACACCTGAAATTCCACCAGCAATAAAGGCGATTATGAGCGAAAGGAATGGATTCCATCCGTTTACAAGGAGAACGGCAGATACCGCACCTCCCAAAGCAAAACTTCCGTCAACGGTCAGGTCTGCAAAATCAAGTACCTTAAAGGTAATGTACAGTCCCAAAGCCATGATTCCCCACAAGACACCTTGAGACGCAGCGCCCTGTATGGCAAGCAAAATACCCATGCGTTATTCCTTATTGATACGTGGTATAGTCTTTTGCCAAATTTATATAGCAAAAATCAGTCAGTATTCTATCAAATTTTAGTGATAATGTCATCGGTTAATTTACACTAAAGTACCACCAGAAGGGTTCCTGCTGCGATGAGAATACAACCGACAATAGACTTTATGGTAAACACCTCATGCAGAAAAGCAAAGGCCATCACCATGGTGATTACCAGACTAAATTTATCCACCGCCACAACCCTTGTAGCAGAACCAATCTGAAGGGCCTTGTAATAGCACAACCAGGAAGCTCCCGTGGCCAAACCAGAGAGAATCAAAAAAAGCCAGCTTTTTCTACTGATATCATGGATTCCAGTCTGACCATGAGTAATAAATACCATCATCCAAGCCATGAGTACTACCACCAGAGTACGTAAAGCCGTGGCAAGATTGGAATTCACTCCTTCAATACCAATTTTAGCAAGGATTGAGGTAAGGGCAGCAAAAACAGCTGATGCCAATGCAAAGATAAACCACATAATCTCTCCAAAAAAAAATGCCTAAGCCTGAATATCCAAGCCTAGGCATTTTCCATTCACTGGAACAAAGTCCAATCCATCAGGATAAATTACTTCAACTGGGCAGCAACTTCCTCAGGAATTGCAACTCCAATAGCCTTAGCATTATCCATGTTTATGTACAAGTCACCGTTAGCCAAATATTCAATAGGCATATCGGCAGGATTCTTTCCGTCCTTCAGTATTGCTACAGCCTGCTTGGCAGTCTGCTTGCCCAACTCATAATAGTTGATTCCGTAAGTAGCAAGTCCACCAAGTTCTGTCATTCCCTGCTCACCGCAGAAAACAGGAAGCTTTGCAGGAACTGCCACCAAGGCAACTGTAGCCATACCAGCTGCAATCATGTTGTCAGTAGGGGCATAAATGGCATCCACCTTGCCTACCAAACTTTGAGTTACCTGCTGAATTTCGTTGGAATTAGAAACTGTAGCATCAACATACTTGATTCCCAATTCATCACAAACCTTCTTTGCAATGTCAATCTGGAACTTTGAATTCTGTTCACTGGAGCAATACAGGAAACCAATGGTCTGCATATCAGGAACCAGCTGCTTTGCCAGTTTAATCTGGGCCTCAACAGGGGTCAAGTCCGAGGTTCCAGACACGTTTGTACCAGGCAACTCATTGGATTTAACCAACTTGGCAGAAGCAGGGTCTGTAACGGCTGTTACAAGAATAGGAATGTTTCGAGTCAAGTTGGCTACAGCCTGGGCAGCGGGGGTAGCAATAGCCAAAATCAAATCGGAACGGTCATTTACCAATTTTTGTGCAATGGTAACACAGTTAGCCTGTTCACCCTGAGCATTCTGATAGTCAATCTGGATGTTCTGTCCGTCCACCAAACCAGCTTCTGCAAGACCGTCCACAAATCCTTGGTATGAGGCATCAAGGGCAGCATGCTCCACCAACTGCACCACACCAATCTTGTAAACCTTTTCGCCAGAGGCAGACTCCTTTGACCCACCAGCAAAAACCAAAGCTGTGCTCAACAGCACTGCTACACAAATAAGCGCAATCTTTTTTACGTTCATCGTATACTCCTTTTAATAAGTCCCAAATCATAAGAAAAATGAAATTAAACTTAATTTTTTTTACTATAATAAAAGTTTTATAAATAAGTCAAGTAAGGAATGAGTAAATCTAGAGCCTTGTTGCTTGATTTAAAAATAATTCTTGAAAACCGTTCTATATAATGATACAATCAAGCTAGTTGTGCACTGGAGATTTCGTGAAAAAATTTAGGCTCAATTTGTACAGGAACAAAAATTTATTTCTCCTCATCGGAATGCTGATAGTTCACCTGTTCTTCTCTGCTATTTTCTACCACTACAAAATCCCCTTTCTGGTTATCTATAATTGTTTTATCGTGATACTGTATGGTGCGTTGGCAAGAATGCTCACTCCCAAAAGAATATTTTCGATTCTTGTCGTAATTAGTATTGAAGTTCCCCTCTACGCTCTTCTTACAGGGCTTTTGTTGGGGCCAAATTCTGGAACCATTTTCTTTTCCTATGCCATGATTTCTGGGGTTTACCTCTATTCTGTTTCCTTGGATCGTCCTCTTTATCACTATATCCTCCTATCCTTGCCAGCAGTTTTTACTGTATTCTTTTTACTTGTTTGGAATAAACCACCCATTTATAATTTAGCAACAGTCAACCCCACTTTTATGGGCTTCCATAGAATTGCCTGTATTGTCATCTCTATCTTTGCTCTAGGATATTTGTCCATCGGGCAGCAAAAGGAACTGGTTTCCACTCGACGAGCCAACATAAAATACATTGAGCGCCTACAGTTTATCTCCGACCATGACCCCTTGACTCAAATTCCCAACCGACGCTATATCAATCGCCAGTTGTCTCGTATGAGGGAATACACAATTGTTATCTTTGACATTGACAACTTTAAATCCATCAACGATACCTACGGTCACCAAATTGGGGACCAGATTCTCTGCCGTATTGCAGACAAACCCTTTGGATTTGAAAATTTCAATCTCAATGTAACTATTACTGCAGGAGTTTCTTGGTATAGTAGCGAAAATAGCACTGAAGAAGTAATTGCAGAAGCGGACTTTCTTCTGTATCACGGCAAAAAAACTGGAAAAAACAAGGTGGTTTTCCCCACAGATGTTGCCTAATTTTCTGGAGAATATATCTTTTATGGTAAAAAAAATACTGCTTGCTGGTTTATTTTTATTTACTACTCTTTCTGCTTGGACCGTAGATTGGTTTGCCTTTGGTGGCTCCTTCGGAACCTCTGCCATTGTCAATACTGATAAAAGTATCCGTCAATATACAGAGAATTTTCATCGCATTGTTCTAGAATTTGATATTACCACCGAATTTACACTTCACCCTGCCATCCGTCTTTCTTTTGGATCCATTTTACTAACAGATTTCAGGTTTAAAAACGACAACCACTTCAATTCCTTGGACTATAATTTTTATACGGGTGTCAGGGTGTATCCTGGTCTAGCAGGTTTGCGACTAGGAGTAGATTATAACCTAGGGCGACGCACAGATTTTATTCAAATTGACAGTTTGCAAGACACTCGTTCTACTCGCTGGGGCAATGGATTTCGTTTTTTGTTGGAATACGACTTCCGAGCAGGCAAGATGGGGTTGCTACCCATAATCGGGGGAGGTTGGCGTCATGTTCCTCGTGGAGGCTCCTCTGACCATATATTCTCTGTCTACTTCAAGCTATTGTATCGCTAAAAAAATACCCCTAAAGTCAAACCTTAGGGGTATATCTGCTTGTCTTTTAAACTCAATTAACAGCTCTGAAAGAATAATCTTTATCGAGCATAATCCACGATACGAGTTTCTCGAATCATAGTGATTTTAATTCGGCCGGGATACCGTAAGTCAGATTCAATTTGCTTAGCAATCTTACGAGCCAATTCCTTTACATCCTGATCAGGAATCTTTTCGTTATTCACCAGAATACGCAACTCACGACCAGCCTGAATAGCATAGGCCTTTTGCACACCATTGAACTGCTCGGCAATAGCCTCCAGGTTTTCCAGCCGTTTTATGTAGTTATCCACAGTTTCACGGCGAGCTCCGGGACGCGCGGCAGAAATAGCATCTGCAATTTGAACAAGTACAGACTCGATGCTGTTCTGCTCAATATCGTTATGGTGGGAACCAACTGCATTCACAACGATGGGATGTTCTCCCATTTTGCGAGCCATATCCATACCAATTTCTGCATGGTTCTGGTCAGAATCGCTTTCCGCTCCCTTACCAATGTCGTGGAGCAGAGCGCCACGTTTAGCCAGCTCCCGGTTGCATCCCAGCTCTCCTGCCAGCATTCCAGCAATCAGAGCCACCTCCTTGGAGTGGTACAGCACGTTCTGACCGTAGCTGGTACGGAAGTACAAGCGACCAAGGGCTCTAATTCCATTCTGGTTCATGTTATGGATTCCCAAGTCAAACAGAACCTTTTCGCCCTCTTCGTAAATCTTCTGCTGGATTTCCTTAGTAACCTTTTGAACCACTTCCTCAATACGAGCCGGATGAATTCGTCCATCTGTGATTAACCGCTCCAAGGCAATCTTTGCAATTTCCTTACGCACAGGGTCAAAGCAAGAGATGACCACGGCCTCTGGAGTATCATCAATGATGATGTCCACTCCAGTAAGGGTCTCCAAAGCACGAATATTACGACCTTCACGTCCAATAATGCGTCCTTTCATTTCATCACTGGGAAGAGATACTGTAGAAACTGTCACCTCGCTAGTTGTTTCTGTTGCAATACGCTGAATTGTGGAAACAAGAATTTCACGAGCCTTCTTTTCTGCAGAAAGCTGCGCATCCTGCTCAATCTTGTTCAACAGGGCCTGAGCATCATGACGAGCCTCATTCTCCAAATTCTGGATAATCAGATTCTTCGCTTCCTGACTTGATAAACCGGAGATTCGCTCCAGTTCCTGTCTATAGCGCTCTTCCTCTCCTGCCAACTCATTTTCTCTACGGGAAATCCGACTTTCACGCTCAACAAATCCTTGCTCCTGCTTGTCCAAGTCGTTTCTGCGTTTGTCCAATGTTTCTTCCCGGCGTTCCAATTTTTGCTCAATCTTATCAAGGTTAGCCCTTCTTTCACGGTGCTCCCGATCCTGCTGCTTTTGTTCCCGAATGAGTTGGTCCTTCGCCTCTAATAGAATTTCTTTCTTCTGTGCTTCTGCTTCTTTTATCGCATCCTGTTTAATACGTTCCGCTCTTTGTTCGGACGCAGAGAGTTGAAATCTGGCATACAGCCAGCGAATAGTCCATCCAAGAACAATTCCTACAGCAGGGAGGGCAACATACAATAGGATGTTGCTCATACCTAACTCCTTACTCATCTATAGAATTGATTTGTATACAAGTTACCATATCTAAGCCAGATTGTCAAACTAAAATCTTACCATTTCAAAACTTGTCAAGGAAATACACCAGCTACAAAGTCCCATAAAGCCGTCTTCCTTGCATTTTTTTCCTAAATTTAACAATTCTCCTTTAATTCTTTTCTCAATTTTATTTGACGGATAAAAATTTATAGTATATATTTTATCTCGATAAATAAACAGGAGGAACCATGTCTCTAGAAAACAAAATTTCAATCTATAGTGATTCAGCTCGTACTAGCAGTATTATTGACTCTGATTTATACACAAAATATGAAGTGAAACGTGGTCTTCGTGACATTAGTGGCAAGGGTGTTTTAGCTGGTCTTACAGAAATCTCTGAAGTTATGGCTTACCGTATAGAGGAGGGAGACTTAATTCCTTGTGAGGGGCGTTTATTTTACCGTGGATATGATATACGAGACTTGGTAAATGGTTTTCTAAAAGACAAGCGTTTTGGTTACGAGGAGATTTGTTTTTTGCTGATTATGGGCTACCTCCCATCTAGAGAACAATATACCGAATTCCGCCAGGTACTTTCGAGTCTTATATCCCTACCAGATGAATTCCTTAGAAATACTATTATGAATGCACCTGGACATGATATGATGAACCAGTTGGCAACCAGCATTCTTACTCTTTACACCTATGATTCCAATCCGGAAGATATTTCTATTCCCAATGTCTTGCGACAATGTCTTCAGCTAATTGCCCAGTTCCCCAGTCTCATGGTTCATGGCTTTCAGTCCTATGCATATTACTACAACAAACAAAGCTTGATTATTCATACTCCGGAACCAGAATTGTCTATTGCACAAAATATTTTGCATATGCTACGACCTGATTCCAACTTTACAGAATTGGAAGCAAAAATTTTGGACTTGGCACTAGTTCTTCATGCAGAGCATGGTGGTGGCAACAACTCTACCTTTACCAATCACGTAGTTACCTCATCTGGAACAGACACCTACTCTGCCATGGCCGCCTCCCTTTGTTCCTTGAAAGGACCTCGCCATGGTGGAGCCAACATCAAAGTTGTGCAGATGTTTGAAGACATGAAGACAAATATCAAGGACTGGAAAGACGATGATGAAATTTCTCACTACATTGAACGATTGTTAGACAAGGATGCCTTTGACAAGAGTGGCCTGGTTTATGGAATTGGCCATGCTGTTTATTCCTTGTCTGACCCACGCTCCTTGATTTTACGAGAATTTGTGGAAGAATTGGCTCATTCCAAGGGCGCAGTAGAAGAATATGATTTTTATTCAAAGGTAGAAACCTTGGCTCCACAGGTAATTAGTCATAGACGGAAAATGTACAAGGGTGTTAGTGCCAACATTGACTTCTATTCGGGATTTGTATACAAAATGCTGGACTTGCCTCCAGCCCTCTATACACCACTCTTTGCTACAGCCCGAATTGCGGGTTGGTCAGCCCATCGCATAGAAGAATTGGCCAATGAAGGTAAAATTATTCGTCCTGCATATAAGGCTGTGTGCGGACACAAACAATACACAGAAATGGAAACAAGATAACAAGGATTTTGGAGTTTTAGATGAAAGAGTTACTGGAAAAAATCAATCAATCTGCCCGCAAAATTGTGAATGACGTATGTAAAATTCGTTCTGAGGAACGAGTTCTCATCATTACCAATCGGGTTTTGGAAGAGCTTTCCATCAGTGATAAAGCTACGGCTAAAACCACTATCCTTCCACAGGTTGAGATTATCGCTCAGGCTCTCTATGATGAATGTGAAAATGCTGGTGCAAAAGTTTCCATGGTAACACAACCAGCAAAACATTCAATGGATTCCGCTGATGAAACAGTACTGGCAGCCCTTAAAACTGAACCTGATGTGTGTTTTTCTATTTCACACCATATGCTAGGGAAAGATGCAAATGGGATTTCTCATCCGTATGTTGATGATGAAGGCAATTCTTACGACCATATCTTTGACTATTTATTGTATGGTAAAAAGACCATGCGCTCAGCCTGGACACCAGGAATCACCCTGGATATGTTTGAAAGAACTGTTGCCATCGATTATCATGAATTACAGCAACGGTGTGCCACCCTCTGCAAGCTATACAAAAATGTTGTGCAAGTCGAAGTAAAGGCTCCGGCAGGAACTGATTTAGTCATCCCTGTAGAAGGAAGGCAGCCCCTTGCTGACGACGGAGATTTTAGCAAGCCTGGAACAGGAGGCAACATTCCTGCCGGAGAGGTTTTTATCAGTCCAGTTGTGGGCAATGGAAAAGACAAGGGCTGTTCAGGACGCATTGTCTTTGATGGCTCTATGTCTGTCAATTCTGGCTGTGTAGCCATTAATGACCCCATTATAGTTGATGTCACAGGTGGATTTATCACCAATATCAGTGGTGGATACGAAGCACAAAAACTCCTTGAAACTATCACGGAGGCCGAACAAGAAGCCTTGGCAATGGGCAAGGATGGCCGTCTATCACAGGAAGATTCCCAGTTGTATTACAGAAATGCCCGTAATATCGGTGAGTTGGGAATTGGATTGAATCCCGCCGCCAAGATAACTGGCAATATGTTGGAAGATGAAAAGGTATTCAAAACCTGTCACATTGCCATTGGTGAAAACTACGATAATGATGCCAATGCACTTATTCACCTGGATGGAGTGATTAAAAATCCAATGATTGATTTTATATATCAAGATGCAAGTCGGCGGCGGGTTCTTGATAATGGGGTGATACAGTTTTAACTGCTGGACCCTTGCATTCAAGTCCAAGCGAAAAAAAAACTGCCCCAAATGGCAGTTTTTTTATGGGCCCACCTGGACTTGAACCAGGGACCTACGGATTATGAGTCCGCAGCTCTAACCGACTGAGCTATAGGCCCTTCAAAATGTTTTGTCAATCTATCACAAAAACTAGGAAAAATCAAGGACTTGCATTCCTAAATTATTTCAATTTGTCATCTCCATTTTTTTTCTTTGGATTGGCTGGAAACCAACCCTTTCTTACACGTTCTTCCTGTTCCTTTAATTCCCCAATGCTCCATAAACACGAAAAACCAACCACAGCCAGAGCTGAAGAAGCAATCGTATTATCTATAAAAACTGAAATAGCACAAAAAGCTATTCCAGCAACCAAAAAAAATGGCCAAATCTTAGCTGAAAAGTGATATTCTCCTTTAATAACTATGGGATGAAATATTCCAATGGTTAAAAAACTTATCACCCCAATAATAACTCCAGTCCAATTCATAGGTACTCCTTTTATAGAAATCAAACAATATTCATTTTTTCTATATCTATAATCTAATCTTTTTTTTATAAAAAGTCACATAAAAAAATCTTCATAGATTATTGAAATATAACAACCTATGAAGATTATACAAGCAATTTCTTTCTGTCTTTCAATTACAAGGATTTAAGAGCAGATAAAACCTCATCATAGTTTGGTTCAGATGTAACTTCTTCTACTAACTGAACATATCGTACTGTATCCTTTTCATCAACGATGAAGATTGCACGTGCCAACAAACCAAGTTCGTTGATTAAAACACCAAATGCCTCACCAAAACTCTTGTCTTTATAGTCAGAATAGAGCTTCACAGCATCAATTCCAGCAGCTCCACACCATCGAGCCTGTGCAAATGGTAAATCCATAGAGATAACATTGATTGACACATCTCCCAATGCAGCAGCCTCCTTGTTAAAGCGTCGTACTTCAGTATCACATACAGGAGTATCGATTGAGGGAACTGTAATAAATACACGTTTACCCTTAATATCGCTACTTGCTATCGCACTCAAATCACCTGCCACAACGGTAAATTTTGGAGAAGCCCCACCAACCGCTGGCAAGGTTCCTACTAAATTCATTGGTGCACCACCCATCTTAACTTGCATAATTTGCCTCCTAAAAATTATATATATAAATGTAAATAATATCTGCTGATACGTCAAGGAATAACCACTATCTTTATTTACTATTTGCACACATCCAAAGGACAGTTTACCTGAATTTTGACTTGACCATTTTTAAGTACAGAAAAGGGGAGAACTTTAAGCTCTCCCCTTTACAATCAACCAAAAACTTCCGCGTAAATCTTTTTCCCCAATTCCTCTGGCGGAGCACTTGGCTCTAAACCGTGGTCTTTAAAATATTGATCACGTTCAGACTGAATCATTTCGCTTAGTTCCTTGTTGAACTCTTTCATAAAATCCTCAAAGCTCATAATACACTCCGTATGTTAAGTATTTATATTTATTCTCTTTAAGTACCCTATCATTCTACCACAATTAGCTATTTTTTACAAATATTTTTAATTAAACTTATTGAACAAAATTCAAAGAAACCAGACTATTTTTGGATATATCCCGATTTCTCGCAGACAGTAAAACTCAACTTAAGTTTTTGATTTAGTTTTTCTTTGAATTGCAAGCTAAAAAAAAAACCTCAAAAATCAACTTTCTGATTTCTGAGGTTTTCCATAGGTACAAAACAGTCAAATACTACCAGCGATAGTGTGCAAAAGCCTTGTTCGCTTCTGCCATCTTGTGGGTATCTTCCTTCTTCTTGTAGGCAGTACCAGTATTGTTATAAGCATCCATTAACTCGTTGGCCAAACATTCACCCATTCCATGCCCACTCTTAGCACGTGCAGCCTTAATAATCCAGCGCATTGCCAAAGCTTCACGACGAGCCTCGCGAATTTCAACAGGAACCTGGTATGTTGCACCACCAACACGGCGGGACTTAACCTCAACCATGGGCTTGACATTTTCAAGAGCCTTTAAGAACACTTCCAAGGGCTCCTTGTCAGTCTTTTTCTTCAACAATTCCATTGCTTCATAAACAATACGTACACAAGTCGCCTTCTTTCCATCAATCATCATACGACAAACGAATTTAGAAATGACCGGACTATTGTACTTTGAATCAGGAGCAATAGGACGGTTAATGCTTTTATTCTTTCTTCCCATCTTATGTCTCCTTATGCCTTAGGACGCTTTGCGCCGTACTTTGAGCGTCCGCGCTTTCGATCCTCTACACCGAGAGTATCCTTTGCACCACGAATAATATGATAGCGAACACCAGGAAGGTCTTTGACACGACCACCACGAATGAGAACAACGGAGTGCTCCTGCAAGTTATGCCCAATACCAGGAATATATGCAGTAACTTCAAATCCATTACCAAGGCGAACACGAGCAACCTTACGCAGGGCTGAGTTCGGTTTTTTAGGGGTGACAGTCATAACACGTGTACATACACCACGCTTCTGAGGACAAGACTGAAGTGCGGGAGACTTAGTCCTGTTTGCAACTGTCTTTCGTCCATGACGAATCAACTGATTTATTGTAGGCATTAGCCTTTTCTCCTATATTCCACCGGCAGCACTCCGGCTAAATTTGACAAAGAAAATCTACACCAAATGTGCAGAACGTTTAAAATAGTATCAAAAAATCTGTAACAGTGTCAATTACCTGTTACAGATCACAACCTATTTCTCTTCCATTTCGAATTCAACGTCATCTTGAAGGGCAATTCTCTCCTGTTCCTCCCGTTCCAAACGACGACGCTCAACAATCTCATGCATCTGTACATCTAGGTCTGAAACAGTATCATCAAACAACTTGATGTTCTTGTAGTTGTTGATACCTGTACCAGCAGGAATCAAGTGGCCGATTGATACATTTTCTTTCAAACCACGGAGATAGTCTATTGAACCTGCAATAGCCGCATTTGTCAAAACACGAGTTGTCTCTTGGAATGAGGCAGCCGAGATAAATGAATCAATATTCAATGCAGACTTTGTAATACCTTGGAACATCGGACGTGCCACAGCGGGCTTACCACCGCTTTCCAAAACCTTACGGTTTTCTGCATGGAATTTGTATTTATCAACCTGCTGTCCATAGATGAACTTGGAATTTCCAACAGAAACAATTTCCACCTTACGCAGCATCTGACGAATAATAATACCGATATGCTTGTCGTTAATTGTTACACCTTGTGAGCGGTAAACCTGCTGAATCTCATTCATCAGGTAATTCTGCAATGCATTTTCTCCAAGAATTGCCAAAATATCGTGGGGACTAATTGAACCCTCACAAAGTTTTTCGCCAGCAACAACCTCATCTCCATCACGAATCAAAAGCTTGCGGCTGATAGGAACCTGGTGCTCAAACTTGTTGTCATACATATCAACAACAGTAATAAGACGCTTACCCTTTGCAATACCCTTAAGTTGTACAATACCAGAAATCTGAGCCAATACAGAAGGCTCCTTGGGCTTTCTGGCTTCGAACAATTCTGAAACTCGAGGCAAACCACCAGTGATGTCAGCAGTTTTGGAAGCTTCTCTTGTTATTTTAGCGATAATGACTCCTTCCTTAATTTTGTCACCCTCGTTAACTAGCAAAATACTTCCAACTGGCAACGGATAGCTTGCAATTCTTTCATTCGTTTCATCTGTGATATAAACACAAGGCTGTTTGGTTTCACTGTGCAAGTCCGTGATGGTTCTTTCAATTTTTTCTTTTCCACCCTGTACTGTAATCTCCTCACGCAGAGTAGAACCAAGAATAATATCCTCAAAGTTAACAGTACCTGTCTTTTCTGCAATGATAGGATCAGAGAAGGGATCGAACACGGCCAAACGGTCTCCCTCAGGAACGAACTGACCTTCTTTAACCATAACAGTTGAGCCGTTCTGAATTTCCAAAACCTGCTCATTTCCTAGCAAATACAGCACATTATCAACGATATAGACACGGGCTGAATACTTAGAAAGTACATCAGAACCATTTCGCTTGACTAATGGAGCATCCTTTAAGATTCTCATGCCATCTTCAACTAGCAACTCATCTTTTGTCTCTATATTGAGCTTTTCCAAAACCTTTGCTACTGTCATGGAACCCTTTCGTGAAAACAATTGTTCACCAGATTCCTTTTTAATGATGTTTGTCCCTCGGATTTTTTCTACAAGAACATCATTCTTAAGTTTAATGGAGTTTTCTTCACTTGAACGTGAAGCAATACCACCAGTATGGAAGGTACGCATGGTTAACTGAGTACCAGGCTGTCCAATTGATTGGGCAGCAATAATACCTACAGCCTCGCCAATCTCCACAATCTTATTACGTGCCAAGTTTCTGCCATAACACTTGCAGCAAACACCATGTTTGCATTCACAAGTTAATACTGTTCTTAGCTTAACCTTTTCCACACCAGCTTCTTCAATCTTAGCAGCCAAATCATCTGTAATATATTCGTTTACATCACAGATAACTTCTCCTGTAATAGGATTGAAAACCCTCTCCAAGGTAAATCTTCCAGCAATTCGGTCTTTTAATGATTCAATTACCTCATCACCTTCTTTAACAGCTGAGTATTCCAAACCGTTGATTGTACCACAGTCTTCCTCATTAACAACTACATCCTGAGCAATATCAACAAGACGGCGTGTCAAATATCCAGCGTTTGCTGTTTTAAGAGCTGTATCAGAAAGACCCTTACGTGCACCGTTAGTTGAAATAAAGAATTCAATAACAGAGAGGCCTTCCTTAAAGTTTGAACGGATGGGCAATTCAATAATGTCACCACTAGGCTTAGCCATCAAACCACGCATACCAGCCAACTGACGAATCTGGTTCTTACTTCCTCGTGCACCAGAGTTAGCCATCATCCAGATGGTATTAAATCCGTCTTTATCAATCTCAAGCTCTTCCATCATGATCTTGGTAAGATTTTCATTTGTTTTTGCCCACTCAGAAGTTACCTTTTCTCGTCTTTCAGGTTCAGTCAGCTCACCACGGTCAAAGCTATCCTGAATCTTTTCAACTTCTTTGTTGGCTTCCTCAATAATGCTTGCCTTGTCTTTTGGGATAAGGATATCATCCATAGAGATTGTTGCCCCAAAGAATGTAGCATACTTGTAACCAACAGCCTTGATTGCATCCAACATCTTAACAGTTAGCCAAGCACCCTTTTCTTCGTGAACCATCTCAATGATTTTTTTCAATTCCTTATCACTAAGAGGCTTCAAATTTCCTCTCTCTTCAAGACATTTCCTTCTGTCTTCGGCAGAAAGCTTTTTGAAATTCTCTTCAACCTTCTTTTTGATTTCTTCTTTGCTTAAATCCTTGAACTCCTCTTTCGATGCGTACTCGGATACCATCCTAGCTTTGATTTGTGACTCCACTTCACTTTCGGTAAACTTTTCATCAACAAAATCAACTTCGTCAGGCAGCTCTTCGTTGAATTTTAATCGTCCTGCAGTCGTTTCGATTATTGCACCGTTATAGGGGGCTTTTTCCACAGGCACCTTGATTCTTGCCTGCCAGTCAATTACACCTGATTCGGCGGCCAAGAACACTTCATCTACAGAACTAAATCTCTTGCCAGTTCCCTTTGCATTGTGTTTTACAGCGGTTAGGTAATAAATACCGAGAACCATATCTTGTGATGGATACACAATAGTTTTACCATTAGCCGGGTCAAGAAGGTTTCGGGCAGAAAGCATCAGTGTCCAACACTCCATCTGAGCTGCCTGGGTCAAAGGTACGTGGACAGCCATCTGGTCACCGTCAAAGTCTGCATTAAACGCACGACAAACAAGAGGATGCAATCTGATGGCCTTTCCTTCTACCAGTACCGGCTCAAATGCCTGAATACCCAGACGGTGCAAGGTAGGCGCGCGGTTCAACATAACTGGATGTTCCCGGACAACCTCATCAAGAATCTTAAATACCTCCGGCTTTTCCATATCTACAGCGATACGCGCCTTCTTTACGTTGAATTCAATATTCTTGTCTACCAGCTTCTTCATAATGAAGGGCTTAAACAATTCCAAGGCCATCTTTGTGGGTAGACCACACTGCCATAATTTTAATTCGGGACCGACAACAATTACAGAACGTCCAGAGTAGTCAACACGCTTACCCAACAGGTTCTGACGGAAACGACCTTGCTTACCCTTCAACATATCTGAAATTGACTTGAGTGGTCTATTTGAAGCACCCTTGACAGCTCGCTTACGCTTTGAGTTATCGAAAAGAGCATCTACAGCCTCTTGAAGCATTCGCTTTTCATTCCTGATGATAATATCAGGAGCAGAAAGCTGCATTAACCTCTTGAGACGATTGTTTCTGTTAATTACCCGTCGATACAAATCGTTTAAGTCGGAAGTGGCAAAACGTCCACCGTCCAGCTGCACCATTGGACGGAGCTCCGGTGGAATTACAGGAATAACATCCAGAATCATCCAAGAGCATTTATTTCCAGACGCACGGAAATTTTCCACCAATTCAATTCTCTTAAGAAGACGTTTGTCACTCTTGGGACCCTTTTCTTCCATCTTGAGACGAAGCTCAGCTGCCAACTCGTCAAGATTCAATTCTTCCAAAAGGGTCTTAATTGCCTCAGCACCCATACCTGCTGTGAAAGAGCCACCGTAGCGTTCTACATGTTCAATATACTCATCTTCTGTGAGCAAATCCATCTTTTTAAGGTCCGTATCACCAGCATCAATTACGATGTATTTCTCATAATATAATACCGAGCGGAGAGCCTGTTGCTGCAAGTCTAATAAAAGTCCCATTCGCGTAGGTGATGAACGATAATACCAAATATGAGATACAGGAGCAGCCAACTCAATGTGTCCCATGCGTTCACGACGTACCTTAAAGTGCGTTACTTCAACACCGCAACGATCGCATACAACACCCTTGTACCGGATGGACTTAAACTTTCCACAAAAGCATTCCCATTCTTTTGTGGTTCCAAAAATTCGTTCACAAAATAGTCCATCCTTCTCAGGGCGGAGAGTACGGTAATTTATTGTCTCTGGTTTCTTTACTTCACCGTATGACCATGCACGCATTACCTCAGGTGAAGCAAGTTTTATCATCAAACTATCAAAATCTTGAATATCCCGCATACAAATCTCTCCTATGACTCAAAGTCAGAACCAATCTTATTGATCATGTCCTCATCACGTTCAGTAAGGGGTATTTGCCTACCCTTTTCATCGTAAATGGTAAGATCAAGTCCTAGACCCCGCAATTCCTGAACCAGAACGTTAAATGATTCTGGTACACCAGCTGCTGTGGAAGGCTCTCCCTTAACAATTGACTCATAAATCTTGGAACGACCATTCATATCGTCAGACTTAATTGTAAGAAGTTCCTGGAGTGTATTGGCTGCACCATAAGCCTCCAATGCCCATACCTCCATTTCTCCCAAACGCTGTCCACCAAACTGTGCCTTACCACCCAAGGGCTGCTGGGTAACAAGCGAGTAAGGTCCAGTTGAACGGGCATGCATCTTATCATCAACCAAGTGATGCAGCTTCATAAAGTAAATCACCCCAACGAATACATCATTCTTGAAGGGTTCACCTGTTCTGCCATCGTATAAGGTCGCCTTAGAATTAGGATTAAATCCTGCCTCCACCAGTTTTTTCTCAATTTGCTCATTTGTAGGTGACTGGAATACAGGCGACTCATACCATTCGTTTAACTTCCATCCAGCTAAACCTAGCTCAGATTCCATAATCTGACCAATGTTCATTCGAGAAGGAACACCCAGTGGGTTCAAACAAATATCAAGAGGAGTTCCGTCTTCAAGGTAGGGCATATCCTCGATAGGAAGGATACGGGCAACAATACCCTTGTTTCCATGTCGACCAGCCATTTTGTCACCTTCACGTAACTTACGCTTGGTTGCAATCAAAACCTTTACAACTTCCTCTACACCAGGATTCAAGTCATTACCATCAATTCTCTTAAGGCGTTGAACATCAATAACAGTACCCTCTACTCCATGTGGCACGCGGAGAGATGTATCACGAACCTCCTTAGCCCTTTCACCAAAGATTGAGTTCAACAACTTAAATTCAGGAGTCGTTTCTGTTTCACTCTTGGGCGTAGTCTTACCAACCAAAATATCCTGGGAACGTACTATGGCTCCAATTCTAATAACACCTTCTTGATCAAGGTTTGCCAACAAATCCTCACTGGTGTTGGGAATATCTCGAGTAATCTTTTCTGGTCCAAGCTTTGTATCTCGAATCTCTGTTGTATACTCACGGATATGAATGGAAGTAAACATATCCTCTTTAAGAACTCTTTGAGAAATAAGGATGGCATCCTCGTAGTTGTATCCATTCCACGGAACAAATCCTACCAGAATATTTCTTCCTAAAGCCAACTCACCGTTAAAGGTCGCAGGTCCGTCTGCAAGAACATCCCCCTTCTTAACCTTCTGCCCGAATTCAACAATAGGTCGTTGGTGGTAACACGTATCTTGGTTTGTTCTCTGGTACTTTAATACCTGATAAAGATCCAAGTCATCATCAGACTTTGCCGCATCAGGCTTAACACGAATTTCATCAGAGGCTACAAATACAACCTCTCCGTCCCGCTTTGCCTTGATAAGCACCCCGGAGTCGTAGGCACACTTGGCTTCCATACCAGTACCAACATGGGGTGGTTCTGGGAACAGAAGGGGAACAGCCTGACGCTGCATATTTGAACCCATGAGAGCACGGTTTGCATCGTCATGCTCCAAGAAAGGAACAAGGGCAGCAGATACAGAAATTACCTGCTTGGGAGAAACGTCCATGTAATCCACAGCCTTTGGTGAACGGGTAATATAATCACCCTGGTTTCTACATGAAATCTGCTCTGTAGCAAAGGTTCCGTCGTCATTAAGATTTACAGAAACCTGCCCGATATAGTATCTATCTTCATCCATAGCAGAAAGATAATCAACCTCATCCGTGGCACGTCCATCCACAACCTTTCGATATGGAGCCTCCAGGAAACCGTATTCATTAACACGGGTATAGATGGCCAGAGAAACAATCAAACCAATATTTGGTCCTTCAGGAGTCTCAATGGGACACATTCTGCCGTAGTGAGTATAGTGAACATCACGAACCTCAATTCCGGCACGATCTCGAGAGAGACCACCAGGTCCCAATGCATTCAAACGACGCTTATGGGTTAACTCAGCAAGGGGGTTTACCTGATCCATAAACTGAGACAACTGACTGGAACTAAAAGACTCTTTAATCTTGGCGACAATAGGCTTGATGGAAATCAAATCTTGAGGTCGAAGAGTTTCTGTTTCCTTCAAACTCATACGCTCTCTGGCAATCCTTGCCATCTTATTGAAAGCACCCTTCAAGTCTGAAGTCATCAACTCACCAACGGAGCGAACACGACGGTTCCCCAAGTGGTCAATATCATCGAGTGGAGAATCTCCAACATAAACCTTGATAAGGAACTTCATTGTTGAAATGATGTCTTGCTTAACTAGGGTATGCTCCTGAATATCTTCCTTGTAGCCAAATTTCTTATTGAGTTTATAACGACCAACTCTTCCCAAATCATAGCGATCATTTGAGAAGAACATTTTCATCAAATCCTTTTCAGCATTTTCAACGAGGATAGATTCTCCTGGCATAAGAACGCTATAAACGGCTGATATAGCCTCTTCTTTTGTAGGCTCATCCGAATCAAACCCCTCCTTTGCAAAGCGAATTTCCTCCCTCTCAAAACAGTTGATAATCATCTGAGAACTCAATGAAGTATCATCACCACTATTTGAGGTCTTATTGTTTTTTGGCTCTCCAAAACGGATAACAGTCAAATCCGAAATTTTATTGAGAATCAACTCGTCAATATTGTGCAAGTGAAGTTTATCACCAGCACGGAACAATTTCTTGGACTCCCCGGTTTCAGCATCGGTGATATATATAGCATCGGCCAACACTCGATTCACAAGCTTCTCTTTGGATTCAGGAGTGTCTTCCAAGGTCACCTTTTCTGTGTCGTAAAAACAACGGATTATTTCTTCACGAGTAGTAAAACCCAAAGCACGCAAGAAAATAGTTCCCAGGATACGCTTTTTACGCTCAATCTTTGCGTAAATCAATTCCTTCTTTTGATCGATTTCAAATTCCAGCCAACTTCCACGATAAGGAATAATTCGACTGGAATAAACACCCTTATCATGACTAAAAATAACACCAGGGGAGCGGTGAATCTGGGAAACAACAACACGCTCGGCACCATTGATAATAAAGGTACCACGATCGGTCATAAGGGGAATGTCTCCCATGTATATATCTTTTTGACGGATTTCTCCCGTCTGCTGAAAATTCAAATTGATACGAGCTTTTAAGGGAACACAGTAAGTCAATCCCTTCTGTTTGCATTCAAGCTCAGAGAATTTTATATTTTTTTCATCCAGTTCGTAATATTCATACTCGAGAATCATATCACCGTTGGGACTTTCGATAGGGAATGTGGAAGAAAAAACCTCCTGAAGTCCTTGTTCTGCGAGTGGTTCATTATTGTCCAGTTTTTCCTTCTGCAAAAAACTCTCATAAGAAGAAAGTTGGATATCAATGAGGTTGGGCAAATCCATAAAACTCTGGATATTTTTGCCTATGTACTGACGATTAATCGTCCGAGTTTTTGCGAACATCAAATCCCCCCTTGACTGATGTGTATTCTAAACAGATATAGCCACCGAGAAAAACTCCCGGCAGCAACAAATAAAACGAGAAATCAGAATAGACTCAACAAGTAGCCGCACCAGATCTTCTGGCACGGCCAAGGCTGTAGCCAAGACTTATGCAATCTTAACAACTCCACCTGCTTCTTCAATTTCTTTCTTAATCTTTTCTGCTTCTTCCTTGGAAACACCTTCTTTAAGTGGCTTGGGTGCACCCTCAACCAACTCCTTGGCTTCCTTAAGACCCAAACCGGTAATTCCACGAACAGCCTTGATAACTGCAATTTTCTTATCAGCGGCGGCACTTTCGAGAGTTACATTGAACTCAGTCTGCTCTTCAGCAGCAGCGGCAGGAGCCGCACCAGCACCGGCTACCATAACGGGAGCTGCGGCGGTTACACCGAACTTCTCCTCCATAGCCTTTACAAGCTCGGATGCTTCCAAAACTGTCATTGAAGCAATTGCATCAAGAATCTGATCTGTAGTTAAAGCTGCCATATTATCTTCTCCTTATTCAATAGGCATTAATTTTATACACAGACAGGAGGACAGCGCCTGAAGCCTGACTGTGCCTTATCATAGGTGAAATCTAACAAACTGCTAGATTACCGGCATTGATTACTCGGCTGCCGCTTCTCCACCTTCTGATTTTTTGTCCACATAGGCCTGCAATGTTGCGGCCAGTTTCTGTATAGGAGCGTTGATTGTAGACATAATCATTGCAATCAACTGCTTCTTTCCCGGGAGCTTTGAGAATGCTTCCAGTTTAGCTGCATCATACTTTTCTTTGTCAATCAAGCCACCCTTGATTTCAAGGGCAGGTGTCTCTTTTGCAAAGTCATATAAAATCTTTGCAACTTCATTTGTATCCTCTGTCGACAAAGCAATAGCTGTAGGTCCAGCCAAGTACTCCGCAACACCCTCAACCTGCATCTCTTCAAATGCAATGCGTGCAAAGTTATTCTTGATAACCTTGAAAGTACAGTTCTTTTCCCGCAGTTGCTTGCGAAGTGCAGAAATTTGCTCCACTGTCAATCCACGATAATCTGCAAAAATGTAGTCAGAACCAGTTTCCAGAACAGCCTTTGCTGCAGCAATGGCCTCTACCTTTGCAGGCTGGACTTTCTTTGCTTTAATAGCCATTCTTACTCTCCTTCCTTATAGTTGACCCAAACACCAGGACCCATTGTAGAGCTTACTGAAACAGACTGAACAAAGCCCGACTTTGCATCAGAAGGCTTCTTTCTAATAATCTCAGAAATAAGTGCCTTTACATTTTCCACAATCTTGTCCGTATCCATGGAAACCTTACCAACAGCGATGTGTACAACACCTGTCTTGTCGGCACGGAACTCAGTACGTCCTTTCTTCAGTTCGGCAATTGCCTGGACAATATCAGCAGTGACAGTTCCAGTCTTAGGGTTAGGCATCAATCCCTTGCGACCCAATACCATACCAAGGCGTCCAACATCCTTCATCATATCGGGGGTTGCAACAGCTACATCGAAATCCAACCAGCCGCCCTTAACCTTTTCAATGTATTCATCAGCACCAGCATAGGTTGCACCAGCATCCAAGGCTTCCTTAATGCGGTCTTCCTTACAGAAAACCAGCACCTTCTTCTCACCCTTGAACTGATGGGGGAACACCAAGGTGTCGCGCATTGTCTGGCTCTTAGTGAGACGCAAATTAACATGAACCTCTACAGTTTCATCAAAACCTGCAAACTTAATGTCCTTTACAACCTGACAAGCTTGGTCCAAATCATACAGCTTTTCGGGCTCGTACTTTGCAAGCGCCTGAAGATATTTTTTTCCGTGCTTCATATTAACGCTCCACCTCTACACCCATACTGCGGGCAGTTCCAGCAACAATGTTCTTTGCTGCCTCAAGATCATTTGCATTGATATCAGGCATCTTTATCTTTGCAATCTCCTCCAATTTCTCCTTAGACAAGGTTGCAACCTTATCCCGCAATGGATTGGCGGCTCCCTTATCAATCCCAACAGCCTTCTTGATAAGAACAGCAGCAGGGGGAGTTTTGAGAATGAATGTAAAGGTTTTATCCTGATAAACAGTAATAACAACAGGAACCACAAGCCCTGGTTCCATTGACTTTGTGCGGTCATTGAACTGCTGCACAAACACAGGGGCACTTACACCATGAGGTCCAAGAGCAGGACCAACTGGGGGTGCAGGTGTTGCCTTTCCTGCAGGACACTGCAGTTTAATAACGGCGGTCACCTTTTTTTTAGCCATATATCACTCCTTACATTGGTATGACAGATTCTTATGAATCCACCTAGCGAGACAGAACACACAACGCAGTCTGACTCTCCCAAAACAAGAATACCGAGGCAGAACCTCGGAAATCTTTCTAAATCTTTTCGACCTGTAACAGACCTAAATCTACCGGTGTATCACGTCCAAAAATATTGACGGTTACACGCAGCCTACCCTTCTCAAGGTTCACATCCTCGATGGTACCAGAGAACGAGGTAAAGGATCCCTCAATAATCTTAACCTGCTCTCCAACAGAAAAACTCTGCTTGAGACGTGTGGGTTTTTCACCCTTGATATCACCAGACTTCTGCAATAATGCCTTAGCTTCATCTACTGAAATTGGACGGGGACGAACCTCAGGACTTGCTCCAACAAAACCAGTCACACCCTGAATACGGCGAATAGTGGAACAAGTCCCCTTCCACCCGATGTCAGGCAAATCAAGTTCAATCATGATATAACCAGGAAGGAATTTTTTAGTAGAAACTTTTTTCTTCCCTTCTTTAATTTCTACAACCTCTTCAACCGGAACCTTAATATCAAGAACAACGTCAGATGACAACTCGCCTGACTCTACAAGAAGACGAATGGTTTTTTCAATTTTGGATTCATACCCTGTATAGGTATGCAGAATGTACCAACCCCTTGCCATTTACAATATCCATTAAAAAATCAGGTTCATTCCAGTTACAAAAACTAGATCCAACAGGCCAAGAATCAGTGCAATGATAATTGTGGAAATCAATACAACTTTTACAGAAGAAAGTGCATCACTGCGAGAAGGCCATACCACCTTCTTAAGCTCTGCAATGCATTCCTTGAAAAAACGGATGATCTTTCCCATGACAGTCCCTAATCAATAAAAAGATACAGGCCAGGAAGGACTCGAACCCTCAACATTCGGTTTTGGAGACCGACGCTCTACCATTAGAGCTACTGACCTAAATATATAGAGAACTACAATGTAGCTCACTAAATCCCTATTTTGCTTTTGTTTCCTTGTGCAAGGTATGCTTGCGATCAAAGGGGCAATACTTGTTCAATTCCAACTTACCCTGGATATTCTTTCGATTCTTGTAGGTGGTATAGTTCTTGCGCTTGCACTCGCTGCACTGCAGGGCGATAATTTCGATAGCGGTTTTTTTCTTGCTAGCCATTTCCTTTCTCCTCAGACAAAAATACCGGCTGGACTGCCGATGAAAGAAAAGCCTCCGAGCGGGATCGAATCGCTGACCTCAACCTTACCATGGTTGCGCTCTGCCGACTGAGCTACAGAGGCGAACTGCCAAAATAACAGGTTTGTGAAGTATACACACTAAGTTTTTTTTTGTCAATATTAATAATAAGAGGAACCACGAAAAATCGACTCATTACAGCTACAAGACAAAACTTTTGATGAAATCCGCAAGTAAGTCAATGGCATAACTCAAAAATTCCCTGTCCCCGCGGCAGGGAGTTTTTTTCTCCCGCCTCCTAACTCCTCGTTCCTACCTCCTAGTTCCCCAATCCCGCAAAATCCGCTACAATCCACGTTGACGTTCAATTTCACTTTGCCGAAACATCGGCCCGGAGGTTTCCAGTGATTTTTTCTCCCCTTGAGATTCAGCAGACCGTGAACATGTTTATGCAGTACAAGCTTGATGTGCGAGCCATCACCATGGGGATTTCCCTGCGGGATTGTGCCTGCGAGAGCGGCA
>JAGBFT010000091.1 GCA_017936345.1 Spirochaetaceae bacterium
ACAGAACACAGAACACAGAACATAGAACACGGCATACAGCATACAGTATAATAGTATTTACAGAGCAAATACCCTTTCCCATACAAGCGAGGCCGCAGGCGGAATTTCCGTCTGTGGCCTCGCTGCGTTTAAATCGTTTTTCCCCAGTCATCATCCCGGCAGTTTGCTCGGGAAAAAATAAAATTTTGTAAAGGAGGATTCTAAAATGAAGAAATCCAAGAAGTTTGTGCTGGCAGGACTGTTTCTGCTGGCGGCAATCATTACAGGATTGACTTTGACCGGCTGTGAGACGGAGGTGGATCCAAGTACACCACAGCAGGAACAGCCTGTGACCTACACCGTCACCTTCAACGCCAACGGCGGTACGGGAACCATGGAGTCCCAGACCTTCACCGCAGGGACAACCCAGTCTCTGTCTGCCAATGAATTCCAGCGGTCGGGCTGGGCATTCAATGGCTGGAACACTATGGCTGACGGTTCGGGAGCAAGCTATGCTGACAAGGCCAGCTTCACCGCCACAGAGGATACTACCCTGTATGCCAAGTGGCGGGTGACAGCCGCCGCGGGAATTGCCGCTGTGGTGGTGGAGGCGGACGGAACCTCCCGGAAGGAACATGAGACCTTAAGTGGTGCCATTCTTGATGCTTACTCTAAGGATGGAAGTACCCTGTACGTGACACAGAATTATTCAGGTGAGTATGTGTATATTTCACGTGGTATTTTTACTCTGGATTTGAATGGCATGACGATGGAAAATCCAATGAGTAACGTGCTTGTTATAGACGGGGATGCACATCTGACTATTACTGATACCATAGGTGGAGGCAAAATACTTACGACCTGCGTTGATACGGGTATTTCTAGTGTGCAGAACAATGCTACACTAGTCATAAAAAGTGGCAGTATCGAAGGAGTCTTTGTCAGTGTGCAGAACAATGGCCCTATGATAGTGACTGGTGGTAGTATTTCTTCAACCGGGGAAGGAGCTATCAGTGTGAATAGTATTGGCAATCTGACCATCAGTGGAGGCAGCATTACCAGTGACAATGGCCGTGCAGTGTTGTGTGATCGAGGAAATTTGATTCTCTCCGGCAACCCGGCGATTTCCAGCGGCGGAACCAATCCGACTACAGGTTTGCCCTATGGAGGAATTTATTTACCAAACGCTTCTTCTGGAGGAAGTATAGATGGAGCCCTGACCATGACCACCCCCATCACGGTGGAAACAGACCTGTCTAATTTGTCTGCGGGGAAGTGGACTGCCTTTCAGGGAACAGGCGGGTATCAGATTACCGACGATGATCTGAAAAAATTGCAGCCTATTGTGACGGATTTGCCTGCCTCAATGACTTCCGCAATGGGTATGCTCAATGGTGCAACCTTGTCCACTGCACTGGAGGGAAATGCCATTGTGGTGAAGGTGACACCGAAACAATAGATCTGCCAAGGAAATTCGGAAGGTATTGGCTGGCTCTGCATGGCCAGACTAAGGAGCGGGGAAATGGCAGCTAGCACTCACTCCTTGTGTCCCATCTAGTTCCTTGTCCCGGAAAAAATTTGGAATAAAAAAGGGATTGCCCATAACCACAGGGCAATCCCTTGGCCAAGCTTTGCGAGAGACCATGCCTGACCTGCTGCTCCTTCCGGCTCTGGTGCTAATAGGGGGTGACCTCTGCCTCGGTTGGGTAGCTAAAATCGCTTTCAACGCCAGAAGAATCCCTTGCTGTTACCCAGAAGTACCATGTTCCAGATTTATTAAAATAAAAATTATAAACCGAGAACGCCGTTTTTGCAGTTGCTGTATTCCTTTCAGTATTATAATAATAGGTGTAATCCATTCCTTCTATCTTCGTATGGGAAATGAAAATCATACCGCCGCTGACTTCAACAGAAAGGTTTGTTGGTGTCTTGGGCTTTATCACGGTAAAGTTATAGCTAGCACTCTCACTCCATCCGATTTCGCTTTTATCTGCATTTTCTGCAACTACCCAGAAATAATAATGGCCATCTTCTTTAGCCTTGAAGGAATAGGAGTTGCTGTCGATGAATGTTTTGGAAAATATATTGGACTCTACATCTTTGGCCCCTTCCCGATTGTCCTCAGTATTGTAATAAATTCTATATCTATATGCACCGCTCTCTTTCCAAGTGAGGTTTATGATGTTTTTTCCAGGTTCTCGTGTAGCTGAGAGGTTTTGAGGAGCGGTGATGGTTGATGAGGTGAATTTACAGGTGGCTACCTCACTGAAATCTCCTTCATTATTCCCCCCATCTGCAGCTTTCACCCAGAAATAATAGGTATTGCTCTCAGTGAGATGGATTAACAGTTGATGTTCGCTTGAATCCCTACCATATTTTTGCGCAGTAGTTGAATCATTTGTAGTGCTGTAATAGACATTATATCTCCAAGAGCCATTGTCTTGCCAAGTGAGCAGAACTTTGTTTCCATATTCCTTTGATTGAACGGCAGACACATATTTGGGTGGTGTGTTTGAATCTGGTTCGATACTGGTATACTCTACGACAGAGCTGAACTCCGAATATATCCACTTTCCCTCATTACCTACTTTATACGCCTGAACACGGAAATAATTTGTTCCAGTGGATACTTGTATAGATGCAGATGTTGTACTGACTATTTCTTCGGGTGTTTCTGAACCTGAATCGGAAAAGTCACTGTTTTTGGCCATAAATACATTATATCCATAGGCACCTTCAACTTCTTTCCAAGTCAACATAATTTCATCATACTTTGTTTTTGATTCAGTTGCAGTAAAGTCTGTTGGCGTTACTAAAGAGTGTTGAGTTGGAGGGGGGGGGTAACGCTACTGGTATTGCTGAGATTCCCACAGGATACAAAGACTGCCAGCATAATTACAGCCGTCAAGCAGGTAAACTTATTAAAAAATCTTTTCATTATTTTCCTCTCCGAAATAAGTGGTTTCTAAACATCAATTTTCACAATACAATGAAACACATATAAAGTAAAGTGTAATGTATGGGGATATGTGGCAAAAGAAATGTTTTTACAAATAAAAGGTAGTGTCAAGTTTAGTTCGCAATTTTGTTCCTGAAAAAAGCCGCAAATCCATCATGCTGCGTCAAACAGAAGCTCCTTTTGAAGTTTTATTGAACCGGCATTCATATAGCAACGCTCAGTCTGCCAGTCATCTGAA
>JAGBFT010000092.1 GCA_017936345.1 Spirochaetaceae bacterium
CGTGAGTCCGTCACCGCCGCCGCCAGCCACACGGAGCAGTACGACCGTGTCCTTGGGGGCAAGGAGAACAAGGCTGGCATCACACTCCAGGTGGAGCCACGGGAGACGGGCAAGGGCAATAGCTACATCTGCAACTACAAAAATCCTGCAGTACCAGCTGAAATCTTTGAAGCTGTGCAGCGGGGCATCGAGAATTCCTTTGGTGCCGGCATCAGGTACGGCTATCCCTGCACCGACATTGCTGTCACTGTCACTGGTTTGGACTACAATGAGCTGACTTCTACTGCCTTTGCCTTCGAAGCCTGTGCCGTTGCCGCCTTTGATGCGGTGTGCAGCAAGGCGAATCCTGAGCTTCTGGAGCCAGTGATGAACGTGGACATTGTCTGTCCTAAGGACTTTGTGGGGGATGCCATGAGCCAGGTGACCCAGCGAAGCGGCATTATCCTGAGTCTGGAGGACAAGGCGGGGGGAGACATCATCCACGCCCAGGCTCCCATGGCCAAGATGTTCGGCTTTTCCACCAACCTGCGCTCTGTCACCCAGGGGCGGGCCTCCTTTGGCATGGAATTCAGCCACTTCCAGGTAAAGCCCGGCGGACTTGGCTCTGCATATTGACTTGCTTGACACAAAGCTGTCGTTGTGGTATCATCCTTCCTGTTGTTACTGCAACGTGAGCGGCGATGGTGGAATTGGTAGACACGCCAGCTTGAGGTGCTGGTGGCGCGAGCTGTGCCTGTTCAAGTCAGGTTCGCCGCAAAAAAAAGACTGCTTGGTTTTCCAAGCAGTCTTTTTTTTTGTACAAGTAAAAATGCAGTCCCACAAAAGACCAAAAAAGCGAATAAAGTTAACTCGAAAAAAAGATAGTTGCCACGAGAATTAGGAGTTTCTTCTTTTCCAGAGGTGCATCTTGATGAACTGCTCACCCTCTGGATTCTTGTCCTTAATATATTGAAGAATTTTTTGGTGTTCTTCGTGAGTAAAAATCATTTCCTCTTTTGTCATGGGGTCAAAAAATATTTTTTGCAGGGCATTAAGATGAAGCTTATTGTACAAATCAGATAAAAAAAGATTGCCCGCTAGCATAATCATAGTCTCATGGAATTTCAAATGACATTCACCAAAAGAGGACAAGTCAAAATTCTCCCCTTCGATGCAGGCCCTCATTTTTTCAATCTGCTCCTCCATAACGCCGATGTCAACATTCTTTTCTATGACAAGGGCAAAGGCCAGGGCTTCCAGATAGGCTCGAATTTCCAAGGCATGACAAATCTCTTCTTGGGAGTATTCACGAACATAGGTTCCTGATTTAGGTTGTATAATTACCAGACCATCTTGTTCAAGATGCTTTAAAGCTTCTCGTACAGGCATTCGGGAACAGTTGAACTCTGTTGCCAGCAGGTTCTCCGACAGTTTTTCACCGGGCTTGTATTCACCCGAACGAATTCGGTTTTGAATTGAGGAACAAATTTCTGTTTTAATGTGGTTACCTTGAGTGAGCATATTCAAAAAGTACAGTAAATTCCAAGTTTATGTCAACTTGTGTTACAGATAAATTGGATAAAAAGGAGTGTTTAAAATTTATAATAAAAAAATTCTCAATCTGATAAAAAAAATGTTGACAAACATCATAGTGTAAACTAGAATACAAGTATACTTCATTTAGTGTGAAGAAGATTTTATTAGGAGGAAACTAATGAAAAAGATTGTAGCTGGCATAGCAGTTCTGCTGTGTCTCGCAACTGTTTTTGCTGGTGGTGGAAAGGAAAAGGCCCCCGCTTCTAGCTCTGCTGCTGGAGTGACAGAGATTTCTTTGTGGACCTATCCAATCGGTGGATGGGGAGACCAGAAGACTGTTGACGCCTTGCTGGCAGATTTCCATGCTGCCAACCCTGGAATCAAGGTTACTGTTGACTACCTGACCTATGCCGATGGTGACGACAAGGTTAACACTGCCATCGAGGGTGGAGCTGCTCCTGACCTTATCATGGAAGGTCCAGAGCGCTTGGTTGCCAACTGGGGTGCAAAGGGAAAGATGGTAGACATCTCTGACCTCTATGATGCAAAGGACAAGGCAGAAATCAATCCTGCTGCCCTGGCCGCTTGTTTCACAGAAAGTGGTGCTGCCTATGAGTATCCCTTGGTTATGACCGTTCATTGTATGGCTATCAACAAGACAGTTTTTGAAAAGGCTGGAGCTCTCCAGTACATTGACCAGGCTACACGCACATGGACAACAGACAACTTCTTTAAGGCTGTAGACGCTCTCTACAAGGCTGGATACAAGAATGTTGGTGCTGTTTACTGCGTAGGACAGGGTGGAGACCAGGGAACACGTGCTCTCGTAAACAACCTCTATGGTGGAACCTTCACTGATGCTGCCCACACCAAGTACACATGGGATGATCCCAAGAACGTACAGGCCCTTGAGAAGCTGTATGCTACTGACGGAATCAACTTTGACGCTGGTATCGCCGGTGGTGACGAGATTGCTCTGTTCTACAACGGAACACTGCAGATGGCATTCTGCTGGAACATCGCCCAGCAGTTGAACCCCAACTCTGCCAACACTGGTGCTGAAAAGACCCTTAATGGTGACGACATCATGTTCGTGGCATTCCCCTCACAGAAGGGAACTGACACCAAGCTGCAGGGTGGTATCTGGGGATTCGGTATCTTTGACAACGGAAATGCTGACAAGATTGCCGCTGCCAAGACCTTCATCAAGTATATGTGTGACTCTGCTGCCACTGCTGATGCTGTTAAGGCTGCCAACTACTTTGCAGTTCGCGACACAACAGATGGTGGAGACATTTCCAAGATTTGGGCAGACAATGCTGTAATGAACAGCTACAATGTTCTTATGCCTTACTTGGGTGACTACTATCAGGTAACTAATGGCTGGGCAGAAGCACGTACACAGTGGTGGAACATGCTGCAGCAGGTTGGTGCTGGACAGAATGTTGCTGCTGTTGTTGCTCAGTATGCTGCCAATGCAAACGCCGCTGCAAAATAAGCTATAGACGTTTGTAATATGCACTGAAAGTCCTTCTCCATGAAGTTGAAAGTTTCTTGGGGGAGGGCTTTTTTACTAAGTAAGAACTAAAATTTCGGTTTTACATCAAATGTTTTATATGTCGGTCTGGATTGCATGATAGATTTTGTTGTCTAGAATATAAATTATGTTTTTTGAGATGGAGGAAACTTTGGCAAAGATAAAACTTGGGGCAGGTTCCTTGAATAATCGGTTGGTTCGTCATGAGACTATATCTGCTTATCTCTTCTTGCTTCCCTTCTTGTTGTTCTTTATCATGTTCGTGGTATACCCCATGTTTATGTGTGTGTTTACTAGCTTTTTTGACGCCACCATGGGTCGTGAAGATATATTTGTAGGTTTTGGAAACTACATGACCTTGTTTCAGGATGAGGTTTTCTGGATAGCGCTAAGAAATACAATGGTCATTGTTTTGGTATCCGTTCCCATCACTTGTTTCTTTTCCTTGTGGGTTGCCTCCGTTATTAGTAAAATGCACGTAGCTGCTACATCTGCTTTCCGGTGTATCTTTTACTTGCCTGTGGTTACTGGTTCTGTTGCGGTAGCTATGGTTTGGAAGTGGATGTACAACAATTATTACGGTGTATTCAATTATGTCGGTACTTCTTTAGGCTTGCTTGAAAGTAACATCAACTGGCTTGGTGATCCTCGCTTTGCCCTGGGTTGTATCATTTTGATTTTGTTGACAACATCTGTTGGGCAACCCATTGTATTGTATGTTTCAGCCCTGGACAATGTTGACAAGTCTTTGATTGAAGCTGCAAAGGTAGACGGTGCTACATCTTTAATGGCTTTCTGGAAGGTCAAGTGGCCCCAGATGATGCCTACCACCTTGTATATTTTGGTCATCACTACCATCAACTCCTTCCAGTGCTTTGCCTTGATTCAGTTGTTGACCCTGGGTGGACCAAGCAACTCAACTATGACTATTATGTATTACATCTATTACAATGCCTTCAAGCTGTTTAAGTATGGTTATGGTAATGCTATGGGTGTAATTCTTGCTATTATTATTGCTGTCTTGTCAGCAGTTCAGTTTAAGCTGGGACAGGAAAAGTAGGAGAGACTATGGCAACGCAAAATTTGACAATAAAGACAAATCTTAACAAGAGCCGATGGGATTACCTTTCCTATGCAGTAATCGTTATTATTGGCATCTTGTTTACCTTCCCCTTGTATTGGATTATTACCGGTGCATTTAAAACTGGTCGGGAAATCAATGCCACTGTTCCAGTTTGGATTCCTTCCGAATGGATTTTGGATAACTTTGTGCGCCTGATGGATAAGCGTTCAGCTCCCCTGTTCTCAATCTTTGGATTGGATGGACCTACAGTCCCTGCTGCCATTCGTTGGCTTTTGAATACTGTATTCATGTCTGTAGCATCCATGCTTTTGACTTGTATTACTGCTGCTATGGCGGGATATGTTTTGGCAAAGAAGCGTTTTGTTGGACGTACTCTCATCTTTACTCTGGTTGTATGTGCTATGGCTTTGCCCAAACAGGTTATTCTCATTCCTTTGCTGCGTGAAATGTCTGCATTGGGACTCTACGACAGCCTGTGGGCAGCAATTTTCCCCATCGTTGGTTGGCCCTTTGGTGTGTTCTTGGTCAAACAGTTTGCAGAAGGTATTCCAACGGAAATGGTGGAGGCCTGTCGTATTGATGGTGCAAGTGAATGGAGAACCTTTACCGATGTTATGTTCCCCATGATTAAGCCGGGTGTTGGAGCCTGCGCCATCTTTACCTTCATCAACTCATGGAATGACTACTTCATGCAGTTGATTATGTTGACCTCAAACAAGAACCTTACCATTTCTCTTGGTATTGCCACCATGCAGGGTGAAAGTTCCACAGACTATGGTCTTTTGATGGCAGGTGCCGCCTTGGCCTCTGTTCCTATCATTATTGTGTTCTTGATTTTCCAAAAATACTTTACAAAGGGCATCACCATGGGTGCTGTTAAGGGTTGATTTTTATGAAAGATTTGACAAAATATCAGGGAATTATTCCTGCATTTTATGCCTGTTATAACGATGATGGCTCTATTTCTCCTGAAAGGACCAGAGCTCTTGCTCAACTTATGGTAGATAAGGGTGTAAAAGGATTGTACGTCTGTGGTTCTTCTGGTGAGTGTATTTACCAGGGAAAGGAGGAGAGAAAAATCACTCTGGAAAATGTGATGGCCGTTGCAAAGGGTAAGTTGACAATTATTGCCCATGTTGCTTGTAACAACACTGCAGACAGTATGGAGCTGGCTGCCCATGCTGAGAGTCTTGGTGTGGATGCCATCGCTGCAATTCCTCCGATTTACTTTAGGTTGCCGGACCATGCTATTGCCCAGTACTGGAATGATATTTCTTCTGCTGCTCCCAATACAGATTTTGTCATCTACAATATTCCTCAGTTGGCAGGTGTTTCTTTAACAGTGCCACTGTATAAAAAGATGATGGAAAACAAGAATGTAATTGGTGTAAAGAATTCCTCCATGCCCATTCAGGACATTCAAATGTTCAAGGCTGCTGGTGGAAACGACCATGTTGTTTTTAATGGGCCAGACGAGCAGCTTGTTGGTGGGCTGGCCATTGGTGCTGACGGCGGCATTGGTGGAACCTACGGAGTGATGCCTGAGCTGTATCTTCTAATTGAAAAGCTAGTAAGGGCTGGTCGTTTAGAGGAAGCCCAGACAGTACAGTACAAGGCCAATGATATTATCACTGCCATGTGCAGTTGTCATGGAAATATGTACGCTGTTGAGAAGAAGATTATTTCCATGAGGGATGGAGTTGAGTGCGGAGGTGTGCGCAAGCCCTTGGCAAATCTCATTCCAGAGGATATGGCTACTGTAGAAAAATGTCGCGCAATGATTGATGATGCTGTGGCATTTTGTAGTAAAATTACCTGCTAGCTGGGGGGATTATGGACAAGGATTCATTGCTTGCAACCAGAGAGTGGGTAAGAAAGGAGCTGGATGCTTGTGTAGAGTTCTGGCTTAAAAACGGAATGGATAAAAAGCACGGCGGGGTATATACCTGTCTCGATCGCAGTGGTAGAATTTATTCTACCGATAAAAGTGTTTGGATGCAGGGACGCTGTGCTTGGACCTTTTCCTATCTTTGTAGTGTTTATGGAAAGAAGCCTGAGTGGTTGGAAGCCGCCAAGAGTTGTTTGGATTTTTTAGAAAATCACTGTATCAATCACAGGGCAGGAAATCGGCTTTATTTTCAGGTAACAGAGGATGGCCGTCCCCTCCGTCAGCGCCGTTATTGCTTTAGTGAAGGTTTTTATGCCATTGCTAATGCTGAATATTACGGTGTAACAGGGGACAAGGTTCATCTGGAGCGGGCAAGAAGGGCTTATAAGATGATTTATCAGCTTAATAATGGTCTTGTTGCCGATCCTACCGGAATGGGTCCAAAGGTGGAGCCTGAGACTCGTCAAGGTAGAGGACTCGGGGAGCCTATGATTTTCCTGAACATTACCAGTGTCATGCGCCGCACCGATCCAGACAATGCAGCTGAGTATAACAAGCATGCTTCTGAATGTGTTGAAACCATCTTCAAGTACCATATGCGTGAGGATTTAAAGTGCACCTTGGAAACTGTTGGTAAAGATGGTGAGTTCTGGAAGGATGTAACTGCTGGTCGTGTTGTAAATCCGGGGCACGATATTGAATGCAGCTGGTTCTTGATGGAGTATGCGAACCACCTGGCTTCTACTGGGGGTAAGCCTGAAGAGGCTAGGGAAATCCATCAAAGGGCAATCACAATCTTTGATTGGGCTGCTAAGGGTGGCTGGGACAATGAGTATGAGGGCTTGTTGTACTTTACTGATTGTCTTGGAAATCCCCCGGAGGCCTATGAGCATGACATGAAACTGTGGTGGCCTCATAACGAAATGCTGATTGCCAGCCTTATGATTTATCGTGATACTGGCAATGAGGTATATCTCGATTGGTTCAACAGGCTTGTAGATTAATGCAAGAAGTATTTTTGCGATCCAGAATATGGTGAATGGTATGGTTATCGTCGTCGTGATGGCAAGCCCACCATGCCTTCTACCAAGGGAAGTACCTTTAAGGGTCCCTTCCACGTGCCCCGCTGTTTGATTATGGTAGATACCATGTTGGGGCAGCTTTTGGAAGGTTAATCTTACTAAGAAAAAACGCAGGGGTCAAATCCTGCGTTTTTTCTTGATGACTAGGTGAAAGACCTGTTATTGATGCATTTCAAAGTGACGGTGTCACTACTCATGCATTTCAAAGTGACGCACTGCTCTAACAGCAAATTCCCTTGTAATTCCGTATAGGCCCGGCCTGCCTTTTTTATAGTTGTACGCCCACAAGGTCATGCTCTCTTCCATGTTGGAAGACCAGTAGGTATCCGTGGTCTCTAGAATTCCAGGCTTGACAAGATTGTAGTAAATATCTTCTAGCTCATCCTTGGTAGGAAGATACCAATCGTTGTATCCGCCTCCATGATACTCAGGGCAGGCTCTAAAAGCCTTGTCCCATCGCATGTGCCCTAGATATTCACTCACTTCCCAAATATTGTTACCAGAAATTGAAAAAATAATTCCACCTGCAGGTCCCCTGTCTCCAATCTTGTATTTTGGCTCGGTGGAATCAAGGGCAAATAAATTTATTGAAACAAGTAGCAATATTCCAATAAATAGTTTTTTTTTCATAACTCCTCCTTATGAACTATCAAGTCAGTATATATTGAAGGAACCCCCCTGTCAAACCATTTGTTACAAAATTTATACAAATACTAGCATTTTTAGCTATAGATATGTTATACTGGCTATGTTCCAACGTGGGACAAATTCTTCAATTTTTTCGAGGAGAAATCTATGGTGTATTCGACAGAAGTGGAACATATGTGTCCGCTGGTTAAGTCCGCCTATCATGGACCAGCTCCCATTCCACAGGAAGGAAAATGGGTGCAGGCTAAGGAAGTCAAGGATATTTCTGGCTTTACTCACGGTGTGGGTTGGTGTGCCCCTCAGCAGGGTGCTTGTAAATTGACATTAAATGTCAAGGAAGGAATCATTCAGGAGGCATTGGTAGAAACAATTGGTTGTTCTGGAATGACCCATTCTGCCGCCATGGCTTCCGAAATCCTCATCGGAAAGACAATCCTTGAAGCCTTGAACACAGACTTGGTTTGTGATGCTATCAATACCGCTATGCGTGAGCTGTTCCTGCAGATTGTTTATGGTCGCAGTCAGTCTGCCTTTAGTGAGGGTGGATTGGTAGTCGGTGCTTCTCTGGAAGACCTTGGAAAGGGATTGCGCTCTCAGGTTGGAACCATGTTTGCCACTTTGAAGAAGGGTCCCCGTTATCTTGAGATGGCGGAAGGCTATGTTGAGCAGGTTGCTGTTGATGAAGAAGGTGCCATTATCGGATACAAGTTCATTCACTTTGGTAAGATGATGGACTTTATCAAGAAGGGTGATGATCCTGCCACAGCCATGGAAAAGGCTCGTGGTTCTTATGGCCGCACCACTCCCGAAGATGGTGCTGTGAAGCTTATTGACCCACGGCACGAGTAGAGCGGAGGTAGAAAATGGCAGATAAGATTACATTTGAAAGCTATGAGCGCCGTATCGACAAGATTAACAAGGCGCTGAAGGAAAACGGAATCTCTTCAATCGAAGAAGCTAAAGATATTTGCGACAAGGCTGGTATCAATCCCTACAAGACCGTAGAAGAAACCCAGCCCATCTGTTTTGAGAACGCAAAGTGGGCATACGTTGTGGGCGCTGCTATTGCCATCAAAAAGGGATGCAAGAATGCCGCCGATGCTGCTGAGGCTATTGGAATTGGTTTGCAGGCCTTCTGCATTCCCGGCTCCGTTGCCGAAGACCGCAAGGTTGGTCTGGGCCACGGAAACCTGGCTGCCCGTCTGCTGCGTGAAGAAACAAAGTGCTTTGCCTTCTTGGCAGGTCACGAATCCTTTGCCGCTGCTGAGGGTGCAATTAAGATTGCTGCCAAGGCAGACAAGGTGCGCAAGGAGCCCCTGCGCTGTATCCTTAATGGTTTGGGAAAGGATGCCGCCCAGATTATCAGCCGCATCAACGGATTCACCTATGTCCAGACCCAATTTGACTATTACACTGGTGAGCTGAAGGTGGTGAAGGAGATTCCCTATTCCAAGGGGGAGCGCTCCAAGGTGAAGTGCTACGGTGCGGACGATGTTCGTGAGGGCGTGGCCATCATGTGGCACGAGGGTGTAGACGTTTCCATTACTGGTAACTCCACAAATCCCACACGCTTCCAGCATCCCGTAGCCGGAACTTACAAGAAAGAATGTGTTGAAAAGGGAAAGAAGTACTTCTCAGTTGCATCCGGTGGTGGAACTGGTCGTACCCTGCATCCCGACAACATGGCAGCTGGCCCCGCCTCCTACGGTATGACAGACACCATGGGACGCATGCACTCTGACGCACAGTTTGCAGGTTCCTCCTCCGTTCCCGCCCACGTGGAGATGATGGGCTTCCTGGGAATCGGAAACAACCCCATGGTAGGTGCCACCGTTGCCGTTGCAGTTGATGTTTCTACCGCACTGAGCAAATAAGGCGGCAGAATCTCATTCATCAAGCCACCAGGCTTGAGGCTGACGTTTTCTAACGTGAATCATGCACCCTGTCACTCCGGTGGCGGGGTGTTTTTTTTACCAGAACGACGAACTGCCTTCTGGGGAGCGGTAAGTCCGAACATTTTTTTGATAATTTTCTTGTAAATCACTTGACAAAACAGCAGCATCATGGTAGTATCTAGTCATTGCTGGTGACCATGGTAGAGGTGTAATACCCGTTCCCATCCCGAACACGGAAGTCAAGCCCTCCAACGCCGATGATACTGCTCTTGCGGGAAAGTAGGTAGTTGCCGGCTTTTTTTATTTTAAATCGGTTTTTTCACTCTTGCCCTTGTTTTGATTTGCTTATGCCTGTATACTGCCCTCATGGAAATCACTCTTACAAACCATAAATTTCAAGCGACCATTTCAAGCTATGGGGCCCAACTCCTTTCCTTTAAAAACCTTTCCACTGGGGCAGAGCATATCTGGAACGGAAATCCTGGTGTATGGAAATTCCGTGCTCCCATACTCTTTCCCATTGTAGGTAGGCTGAAGGACGGTTACTATCTCTGGCAAGGACAAGAATATCCCCTCCCAAATCATGGGTTTGCTCGCGATTTTGAGCACACCTTGGTGGAATCTTCTTCTGACAGGGTTTTGTGGCGCCTTACAGAAACAGAGGATACCTTAAAAATTTTTCCTTGGCCCTTTGTGTTCGAAACAGAATATCGTTTGGAGGACTCTACACTGGTATTTTGTACCACCGTTAATAATCCTGGAAGGGGAGAACTAGCCTTTAGCCTTGGGAGCCACACAGGTTTAGTCTATCCTTGGATTTCTTGTTCAAAAAAGTCTTTCAAAAATGATTTTATAATTCAATTCGAGAAAGACGAAATTCCTGATTTTATTCAATCTTCTGAAGATGGATTTCCTTTGGGACAGTGGAGACAATTAAGTGGGGAAAAAAGAGTTTTTGTTCCCAAAACAATCCCCTATCCCCACATCAAGGATGGAAAGGTCATCTTGCAGGATGGATTTTTTGCCAGTGGTCATATTCTTGCAAACTTTACTTCCCAGTGGGTGGCCCTGGTTGATTCTTCTACTGGAGAGGGTATAAAGGTTAATACTGCTGGCTATCCTTACCTTGTTTTGTGGCAAAGTCCATCCATCCAGCATCCCTTTGTGTGTATAGAACCCTGGTATGGGCTCCCTGATACTAAAGACACAAATCACCAGTGGAAAGAAAAACCTGGTCTGATACGATTGCCCCCAGAAAAAAGCTTTACCACAAATCAATCATTAACCTTTGGTTTAGTATAGGTCTCTCTGCTATTTGCACTATTTGCTTTTTTTTACTATATCTTGTATTATCTAAGAAAATATTACAAGTCTTATAGTTTGGAGTTCAGTTTGCAACAAGAAAATAAAATGGGTGTCATGCCTGTCAATCGTCTAATCATTACTATGTCCCTTCCTATGATTGTGTCTATGCTGGTTACAGCCTTGTATAATATAGTGGATAGTATCTTTGTTGCGAAAATCGGAGAAAAGGCCCTTACCGCAGTGTCTCTTTCCTTTCCAATTCAGAATTTAATGATTGCTATCTCTACCGGTACTGGAGTTGGTATTAATGCCCTCTTGTCCATGAATTTGGGACGAAAGGATTTTAAGGCAGTAGGAAAGGTTGCTTCCAATGGACTTTTTCTAGCAGCGTGCAGCAGCCTCTTGTTTATTGTTTTTGGATTGTTATTTACTCCCGTATTTTTTCAAAGTCAAACCTCTGATCCGGAAATTATTCAGTACGGATGTGAATATCTACAAATCTGCTCCATTATGTGTTTCGGTTTATTTCTACAAATTACAAATGATAGAATTTTGCAGGCTACGGGAAAAACCATTTACACCATGTTTACTCAGGGTACTGGTGCGGTTATAAATCTTATTCTTGACCCCATTATGATTTTTGGTTTGCTAGGTTGTCCTGCCATGGGTGTTGCAGGTGCGGCTTGGGCTACTGTTATTGGACAGATTGCTGGTATGTTCCTTTCCATCTACTTTAACGTAACAAAAAATCACGAGGTAAAATTAGACGTAAGGCATTTTCGCCCTCATTTTCAGACAATTCGTTCAATCTATGCCATTGGTGTTCCTTCCATCATTATGGCATCCATTGTTTCTGTTATGAACTTTGGAATGAACAGGATTCTCATGGGTTTTACTTCTACAGCAATTGCTGTCTTTGGTGTGTACATCAAACTGAACAGCTTTGTATTCATGCCGGTTTTTGGCCTTAATAATGGAATGATTCCCATCGTTTCATATAATTTTGGAGCTGAAAATCGGCTTCGTATTAAAAGGACAATTATCCTTTGTATTCTCTATGCCACGGGAATTATGACCTTGGGATTTATTATTTTCCAGATTTTTCCTGAAACCTTGCTTTCCTTTTTCAATGCTTCACCAGAAATGATAAAAATCGGTATACCTGCATTACGTATTATCAGCATTAGCTTTTTAACCGCTGGATTTGGTATTGTTTCTGGTTCCGTATTTCAGGCCTTGGGAAGGGGAGTGTTGAGTATGAATGTCTCCCTCATCCGTCAGTTAACTGTTTTACTTCCAGCTGCCTGGCTTTTATCCAAGACGGGGAATTTAAATCTTGTTTGGTTGGCTTTTCCCCTAGCTGATGTGGCCGCAGTTATTCTTTGTACAATTTTTCTTCGAAAAACCTATGACAAGCAGATTCGTCCCCTGCCAGAAGGAAAGCCCGCTTGATGAATTAACCGCTGCAATTCATGGAGGTTAGTTATTTTAGAAAAAAATTTGCATTTTCAGCATAAGAGGGTTATACTAAGATAATGCATAAAGACGAGATTTTTGACTCAAGGGGAATTTTCTATTCGACTTGTCGGGATAGTAGGTTTTCTTGTTTTGTGATTTCTTGTGTGTCTTAGTTGTAATTGGAGGTAATATGGCAAAGGTTTTATCTATTATTCTTGGTGGCGGAAAGGGAACCCGCTTGTATCCCCTTACAAAGGAGCGGTCTAAACCAGCTGTTCCCTTTGGTGGACGGCATAGAATTGTCGATATTCCTATTTCTAACTGTATCAATTCTGGATTCCGTCAGATTTATATTTTGACGCAGTTTAACTCTGCATCCTTGCACATGCACATTTCAAAAGCCTATAATTTTGACCGCTTTTCTCATGGCTTTGTAGAGATTTTGGCTGCTGAACAAACCTTGGAGCATTCTGGCTGGTATGAAGGAACTGCGGATGCTGTACGTAAAAACTTTGTTCACTTTGAAACTCAAAATCCCACTCATTATATCATTCTTTCCGGTGACCAGCTGTATCGCATGGACCTAAAAGCATTTTTGGACAAGCACATTGAGTCTGGTGCGGATATTACTATTGCTACTACCTGTGTGAACCGTGAGGATGCTTCTGGGTTTGGTATTATGAAGATTGATGGTGAGCAGCGCATAACTGCTTTTATGGAAAAACCTGCTCCAGACTTAAACATCGATGATTGGAAGGTTCCAGACACTGCTCGTGAAGGCTTGCCAGAAGGTAAGGATTATCTTGCATCCATGGGTATTTATATCTTTAATGCAGAGGCAATGCAGACAGCCTTGGACAATGACTTTACAGACTTTGGTAAGGAAATTATTCCTATGGCTATCAAAAAGTCTAAGGTTCAATCCTATGTTTACAACGGCTATTGGGAAGATATTGGAACTATCCGCAGCTTCTACGAGGCTAACTTGGATTTGACTCGTATTCATCCCAAATTTAATTTCTATGATGAGGATCAGCCAATTTATACACATCCCAGAAACTTGCCGCCTTCAAAATTGAATAGGGCAGAAATGAATCGTTCTTTGGCTACAGAAGGCTGTGTTATCACCGATGCTGTAATTAATGATTCAATTATTGGTGTTCGTACTATTATTGAGGGTGGTACCGAGCTGAATGGTGTCATCTGTATGGGTGCCGACAGCTACGAAAACCTGGAGCAGAGAAAGCTTACAGAAGAAAGGGGTATTCCGCACTTAGGAATTGGCCGCAACTGTAAGATTTCAAATACAATCATAGACAAGAATGCACGCATTGGCGACAACTGTCAAATTGGTGTAAGCGGTAAGGTTTATGAAGATGGAGAACACGGAGATTTCTTTACCTCCAATGGCATTATTGTTATTAGAAAGAATGCCGTCATTCCATCTGGAACAGTTTTCTAAGTCAGTTTGACTTAGCTTGAGGTGGAAAAGACGACCCAGCTTAACAGTGGGTCGTCTTTTTTTTTGCAAAAAAAGTGGTCGGCTTTAATACCGACCACTCAGGGTAACTATTATCTTATCTTTCTCAAAAAGGAATCGTTAAATCCAAGACTTTTAAATCGTGCCAAGACTGTGCCATATTCATCTACATTCAAGGGGCCTATCATCATTTGCATGGCCGAACCACTTTTTAAGGGAACCATTACAAAGGGATATTTGCTTCCATATTCCTTCAGCAGTTTATCGATATTTTCTTGCTCCGCAAAGGTTGCTACCTGCACATAGTACTTGCCCTTTTCAAGTTCAGAAAGACTTTTGACCATGCCCTTGTAGCTTGCATCTACATCCTTTGAAAGGACATTCTTTGCAACTGTACCTTCCTTGGGTGGTGTCACGGGTGCTGTATGTGAAGCCAGTGGTTGCGGTTTAATGGTTGTGGATGCAACTTTTGCTATATCCTCCTCTGGTGGATTTTCTCCTGCTGGAACAAGAATAATGGGTGCAAAGGGGTCAATTAAAGATGGATCTTCCTCCAAGGGTTCATCTATTGAAGCGACTGATTCTATAGGCTCCATTTCTGGTTCCACTGTAGTTGCAGCAAGAGCCTCTGTTGTGCTGAGGGGATCTTCAACAGGCTCTGGCTCCACATCTGGTTCTGGTTCCATTGTAGCTACAGCAAGAGCCTCTGTTGTACTGACGGGATCTTCAACAGGTTCTGGTTCTGCAACAGGTTCTGGTTCCACAACAGGTTGCGGAGCTTCTGCGTCCAAAACTTCTACAATGTAAACAGGGTCATCTTTGGAATCAATACTATTCTCCGGAATTTCTTCTACAGAGGTGATTGTGTACCGTGATGCTTCATCCATTTCATTTGCTGCGGGCTCTGCTGGTGGATTTTCTGGTTCTGGTTCAGCTATTTCTGCAATAGGCTCTGGCTCATCGGCAACTGGTTCTGCAATTTCTTCCGCAGGTTCCGGTTCAGCAGTGACAGGTTCAACTGGTGCTTCTGGTTTTGCAGGAGTTCCCAGCGCTACATCTACTGCATCAAGCTTTGCATCCAGCCCTTCAGTAAGACTATCGGGGAGGGTATCTGTTGATGTGGAGGAAACAACAGTTCCTGAACCGGATACAGACTCATCCAGCATGCCTGTTCGTTTTGTAATCTTTACCTGTGTGTTTGACTCAGGAGTAATAAAAAGCTTGTCAGCGGCTTCTGGTGAAAGAAGGATGGCCACTCCTGCTGATGGGTCAATCGAACCTAAAATCAATACGTTTATGGTGATTCCTGTAGCAGGGTTTGTAACGCTTACACTATCACCAGGAAGATATCCTACTGTCTTGGCAAACAAGCCTTGTGGCAAAACACCTTCATCAGCAACCACTGCCCGACCGTCCAAGGATGGTTTAGAGGTGGCAAAGATAAGGGATGCAGTCAGCAAAACAAGCACTATTGAATAAATAAACCGTCTCATAATCTATCCTTCTTTTCCTTAATTTTTTTTGCGCAATACAGTATTAATTACCTCTGCCAGATGCTGGGCAAAGGTACTGATTCCAATTTCAGAATCATCAACTTCTACCAGGTAACCTGGTTTTTCTGTTCCTGAATCCAACTGCTTTCTATCCGCTACTTGCACAAGGTTCCATTGAGCCAATTCAATATTTGAAAGAAGATTTGCTTCTCCGGCAGGAGAATTATTTCTGTCGAAGTAGAGGGTAACGTAGGCAAGATAATCTGCGCTACCATTGATTGCATCTTCCAAAGAAACAATCATACCGTTTTGAGCCTTTTCTTTGCTATAAATTATGGGTGAATTTGATACGATGTAACCTTGAGAAAACATATAGTCCATAATGCTCTCTTCAATTATCAAAGAGGAATCTGTTACATCTTCATTGGCATCATCCATTTGTACAATCTGGACAGATATTGTAGTTGCACTTAGTGGCATTGCAACAAGGCAAAAGAAGAGACAAAGTCCCCACATAAGAGGATTTTTCTTAAACATTCCCACCCCCAGACGATAAAATATCGTCAAAAATATCCCATTTAATGGAGTTTCAAGTGGTTTCCTTACATTTAAAAGGATACCCTCTTATATATCGACTTTTTTTTTTTATGGATTAGAATTAGTTGTAAAACTCACCATATTTTTCCAAATATTTCATTTAGTTTTCGTTGAAGAAATGGTTTTTGTGTGCTATAGTCATGTTGTATGAATTATTATGCGGTACAAGTGATGGGTGCTAGAGAGGAGGTTTTTATTGATTGGGTTAACCGCCATCAAGAGAAATTGTCTGAAAATACCAGATTTTTCTTTCCTCGCCGCAGACTTACCATTCGTAGACAGGGGAGACAGCTCCAAGAATTGTATCCTGTGTTTCCTGGATATGTATTTGCAGAATCATCGGAATCGGGAGCCTATCTGTATGATCAGGTTCGTCTGGCTCCAAATTTTTGCCGGTTCTTGCCAAGCAATACTAATATTCAACCCCTTTGTCAAAAAGATTTAGCTATTTTAATTCACTTTATTGGAAAAAACGATATAGCAGAAAGCTCCAAGGTTTATTTTGATGAGAACGATAGAATTGTGGTGGTTTCCGGTCCCTTGGCTGGAATGGAAGGAAATATTATCAAGGTGGATAGAAGAAAAAAACGGGCAAAGATAAAGTTGGATTTTGCCAACGAAGCCTTTCACCTTGATTTAGCCTTTGACGTAATGGAACGTTCTTCGGTAGAAACTCCCCAAAATGAGCCTCTTCCGAGTTAAGTAAAGATGTCTGTGGGAGGTTGTTGTGATAGGGCAGACTGGAAAAAAACAATACATCATCGGTGCTGGCTTTGCTGGCCAAATGATTGCAGAGGACATTGCTCGAAAAAAAATATTTGGCCGTGTGGTGGCATTCTTGGATGATGATCCAAATTTGATTGGTTCTGAAATTGATGGCATCCCTGTACTGGGTCCTATTGATAAGACTATTCCTATTTTAGGTTTTGAAGATGGGGATGAAGCCATTATCGCCATGCCCAGCACCCCCAACGACAGGATTCGTACTGTGTATGATGGCTTGAGAAAGAAGGGTGTCAGTCGAATTAAAATTTTACCTGCCATCTCCCAAATTGTGGACGGTAATGCCCACTTTATTCAGACGAGGGAAATTGATCCCCTGGACATCTTGGGCCGAACCCCGGTAATTATTCCTCTAAAAGAGAGCCTTGCCTATCTTCGTGGAAAGCGTGTTTTAATTACTGGTGCTGGTGGTTCCATAGGTTCTGAGTTGGCACGGCAACTTTTGTCTGGTGGAGCCCAACGATTGTACCTTTTAGGCCATGGAGAAAATTCTATTTATCTCATTGACCGGGAGCTGCGCACCTTGCAACGGGAAGGGGTGGGAGAAAAGGCTACCATCGTTCCCATTATTGGGGATTTAAAGGACAGGGAGTATACCCGCTACATTGTGTCAAAGCTCCGTTGTGATGTGATTTTCCACTGTGCCGCCTATAAACACGTACCCTTGATGGAAGAAAATCCCGTTGCTGTTATAGAAAACAATGTTTTTGGCACAAAAAACCTGTTGGATGCCGCCTTGGAAAATGGTGTTCATCGGTTTGTCTTGATTTCCACCGACAAGGCTGTTTCTCCCGTGTCAGTGTATGGCGTTTCAAAAATGTTGTGTGAAAAACTGGTGCTGGATGCCGCCAGACAGGCTCGGGTGCAGGATTCCTTTATGTTTGTCCGCTTTGGGAATGTACTGGGTTCCCGTGGTTCTGTCTTGCCCGTGTTTATGGATCAACTTAAAACAGGCTCTGCATTGACGGTAACCCATCCAGAAATGAAACGCTATTTTATGACTATTCCAGAAGCTTGTTCCCTTGTTCTGGAAACTGGAGGTGTAGGGCAAAACGGTTCTACCTATCTTTTGGACATGGGAGAGCCTGTAAAAATCCTTGAATTGGCAGAACAGGTAATTCGTTTTTCTGGTTATGAACCTTATAAGGATGTAGATATAATTCTCACGGGCTTACGCAAAGGAGAGCGTCTTGATGAGCCTTTGTGGTTGGAAGAAGAGGATCCAACTCCCACAGAGTATCCCAAAATTTTGCGCTTACGAAGTACTGAGATGGGGGAAAAACTGCAACAACTCATAGATGCAATGGCTCCAGCCTGTGTTTTTGATGCATCCAGACCAGAGTTGTACAGAAATGCAGATTATCTGGTACAGTTGCTTTGTGATGAAGTCCCCTCCTTGAAGGAGTTTTATGATGAGCAAAACAAATAATTCCTCCAGCACCCCACATAGTGACAGCCCTGATTTTGTTCCATTTTCTCTTCCTGCTATTAGTGAGGAAGAAAAGGATGCTGTGCTGCGGGTGCTGGATTCCGGCTGGCTTACTACTGGAAAAGAAGCGCTTGCCTTTGAGCAGGAGTTTGCTGATTTTGTAGGGGACACACCACAAGACTCCTCCCATAAACCTATGGGAGAACTTAAAGCCTTGGCTGTTAATAGTGCCACCAGTGGTTTGCAGTTGGCATATCAGGCTTGCGGTGTAGGCTTGGACTGGATGGAGAATGATTTTTTGTCTGGTCTCATTGGTGATAGAAAAACCTATTCTAACGCTGGAAAAATTCTTACAACTCCCTATACCTTTGTGTCTACCGCTACCGCCGCCTGTCATCTTGGTGGTGGGATAGTATATGCTGATGTGGAAAAAGATGGCTATAATATAGACCCTGTTCAGGTGGAACGGCGGCTTTCTGAAGATAGGGATATTCGGGCGGTAGTACCCGTGCACATTGCAGGGCTTCCCTGTAATATGGAGGAAATATGTGCCATAGCCGCCAAGTACAATGTGCCTGTTGTGGAGGATGCCGCCCATGCCTTTCCCTCAAAAACGACAAAGGGTTATGCTGGTACACTTGGCGATATTGGAGTTTACTCCTTCTACGCAACTAAAACCATTACCACTGCAGAAGGTGGTATGGTGTGTACTAAGAATTCTGAATACCACAAGATTATGGCCACTATGAGAATGCATGGCATAGACCGTCCTGTTTGGAATAGATACACCTCAAAAAAGGCTTCTTGGGAATACGATGTTGTTGCCCCTGGTTATAAATTTAATTTGCCAGATGTATTGGCAGCCATGGGGAGAATACAGTTGCAAAAGGCTGACTCTCTTTTCCATCAAAGGAAGGCCATTGCCCGGCAGTATAACAGGGCCTTTGAGAATTACGACTTTTTGCAACTGCCACCTGATGGAGAGGGAAATGCATGGCATTTGTACATTATTCGTATTGTCCCGGAAAAGCTTTCCATTAGTCGCGATGAGTTTAGTCAAAAACTACAGGAGCAGGGACTGGGAATTTCCATGCACTTTATTCCTCACTTCCGTTTGTCCTATCTAAAAAATCATTTTCAACTGGATGCCTCAGACTATCCCAATGCTCAAAAAAGATATGAGACAAGTTTAACTCTTCCCTTCTGGCCTGGCATGACCCAAGGTATGGTACAAAAAGTAATTGATACAGTTATAAATTTGGGGCGGAAGTACTATGTGTGCTAAAAGAAGAACTTCTAAAAAGCAATTGGTAGATTTTGCCTCATCCTTTTTTTCTGATTTGCGTCTGGATAATATGGTGTATGGAGTGCTTATTCGTAGCCCCCTTTCTAGGGGTAAGATACGTTCAATAACTCATCCCCAGCTCCCTGAAGACTATTTTTTATATACCGCAAAGGATATTCCTGGCTCAAAGACTGTGTCCATTCTTGGCACTGATATTCCTCTTCTGGCTCAAGAAGAAGTTTCCTATCAAGGTGAACCCCTGGCAATTTTAGTTGGTCCGGATAAACTTCGTGTACAACAGTACAAAAAAGAAGTCAGCATTCATTTTTATCGGGAAGAAGGAGACCTTTCTGCCACAGATATGTCGGAAAGTCAAGATATTATTACCCATAGGATTATCTCAGGAGGTGATGATGCAGAGCTTCTTTTTGCTGAGGCGGATATTCAAGTGGAGGGCAGCTATTCCAGTAATTGTCATTCTTCCTATTGTGGAGAATCTGTAGGTGGTTTGGCACTGTACAAAAATGATACCCTAGTTTTATATGCTCCAGTTCAGTGGTTTAGTCAGGTCCGGTGTTCCATTGCAGCCGGGTTGGGTATTTCTCCAGAACAAGTTGAAATACGAAAAACCTTGGTAGCCGGTGGAGGTAGTGCTTCCCATTGGTATTCAGCCATACTCTTTGCCCAAGTGGCTATAGCAACCTACCTTTGCGGTAAACCTGTAAAAATGCTGTTCACCAAAGAAGAGCAGGGCTTGTATTACGAACGACCAACTCCCGTTGTAGTGAGTTATAGAAGTTCCATTGCCCCAGACGGAAAAATTCTTGCAATGATTGTATCCATCATTGTAGATACTGGAATATATAATCCGTTTATTCAAGAACTGATAGATAGCATGGTTGTGGCTGCCGTTGGTGTGTACAATCCACCAGTATACAAAATCGAAGCCTATGCGGTTCGTTCCCAAACTCCTCCCACAGTTTTAACCCTGCAAAGGATAGACTCTCAAATTTTCTTTGCTTTGGAGTCCCATCTCCATGAAATTGCACGCAAAGTGGGAAGGATGCCCCATGATGTGAGATTATTGAACCATGTCAGTCATCCAATCTCTCCCTATAAGTTTAATTTCACCTATTTGGAAAGAGTTGTTAACCTTGTTGTAGAAAAAAGCAGCTTTCAGAGAAAGTACTGGTCTTATAATCTTTCTCAGAATGATTCAATTGAAAAAAAATTGTCCAGCCCAGTATCTCTTAGAGGAATTGGAATTTCTTGTGCTTTTGAGGGTAGTGGTTTTTTTGGTGCAATTAGATATATTAGTGATTTGACCATGAAATTAACCTTAGAAAAGGACGGAACAGTGATTATTCACTCCTATCCTCCATCTCCATCAGTGCAAGGTATTTGGACAAAAATTGTTTCTAAGGAATTAGACGTGGAGGAAAGAAATATTCGCATTGATGGGAACTTCCCTGTGGATTCAGAACCCTTGTATCCCGCTGGATTTTTTGGAAATGTGGGACTAACAACCCAACTTTTGAGAAAGGCCTGTGCCGCAATTCAAAAAAAACGATTTCAGCAGCCCCTTCCTATCCATGTTTCTAGGGGACTTACCAGTACCCAAAAGAAGCAGTGGAACCAAGAAAACTTTTGCGGTGAGCCATTTTTTTCCACAGCAACAGGTTCCGCTGTAGTTGAAGTGGAATTGGACCCTTACACCTATAGAACTATTATTAGAGGAATCTGGATTGCAATAGAGGGAGGGGAAATTCTTGATAGAGAAAGAGCCCTTGCCACCATTAAATCTGCTGTGCGAAAAAGTGTTTGTGAGCTTGTCAACTGGGAAGAAATGGATGTGAATGATATTTATATTGAACTCCTTTCGGGCAGTAAGGAGCCAAAGCAGTTGGGTGGCCTTGTGTATTCTTTGCTACCTTCTGCAATTTCATCAGCAATTTCTTCTGCCTATAATACGGAGATTTTAAGTATTCCCTTGCAAAACAATTATGTATATCAAGCCTTTTCTAAAAAAGAGGCAGATAGTCCATCTCTTGATTCCGAACCCACTGTACCAGCAGCGGAGGACTTGCAATGAAAGTTCCCATTAAATTGAATGATAATGAACTTGTGCTAGAAGCCGACCCTTCTATGACCCTGTTAGATGTTTTACGTCGTGAAGGTTTTATTTCTCCAAAATTAGGGTGTTCCCGTGGCAGTTGTGGGGCATGTACTGTTTTATTGGATGGAAAGGCAATTCCAACCTGTATTGTACCTCTGGTTGTAGCTAGGGATGCCACCATAGTTACCTTGGAGTATTTTTCAAAAACCAAGGAACACGAGTTGATTATGGAGGCATTTGCCAAAGCAGGAATACAGCTTTGTGGTTTTTGCAACTCAGGAAAAATTCTTGGAGCTTATAGTCTCATTACAACCCATCCGAGACCATCTCGACAGCTGATTTACGATATGGTTCGTCATTTTGATTGCAGCTGCACAGAGCAAGATAGTTTGATTCAGGGAATTTTATATGCTTCTGTAGCCCTCCAAAACCATGCCAACAATTGGCAGGTTAGAGAAAATAAAAATAACAGGAATAGTAGAAATGGAAGAAAAGGAAAAAATTAAAGATGTCTATTTTGGTACAAGTCTTGACAATGTTCTCTATCAACTGAAAAACAAGTCAAATTTGAAGATTTGTGGTGGTTGTACTCTCCTTAAAGAATTACCACCTGTTTCTTTTATTATAAGAAATATTCCAGATTTTACCTTTATTGAAAAAAGAGAGCGCTACATAGAAATTGGTTCTGGAGTATCCCTAGCCACCATTATGGAATTAGGAGAAAAGCACCTTCCACCAATTTTTTATCAAGCTCTAAACTCTATCGCAACTCCCTTGGTACGAAATATCGCTACTCTGGGGGGAAACCTCTGTGGAGAAACTGTCCGAGGCACACTTTTTGCACCACTTTTGGCCATGGATTCTATCTTGGAATTTAGAAATCGCTCTGAAGTGCTTTCCCTGCCCATGTATCAGTTTACTGGAACTCCCCCTGGCAGTGTTCTTACAAAGGTACGTATTCCTTTGCATGACTGGGATTTATCCTTGTTTCATCGTGTAGGTCCTTCTTGGACTTTAAACGAAAATTGTGGCTCTTATGCTTTTTTGGCAAGTATTCAAAAGGAAACACTTCTGAATCTTAGAATTGCTTTTTGTGGTGTGATACGATTACGAAGCCGTGAGTTGGAGAATAAGCTTATTGGAACAAAATTGCCTCTTTCTCCTCGTGAAATAGAGGGGATGCTGGAGGCTGCTGGAGAAGATTTTAATCAGCAGGTAAACTCATACCATTCTGAGGTAAATCCTCAAAATGAGGACCAAAAGAATGAATTACATCGTGATTGCAGCACCCTAGGTGACCATCTTTCTTTTTGTAGGACTTCTTCTGTAGATTTCCCATTTCTTAAGGCTCGTTTTCTGGGCTTATTACAAGAATCTCTTAATCATTTAACTTGATTTTAAGTTACTTCACCTATGATTCTTTTATTCCGAAAATCCAGTGCAAAAAAAAAGACCGGCTGTCGCCGGCCATGCCATCAGGCATTCGGATGTGCAATGGGTGGGAGGGGATTTGCACATCCGATACTTGATTATCGGGTTGAATGTCAAAAATCTTTAGGATAAATTAAAGAGTTTCTGTAACCTCAACATCCAAAGAGAGGTTTATGACATAGGAACGTCCGTTCACTGCGTGAATGGTTTTTACCGTTTCATAATCCCCCACAATAAGCCGTACACTATGCTCACCCTGAGAAATCACAAAGGACTCATTTGTATGGGGAATTTCCTGCTCATCAAGATAAATTATTGTATTATCAGGAACTACAAACTGTAGGGTAGGGGCAATATCCCTTAATTCCACGTCTACCCTTGTGGTTTTACCTGGCTCTATGGTAAAGGTTCTTGTTTCATTGCGATAGAAATCTGAAACTATGGAAATATAGTGCGTACCCGTTCCAAGGATAATTCTTTGATTTTCAAGGTTCGCCAGCTCCTCATCAACAAAAACGGTGTAGGGATGCTCTAAAGGTTGTCCATCCTCACCAATCGGATACAAGGCATTTAATTCCATCCGTCCCTTGTCTATGTACACAGGCTTTACCGTGACAGTAAAAGATTCCTTTTCATAATCTTCTGGAATGCCCTTCATAACAAGCTGGAAACGGAAGAAAAGAAAGGATGAATTCAAATTGTATACAGGGGGTAGTATTATGCTATAAGGGTTTTTTCGTATAGTGTTGGGCTCAATCAAGGGGATAACAAGATTTAAACTGAGACGACCAGGAATGGTGTCAATCATTTCTCTGGTACCGGTGTAATTGATGGCATCTGCGGTAGGGATAGGAGTAAGTCCGGTATACAAAGAATAGGCTACGGAACCATAATAGCGAGAAAGTACATCTGGAATCTTTATGTCTAGTTCCACGCCCTGAAAAAAGGTTGTATCCTCTGGTAGTGTAATGGCTAGGGCATCGTTAATTCCTGCCTGCACGGTAATGGGGCCTGATTCCGGCATTTCTACCATAACGGTCTTGTGAATCCTAAAGGTTTCACCAAAGCCACCAGCTGCAAAATTTGCGAGAATAAATACTGTTAGAAAAAATATCCTCTTGCTCATTTCAACCTCAAATAGCTGGCAATAGTCTGCGGGGGTCTTGAGGTGCCCCATTTACTCGAATTTCAAAATGGAGATGGGGTCCTGTTGAAGCTCCCGTGGTTCCAACCCTACCGATAACTGTTCCACGAGCAACATCCTCACCTGTTTCTACTAGCATGGCAGAAAGATGGGCATAGACGCTTTGAGTTTTATTTTCGTGGTCCAAAATTATATAATTTCCGTAAGTATTGTCGTAGCTGGCAATAGCTACTGTACCTCCCTTGCAGGCATAAACCCTTGTTCCCTCGGGGGCAGCCAAATCAATTCCCTTGTGTTCATGGTTCAAACCCGTAATGGGACTGATTCGACTTCCAAATCCAGAAGTTAAAACACTATTATCCAAGGGCATACGAAGATTTGTGTCCAGGAAGAAGGCCAATTCTGTAGGTGTTAACCGTTCTTGGGTAAAATATTGATAGGTTTTTCCATCAATAATGTATTCATTTCCTAAATCAGGGTTTGCAAGGCGCTTTTTTACCAAGGCTCCAATTGAGGTTGTAGGATCTAAAGGAACAAAAAGCCCTGGCGCATCGGGAAGAATCAAGGTTTTACCTGTGAGGTCTTCTTCTGCTGAGGTCAAATCATTTAAGAGAGCAATTTCTGCATAGGGAATGGAACACCGTGCCGCCAAGCTTACCAGATTTTTGACAGGTAAGGAATCATCATCTGCTGATACAGTGTATAGGTAAAAGTTTGGGTGAAAAGACCTTCCTGCACTAATGCTTTGGTAGGATTTTTCAACATTTTGCATATACCGGGCAAAATCATTATTTCGGGATGAAAGGGTAGCAATGACCGGTAGATACGAGCTTTCAATCTGTTTTTTTTGTGTGCTGGTATACGCATATTCAGCCAAGGGGGAACCCTGAATTTCCTCCGTTACTGGTGACCGGGAAAAATCCACACCAAAACAGGGAAGGAAGAGAAAGGTAAGAATTAAAACTATATTATAATTTTTTTTCTTTTTTTGTTCCAAAAGCTAAAACCCCATATAAAACGATTGTTAGTAACAGTATAATCCATGTTGCAACAGTCGACTCATTTAATATACAAATAACTATACCAATTAGTCCAGATATTATAATGATAAATCTGCCCGCCATGTTTAGCAGATGTCTAAGCCGTTTCTTTTTTTCTTCTTGAGTGGGAAACCCTGCTGTCAAATAAACCCGTAAATTTTTTCCGGTAAAAAAAAGTATTCCCAAAGCAAAAGAAACTAAGACAGTAACACTATAGGCTTGGGGACTTACAGTAGCAAATTTCCAAAGTGGAAGAACAAGAACAAAGGCAAAAAGGGCACAAAGGACAACCAAGGCTAGTACTTTTAAAAGGGATATAAAAAGTTTTCCATATCCTGCAACAATTTTCTGTATCATAACTCTCTGCTAAGAAAAAACAGGTTCAACAGGAAGCCTTCTCCTGCCGAACCTGTTCTTTAAAACATAAAAAACGCTTATTCCTGACTGATTACATCTGTAGGACAAACGCCTGCACAAGCTCCGCAGTCAATGCAAGTTCCAGCGTCAATAACGCGAACTCCATCACCTTCGCTAATTGCTCCAACTGGACATTCTGGCTCACATGCGCCACAGTTTACACATCCATTAGCATCAATCTTATAGGCCATTTTCACACCTCTTATAAAGTAGTATACACACAGTATACCACAATCAAGCACAAAATACAAGATTTAAATGTAACTAAAACCTCTTTAAAAATACTTGTCTTGGTAAGCAATTAACCGTCTTGTTGCCCAATGAATCCCCTCTGGTTTTGACCTCCCAAGAATTTCGCCCTAGTTGCTGAGGGCCTGTACCAAAACATTTGCATTGTATTCCATTGCATGCAGATAGGCATCCTTATCCAGAATACCTGTTGTGGCGGGGTCTAGCTCATAAACGGTGAGACCTGTTTCTGCAGCTATAACATCTGCTGCAGAGGATGCAAAATTTAATTCAGCAAAGAGGGCAAGTTTTCCTTCCTTCTCCTGAACAGTTTTAATGATGTCTAGGGTTTCCACTAGTTCCCTGGCAGTAGGCTCGCTGTCTGGTTCCCGCTGAATGCTGCCGGCTAGGTTCAGGTTGAACTGGGATGCAAAGTAGGGAAATGCCTCGTGAAAGGTAATCATAGAAGAACCGGCAAGGGGAGACAACTGGGCAGTCATACTGTCCTGCAGGGTCTGAATCTTTGCAATGTAGTTGGCAGCATTGTCTTGATACAACTGGGCATTGTCTTGATCAAGCCTTGCAAGCCCTGTTGCAATCTGCTGTACCTGGTGAATGGCTCCGGCGGGAGCAACCCAAATATGGGGATTATGGTCCACTACAGGCCAATCTCCAATGGCAGTAACAATGGAGGACTCGTCAAGGGTTTCTAAAACCTTGTCCATGAACTCTTCCATGTGCCCTCCATTTACTACCATAATGTCTGTGCTTTGAATGAGCTCCATGTCAGCAGGAGAAAGATGGTAGTGGTGAAGACAACCAGTATCCTGCGGAGCCATGAGCTTTAGGTTTATCCCCGGAACATTTTCTGTAATGTTCATAAGCATAATGTATATGGGATAAAAACTGGCAGTAACAGTAAGTTCTCTAGGAGATTCCGGCTGAGTTTCTGTCTGTCTATTGGCATTTGCACTGGCAAGATTGCTAAAAGTCTCAGATTTTTTTGTGCAAGCTAGCAGGGTCAAAGAACAGAGAAGGAGGACAATTCCTCTGAAAGTGTGAAGTAAGATATTCCTTTTCATGGAATATAATATAGTAATTTTTTTTTAATTGGGCTACAGGGTGGGGAAAAAATATTCATAGTGCTAACAAAAATTCAGCAAATTAAAAAAAATATGTGTGGTGGTGTTCCCTGACAGCGATGTAATCGAATATAATTGCATTGAATTTCGGTCATAGTCAAAGGAGAAGTAAAATGACAAGGCAAGAGATTGCATCAATGATTGACCACACCATTTTGAAGGCTGTAGCCACAAGGCAGGATGTGGAAAAACTTTGTGGTGAGGCAAAGGAATATAAGTTTGCTTCCGTATGTGTAAATCCTGTACAGGTACCCTTGGCAGCAAGGCTTTTGGCAGGTTCAGGGGTGGATGTCTGTACTGTGGTGGGCTTTCCCTTGGGGGCCACCAGTTCCAAGATAAAGGCTGCTGAGGCTACCTGGACTGTGGAAAATGGGGCTACAGAGGTGGACATGGTAATTGATGTGGGGGCCGCCAAGGAGGGGCGCTTTGAAGACGTAAAATCTGATATTGCAGCAGTTGTGGCGGCCTCAAAACCAGCCATTGTAAAGGTAATTCTTGAGGTATGCTATTTAACTGATGAAGAAATTGTAGCCTGCTGCAAGGCGGCCGTAGAAGCAGGAGCCCACTTTGTGAAAACTTCCACTGGCTTTGGGGAGGGGGGGGCCACCGTAAAAGCAGTTGCCCTTATGAGAAAAACTGTAGGTCCAGACATTGGAGTAAAGGCTGCAGGAGGAATCCGTACCGCCAAGGATGCCCTGTCAATGGTGGAAGCCGGTGCCAGCCGCCTTGGATGTTCCGCCGGTATTGCAATTATGGATGAATTGGACTAGGTGGAGCGAGAAGGGGGCTGACCAAAAAGAATGAGCAGCCCCCTCCTAATCCAAGGTTTTAACAAGCGGCTGTCAAACTATTTCTTTCCAGCCTGAACCAGGGTAACGGCTGCGGTGGCGACAATGTCGTCGGCAGAACAACCTCTAGAAAGGTCACTGATGGGCTTGGCAAATCCCTGCAAGAAGGGACCGTAAGCATCAGCACCAGCAAGGCGCTGCACCAGTTTGTAACCAATGTTTCCTGCTCCCAAGTCAGGGAAGACAAGGGTGTTAACCTTGCCGGTGATTGGGCTGCCAGGAGCCTTCTTTTCTGTAACATCGGGAATCAAGGCTGCATCGGCTTGGAATTCACCGTCCAGCAACAAGTTCGGAGCCTTTTCCTTTGCCAACTGAACTGCTTCCTGTACACGGAGAACGTTGGGATCCTTTCCACCAGAGCCCTTGGTAGAGAAGGACAGCATTGCTACAACAGGTTCTGCACCAATCATCTGGCGGCAGGACTCAGCTGCAGAAACGGCAATATCTGCCAACTGACTCGCAGATGGGAGGGGAATAACGGCACAGTCAGAGAAAATCATCAAACCATTGGAGCCCCACTTAGGATTGTGAGTATCCATTACAAAGCATGATGATGCTGTTGTCATTCCGGGAGCAGTTCCAATAATGGTAAGACCTGCCCTCAATACATCTGCTGTAGAAGAAAGAGCTCCAGCAATCATGGCATCTGCCTTGCCAAGGCGAACCATCATGGCACCAAAGCGTAGGAAGTGCTTCATGTCTTCTGCAGCTTGTTCGGGTGTCATACCCTTGTTTTTGCGCAGCTCATAGTAGGCATCAGCAAATTCCTTTGACCAAGGTGAGCTTTCTGGATCCATCAGGGTAATTCCCTCAAGATTCACTCCCTTTGCTTCCGCAGTCTTTTTAATGTCTGCTTCCTTTCCTAAAAGAATAACTTCCTTTGCAAGCTTTTCCTTTACAATGGTGGCAGCGGCAATCACAGTGCGTTCTTCTGCACCTTCTGGTAATACAAGGCTGTTTTGATATTCACAGGCCTTCTTTTTCATTTCCTCAACAAAGTTCATGTTCAAATCCTCAAAAGAATAAAAGTTTGTTCTTACTACAGAATATCCCCATCTTGGGATTTAGGCAAGTGAAATTTCTCCACCCTCAACCCTTGACGGAAAATCCTATTCCTATTAGAGTTGAGACTATGTTTGAAACAAAGGATATTTCGATTCTGGATTTGGAAGAAGAAGATTTTGATACTATTCTTGCCTCTGACATTTTTTTTAGTGGTGAAATTAAGTTTGAGGAACCCTTTATGATTAAGGGAAAGGTGGATGGCCGCATTGAAGCCACTAGTGATTTAGTGGTGGATGTAAGAGCCTCTGTTACAGCCGACATTGTTGCGGATAGGGTGCTTGTTCGTGGCAAGGTACAGGGTAACATTGATGCAAAACAGATTGTATTTGTAGCTGCAACTGGTTCTGTAATCGGGGACATTTCTTCTGCTGAGATTGCCTTGGAGCCAGGATGTCATTTTAGTGGCAAATGTACAATGGTGAAATAAGAGAGTTTAACATGATAAGATTGACTTCAAGAATCAATAGAGTATTTTTTGCTGGGATTTTCATCTCCTTGATGGCAGCCAGTCTTTTTGGTCAGGAAAAAATTGATGCCCTCCAGCTCTACTACAATGGACAATATGCCCAAGCTATTGCTGTGTGCCAAGAGGAGCTTGTTGCAAATCCAAATAACTTGGACTCTTACGTGGTAATGTGCTGGGCCTTGGTAAAGAATCGCCAGTATGCAGAGGCTGAGCAATGGGCTAACGCTGGTTTACGAGTGAACGCTTATGACCATCGTCTCATCGAAATTTTGGGGGAAGCGAAATTCTACCTTGGAAAAAATCGTGAGTCTTTAGACCTTTTTGAACAATACATATCCTATGTTCCAAATATGGGGGGACGGGTTGGTTCTGCCTATTATTTTATGGGAGAAATCTACATTCGTCAGGGCAAGTACCAGCACGCAGACATTGCCCTCACCATGGCTGTACGCTTGGAACCCTTGTTGGATTACTGGTGGATGCGGTTAGGCTATGCCCGGGAAATGGCTGGAAGTTACCGTACCGCTGTGGTCGCCTACGAAAAGTCCTTGTCTCTCAATGCTGGTCAGACAGATGCTGCTCGTGGTCGCGACAGGGCTCAAGCCAAACTTTAATCTACCAGGTTTTTCGGTGGCAGAATTTACCGTTCATTTTGAAACCCTTGGTTGCAGGCTGAATCAGATTGAATCTGAATCAGCCGCCCGTTTTTTTGCTGATTCTGGTTTTGCTGTGGACATGGAATCCATGACCGCAGTGTCTCCTGTTCCTCCCCGAACTGTGCTTTCCGTAATAAATACCTGTACAGTAACAGGTAAGGCGGAGCAAAAGGCTCGCCGTCTCATTCGCCTTTTATTAAGAAAAATGCCAGGCTCCTGTGTTTTGGTAACAGGCTGTTATGCGGAGTTGGAACTGGAGGCCATTCAAGCCATAGACCCAAGAATTTGTGTCCTGCCTGGTTCCCGCAAGGACTTGTTGGCAGACATTCCCCGCCACTTAAAACCTTATCTGGAGTCTGTTGGATGGCAGCCAGAGGAAGATGGAGCAAACCTGACCCAATTTATCCGTGGTATGGTGGCGAACCTTTGTCTGGAAAAACCAGCTCCTGCAAACACAAAGGCTCCTCGTGATGCGGGGCAGGACAAGTCCCACGGTAAAAGCCAACGTCACGGCGGGGAAGACCAAACTAAGGGGAATGGAAGACGTTCTCCCTTGGCTCCACCCTCCAAAAAAAAGGATCTTGCGGCTTCCCAAGGGGTAAGTCCCGTGTTCCGACTTTCTACCGATACCTTCTTTGCCCATTCTCGTTCTTCCATCAAAATTCAAGATGGATGTAATTGTGAGTGTACCTATTGCCGCATCCACCTGGCACGGGGACGTTCTGTATCCTTGCAGGTAGATGAGGTGGTGCGTCGGGTACAGCAGCTGGAAGCCGCAGGTCAGCAGGAAGTGGTGCTGACGGGGGTAAATCTATCCCAATACAGGGGACAGTGGAGCGGGAGCAATGAATCCGGGGGACTGAATCTCGGGGAGCTTTTGCAACAGATTCTCTGCAACACTTCTAGCATCCGCATCCGAATTTCCAGTCTCTACCCGGAAAGTGTAACCCCCCAGCTATGCCAGGTTATAGCTCACCAGAGAATTCAGCCCTATTTTCATCTTTCTGTTCAGTCTGGTAGTGATAAAATATTGAAAGCCATGGCCCGACCCTATCGTTCTGCCCAAGTGTATCAGGCGGTGGAGCTGCTACGGCAGGCTAAGAACAATCCCTTTATTGCCTGTGACATTATCGCGGGCTTTCCCGACGAAACGGAAGAGGACTTTGCCCTTACCCAATCGATGTGTCAAGACTGCAACTTTGCCTGGATACATGCCTTTCCCTTTTCTCCACGTCCCGGAACTCCTGCCGCCACTATGAAGGGACAGGTTCCCCAGTCTGTGGCAGGTCAAAGGGTAAAATGGCTCACCTCATTTGCAATCCAATCCAAATGCTCCTATATTTCAATGTGGAAGGGACAAGTTGTTTCTGCAATTACGGAGCATAATCGTCGAGATAGAAAAAATCCTTCTTCCGCAGAGGCCCTTGGCTCTGTAAAAGAAGGAAAAAGTAGTGGCATCAATCAGCTTACCCATGCCGTAACTGAAAACTTTATCCATGTGGAGCTTTTGGGAACGTATCCTCAAGGTACTTCCATCTGGGTAAAAATCACAGAGCCTCTACCACACCGAATTCAAGCTGGTGACGAGTGCGAGGCCCTTGGGGAGGCTGTAGAAGATGCAATGCCAGCAAAAATTCCGGAGTCTGAGCTCTAAGTTTTTTACCCTAAGTCTATCCTTGCTGCTTTTTTTTGGCTGTAGCAATAATAGTATTTTTACTGGTCTTGACCATCCTGACACAGAGAAAATTGCAACCTATTCTGGAGAAAAACTTTTAGCCAGTCTGGAAGTTAATATCCATTCCCCTGCCTTTTACAGAGTTCTGACGGTGTTTCAACGGGAAAAAATCCTTTCTACCTTAAATTCCATGATTGCCAAGGAAGAGGAGGTTCTTGCAGAGGGAACTTCCTCTCGTATTCTTGCCCAATCTACAAAGGCTGCTGTGGAGCTCCTTATCTATAGTGATCCCCTTGTTTACGATATGATTTACAACTTTGCAGACCCAGCCCTTTCTGCCTTGACACTTTCTGGTACTACTATGGATGACTTGTATCAAGTATATACAGATTCAATTACCAAACTTCTCCAGCATGGTGTAGAAAATGCCTTGGATGCAATGGCCCTTGCATTTTACAACCTGTATCGAATTAGCAATTATTACAACAAGGCGGTAGATAGCTCTCCCTATGGAATGTATTCGGGTGGGGATTTGCAAACCTATCTTTTGTCTGGAATCATTGGTGGCTTGGTATCTAGCGTCCAAAAAATTGTCAAGGACTTATACCTTGACTTTCAAACAATTGCAAAGGAATTGAGTGATGCCTATTACCGACTTATAAATGAGAACACCTTTGATGAGGATGTGGTAAATCAGTTGTTTGAGTATTTGGCCCAGGAACTGGAGATTCCCATGGAATCAATCATTTCTGCCTATAAGACCGAACTTGATTTTATAGCAGAAATTTTCGAAGCAATGGCAAACAATGCAGGATACAATTTATTGGCCAAAAATACAGCTAGCACCATTAAAAGTTGGGGCAACTAAAATGAAAAGACTTGCAATCCTTTGGTTTACCTTGCTGGTGGTTTCATTGCATGGAAAAAGTCCAGTGACAAAATTTGAGGAGCCTTCCTCTTTTCGCTACACAGGAATGGGTGGGGCAATTACTGCTGTTCCTGAAGGGCTGGACATTCTTGTTCACAATCCAGCTGGTCTAACCCAGAGGTTGTTTACCCACAGGGATAGGTTTATCTTGAGTTTTACTACCCAGCTTTATTTCAAGCCCCAATTTTTATTCCCCATATTACAGGATGTTTCCAACGTTGACAATGAGTTGGGGCAGATTTTGCTTAATGCCAAGGATTTGATTACCTCCAGTGGTTTGGGAGCCACGCCAAATCTTTCCCTTGGGTATTTCGGAAAAACCTGGGCTGTGGGCCTGTTTGCCACAGCTTCTGCCTTTGTTCAGGGGAGTCCCTTTCCCCTGGGGGTAGAGGGCTTTGCCATGACAAATCTTACCCTGCCGGTAGCCTATAGTTTGCGAATAGTGGAGGGGCGAAGGGTTGATATTTCCTTGGGCGGGGTTTTTCACCCTGGAATTGCCTTGTACAAGATGATAGATGGAAGTGACGTTGATGCAATCATTGCAGACAGAAAGGATGTGGATGACATATTGGAGGGAATACTAGCAACTCCCTACGTAAGTTTTCCCGTTGATTTAGGCGTGTTGATGGTAGGCCATGATTTTCTTTTTACCGGTACCCAATTCCGTCTTGGTGTCACTTTAAAAAATATGTTTGGAGACTACTTTGTCCCCGGGCAATCAATAGAGCCACTCCCCAGAGACCTGGCATTTAATCTTGGGGTGGGAGCCTTATTCCCCTTTTCAATAGGAAAGCTACCCATAGACCTTGTTGTATCTGCAGAATCAAAGGCCATAAACCAATTGATTTCTGGCTCCCAAACCTTTTGGAAGTCCCTGGCCTTTGGTGTAGAGCTTGCTGTCGCTGATTTTATCCGTCTCTGGGGTGGACTTTCCAGCGGTTATCCTGCTGTTGGAGGAAAAATCAAGCTCAGTGTTTTTTCCCTGGGTGTTTCGTGGCAAACTATGGAAACTGGCCCCTATGTGGGAGATAATCCCCTGTCAATTTTCCAGGTAGGTTTTTCTTTTAATTTTTGAGAATCTTTTCGTGGACAAATAAAAAGGGCTTTGTTACAATAAATATTGCAAGGAGTGCATATGGCTTTTTTAGATAAGATGAAGGTGTATCTAGATAAGGGTGTGGAGGTTTCCAAGGAAGCTCTTTCCAAGGGGGTGGAGGTTTCCAAGGAGGCTCTTTCCAAGGCGGGAGAGGCAGTACAAGATTTTAGTGACAAGAGTGTTACTAAAATCGAGGCTCATCAACTCGTTTCCCGGCAAAATAAAGAGTACAGGGCTTTGGGCTTGGCAGTACAAAAGTTCTTTGAAGAAAATCCCAGCGGTACTCTCACTAGGGACAATAGTCTTATTCAAGGTATTCTCCAAGAAATTGCTCGTCTTGAAAAGGAGATTGCAGAAAGGGAAGAAAGCCTTGAGAAAGCAAAAGATGAGAAATCTAATGAGACAGATTCTGTCGCTAGTTCTTCAAGTACAAGTTCCTTTACTGCTACTGATGCCTCAGGCTTTGAAGATTCTTCTGATGCTACAGATGCGGAGTTTACAAAATCTGAGTAGATTTTATTTTTACCCAATGGGGAAGCTCCATAGTCCAGTAAAGGGGACTGGTGACTTCCCCCAAGGTCCATGTGTATTCAATTTTATGAAGTCGAAAAACCCTCAGATTAAGAGTTTTTATTTTTTCTAGAATATCATTTAACTCCTTTACATTGATTTTATCTAAAAAACTGCTCTTGATATAACCAAAGACAAATCCGCCAGGAATTTCAGTATGCTTTAATTCTTCCTCTGTTAAGAATGGGAGAATCCTGTGAAGGATTTCTGGTGGCAGGGGGTGTATATCAGCTCCCACCATTTCTACGGGACGATACAAAAATCCATTTTTACATGCAGGTGGACAAATGCTGCACCGAGTGATTTTCTTCTTTAGTTCACTTATCGGAAAATCAGACTGCACAAGAAAATGACTGGGGTATACAGGATAAACCCAGTTTGCCCCTTCGTTTTGACAGGACGGACTGAAATTACTGTCGTAACCTAGTTGTAAAATTCTTCCTAGAATTTCCCTGTGTTGACGGTTTATTTCACTAAGAGGAGTATTGTGAGGTTGTAGAATTATTCCAGAAAATTTTTTTTCCATCATCATGTGAACTATAGCGTTTTTATAAAAAAAAAGGTAGTATTGTGTTCTATGTTAAAGAAAACAAGAATTAGTTTATCTTATTTGTGTTGTATAGTGTTGTTTGCAGCCTGTTCCAGTGAGAGTAGCGTTTATTTTCAATCCAATTCAGACCTAGCTTTAGGTGCTAAGGTAAATGTATTAAAAAAGGTGGAGTCTCCTGCAGTTTCTGCCTTTCAAATGACTGGTTTGAACAGTAATGGGAAAAGGGGCACAATAGCCCAGCCGGAAAAATCACCCTACAGTTATCTTTCTATAAGCCAAGAACAGATTCCCCATCTCGCCCTGGCTAAAAGTCAGTGGGGTGGGGTATCTTGTTGGATTACTGTAGAAGGTCTTTTTCAAGAAAAATCCAAGGGGACTCCTAGTCAAGAAAGTCCCGCTCAAGGACAGATTTCTCTTGGATTTTTGTATCAAGATGATTTTACTTCTTCTGGAAAGCTTCAAAAAACATTACGGGAGCGGCCTTTAGCTACTTGTCTTACTCCGTTGCAAGAGGGACAAATTTCTGGAGGAGAAAAAATTACCCTTTCGATGGTAATTCCCTCCGAATCCATCCGTGATTTTAGAGGTGTGGTTTTACATTCCACCGTTCCTGTGTCTATAGTTTCTGCAGGGTTGCAGCCCATTCAAATAGGATTTTCTGGTAATCATGGCTGTGCCTTTTCTTCACAAGGAGGAAGTTGGGATAGAGGCAGGGCTATTACTGGCTTGGATTTTTCTTCTGCGAAAAAAGATTTTGATTCAGCGGCTTTGAATTACGGAGCTTATGTTTCTCCTCTCATAAGTCTTACCATGACTGAAAGTCCCGCCATGCCAGAAAAGACAGGGGACCAAGCCTTTGTTCTGTTGGACATGGGTGGAGAATCTATACGTGTGCGGCGGGCGCCAAATCAGCAAAAAACATCCTTCTATGGAATCGGTTTGGAAAATCCCTTTGGTGTTTTTTCTATCTCAGAAGGAAGTGAAATGGTCCAGGATGTTTATATGACCCTAGAAGATGTTTCCATTCGTAAGGATGGTTATGTGGTAGAACCCTTGTCAACTGACCCGGGTATGATTGCCCTGTGGGATAAGGATGATTGGCGTACAGAGGACTATGAGCTTTTTGAATGGGAGCAATTCCCAGGAATTCTTTTCTTTGATACCGCCGACTATGGTGTTCAAGATGATTTTTTCAAAAGGCTGGCCTTCTATACTGAAAAAACTAGTTACATTGGAACCCTTGTTTCAGATAGGGTCTTGGCAGGGCAGCATGGTTTTAATGCCCACGATTACCGGAGTGAAACCCTGGCCGCCTTTTATTCCTTGGCAGAATCCACCAACTTTCCCCTGAACGAAAAGGAGATTCTTTTAAAGGATATTCTTCTTCATAATGGAATTATAAAGAAGGCGGCTGCTGGTGGCTATGAAGGTGGCTACGGTGCAGTTATCTCTCTATCCCAAGAATCTGCCATGTATTTACGATATACCTTTGTTGCCCACGAAGGATTTCACGGTATTTTCTTTGTGGATGAAGACTTCCGAAACAAGGTGGCTTCTGTGTACCAAAATGCGGATCCCCAGTCAATTCGATTTCTTCATCGTTACTTTAGTCTCCAAGCCACTTTAAACTATAATCTTGAGGATACCTATCTAATGCACAATGAGTTTATGGCCTATGTAATGCAACAGGGAGTAAATAGAACAGGTTCCTATTTCTCGGATAACCTTGCCCAGCGTGGCTCAATGCTGCGGGCAGAACCTGAACTTTGTGCCTACATTCAAGCTACAAAGGGGCAGGGGTTTGCTGATGCGGCTCAACAAATCAGCGACTACGTATTCCATCGATGGGGACTAGAAGCAGGACGAGTAAACCTTGTAAGTCGCTAGTTAAAATATTCCAAGGGAGCTTGATGAAAGGCTTGGTTAAAGTTTTTTTCTGCAGCCAAGGTGGAAGGCGGGCCATGGCCTGGCATAAGGACAAGGTCATCCTGTTGGGATAAAATCTTTGAGGCGACATTTGATATAAGGGTTTGTCGGGCATAGGTACTAGAAGTATTGGAAATCATGCCGGCATAGATGGAGTCCCCTGTGAAGATAATGTGACCAATTTTATAGGCCATGGAGTCAGCTGAGTGACCTGGAAGGGCTATGTGCTTAATCTGAAGTCCCGCAGCATAGATAATGCCATCACCATTAAGAAGTGTTTCTTCTGATGCGCAAATATCAAAATCTGCCGCATAAATCTTAGGATTATAAATCTTTTTTAGGGTGGCAAGGCCGCGGATATGGCTTTTATGACTATGTGTTATTAAGACTGCCGTCAAGTTATAAGGGCCATTTTCCACTTGCTCTAGAATTTCCCTTGTGATTTTTCCCGGGTCAATGACAAGGGCTTCCATGGTCTTGTCATTGGTAACTACATAGCAATTAGAAAAACCATCAAGGTTGAAATGGAAGTAAACTTTCATATTATGGAATCCTCTCTATACTCAAATTCAGCCTCTCTCGTGTTGGACTGCTTAAAAGAGGTGTTTTGCTGATTGGAATCATAAAAAATCGTCTTTTTTATGTTGCAGTTTTGTATGGAAGTGTCAATCAGGTTTGCCTTGATAAATCGGGAATTATATAAATCAGAATCATCAAAGGATGATTGGTATGCTGTTATTCCGCAAAAATTATTGTGAACCAAGTCTGAGCCGGTAAATAGGACGTGGGAAAAGGTGGAACCAGCAAAAGAAGAAAACTGTAGGTTTGATTGTAATAGGTTGCAGTCCACAAAAAGGGAAAAGTCAAAGATAGACATTCTGGCCCTAAAAAACTCTGAGTGCAAGTTGCTGAAGGTGCAGTTTTGGAAATTGCACCCATAAAATCTCTTGTCTGTCAAATCAATGTCAGTAAAGGTAAGCCCAGAAGCATTTAATCCGACAATTTTTTTATGGCTACGGATGTAATCATAGATAACATTTTTTACCTCATTTGGGTCGGAAACGTGGTTAATGCAAAAAAAACTCCTGTCTGTAAGATTCCCCTGGGAATCAATGTATGACAGGCTGGAGTGATGACAACCTGGGTGGTTGCAAACATTCATGGCAAACATAGTTATAGTTTAGGGCATTGCATAGGATTAGTCAAATGGGTTATGATAAAATCATGTGTTGGAAATGCAAAGAACCCATAGCAGAAGACCTGCAGATTTTTAGAACTACAGATTGCCCCCATTGTGGAGCTTCCCTTCATAGTTGTGTAAATTGCCGGTTTTACCAGCCTGGCTCCCATTATGATTGCCATGAAACTGTAGATGAAGAGGTGAGAGATAAGGAGGGGGCAAACTTTTGCGATTATTTTTCCGTAAATTCCAACTGCTCTTTTTCAGGCTCTGTATTGAAGGTAGAAGAGGCAAAAAAAGCGGCTAAAAATGCCTTTGACAGTCTCTTTTCTCTTTAGGTAAGGTCCATGAAGCTTGATTTTGCCTTTTTAGACTCTGGAACGGGAGGTCTTCCCTACATGGGATACCTAAAGGCAGCCTGTCCTGATGCCTCCTGCTTGTATCTTGCTGATACAAGGAATTTTCCCTACGGAGAAAAAACTCCCGGACAGGTGATTGCTGCCACCACAGCAGCCGTTGAGCTGGTACTTTCTCATTTTAGCCCCATTGCCTTTGTACTGGCTTGCAATACCATGTCTGTTACAGCTTTAGATTCTTTGAGAAAACAATTTCCCCATGTCCACTTTATTGGGACAGTTCCTGCCATTAAGGTGGCTGCAAGCAAGACAAAAAACAATGCAATTGGTATTTTGGCTACAGAGGCAACGCTTGCCCATCCCTATACCCGTAATCTCATTCAGAACTTTGCTTCTAGTTGTCGTGTAGTTAGCAGAGGAGATGGACAGCTCATTCGCTTTATAGAAAAGCACCTTCTGGAACAAGATAGAAGCCTGTACCTAGAGGCTGCCCGGCCTGCCGTGGATTTTTTCCTAAATGAAGGGGTAGATTCCATTGTATTGGGATGTACCCATTTCCTTCACATTGCATCAGAGATTCAGCAGCTAGCAGGAAGGGATGTGCAGGTAGTTGATTCCCGTGAGGGGGTTGTTCGGCAGGCCCTGCGTATTCGTGCCGGGCTGTCCAGTAATTTTTCCTGTGGAAAAGACAAGGGATTCTTTGTTACTGGGCTTTCCAATTCCCAGATGGCTGCCTACTACCAGGAATTATGCCGGCAGTTTTCTATTCCCTGGGGTGGTTTACTAGACTAACAGCCTGTGGCAACTTACATTATGCATCAAAAAAGGGGACTGCCTGGAATTTTCTACCAGTTCAGTCCCCCCTGTAAACCCTTCTTTATCTGCCCACCTAGTGGGGTGTCGCTGCAAAGGTTTTATATGAATTGTCAAACAGATTCTTGATATCGTGTTCTATTGCCTTGAAGGTTTCTACTACCTTTGGGTCAAAGGAAACACCACTTTCCTTGTAAATCAGTTCCACAGAGTCCTTGTGTGTATACTCTTTTTTGTAGGGGCGTATGGCACGCAACGCATCGTATACATCGATGATGGAAACAATCCGGCTGCTTAAAGGAATCTCTTCTCCCTTCAAACCCTCAGGATAGCCACAGCCATTCCATTTTTCGTGGTGATAATGGGCTATGTCGGCAGCCATTTCCATTGTGGGCTTGCCCTTCAGAATCTCGTAGCCAATGGAAGTATGGGTTTTGATAATGTCAAATTCTTGGGGAGTAAGTTTACGCGGTAAATGGAGGATGCCATCGGGTATACCCACCTTTCCAATGTCGTGCATGGGGGCAAAGAGGGTAATCTGATTCAAGAAGTCTTCATCCTGTCCCAATTTTTCTGCCAAAAGACGAGACATAGCTGAAACACGAGCCAAGTGCTGTCCTGTCTCATAGTCCCTTGCTTCTGCCAGCTCTGTAAGAGCTTGGTAACAGGCAAACCGTGTTTCATCGGCAATCAGCTGCTGTTTTTTTTCATACTCAAAGAAACGATAGGCAGTATGGATGCGAGCCTTTAATTCCGCTGGGTGAAAGGGCTTTGTTAAATAATCATCTGCGCCAGAGTTCAATGCCTCAACGATATTTTCAGTAGAATCCTTACTGGTCAGCATAATGATGTACTTATAGCTTGAATCCTCCGCATTTCGAATAAGCTTACAGGCTTCAAGTCCGTTCATTTCGGGCATAACCCAGTCTAGAATAAATACGGAAAAAGAAGGATCATTTTGATATGTTTCCCAGGCTTCTTTACCGTTAGAACAGGCTGTAACGGAATAACCCCAAGATTGCAGCAATTCTGTTAGATATGTACGTATAGAAACACTGTCATCAGCACATAATATCCTAAAAGTGTTCTTTACCATATTTGACTCCGAAATCCTCTTAAATTATCAGTTTATCTATTTCTCCAAACGCTGTGCGATGGCATCGATAAATTGCCAGGAATCCAAAACCTGCCTTGCAGGAGGATTTGCAATTTTAGCCAAATCACCAGTCATAATTCCATCCTCAATTACCCCCAAGGTTGCTTTCTCCAGCCTTTGGGCAAATTCCACCAATTCAAGGGTTTTATCCAACTCTCCCCGTTTTGCCAGGGCTCCAGTCCATGCAAAGATAAGGGCTACAGGGTTTGTTGAGGTTTTCTCACCCTTTAAGTATCGGTAATAATGGCGCTGAACTGTTCCATGGGCCGCCTCATATTCAAATTTTCCATCGGGAGAAACAAGAACACTGGTCATCATGGCAAGGCTGCCACTGGCAGAAGCTACCATGTCACTCATTACGTCACCATCATAGTTTTTACAGGCCCATAGGAATCCACCGGAACTTTGCATCACTCGAGCAACTGCATCATCAATGAGGGTGTAAAAATATTCTAAGCCGGCCCTTTCAAATTCAGCCTTAAATTCTTTGTCGTAAACCTCTTGGAAAATTTCCTTGAACCGACCGTCATAAGTTTTGCTGATAGTATCCTTTGTGGCAAACCATACATCAACCTTTTCGGAAAGACCGTAGAAAAAGCAGCAGCGGGCAAAACTCTCAATGGACTTGTCGGTATTGTGGATACCCTGAAGTACTCCAGGGCCCTTCATTTCCATAATGGTTCTTCGGGTTTCTGTACCGTCGGCTGCGGTAAAAACAAGCTCGGCCTTTCCAGGTCCAGCTACAGCAATCTCACAATTTTTATATACATCTCCATAGGCATGGCGGCCCAAAATAAGGGGCTTTTTCCAGCAAGAAACAGTTCCCTTGATGTTGTCTACAATGATTGGTTTTCGGAAAACTGTTCCATCCAATTCCGCCCTGATAATCCCATTCGGACTGGGGGTTAAACCCTTTAGATTATATTCTTTTACTCGCTGTGCATTGGAAGTTATGGTGGCACATTTTACCCCAACCCCCAATCTCTTGATTGCCTCTGCAGCCTGATAGGTAATGGCATCATCAGAATTGTCTCGTTCTTTTAGTCCTAAATCAAAGTATTCCACTTTTAAGTCAACAAAAGGAAGCAAAAGCTTATCCTTTATAACCTGCCATAAGATACGAGTCATTTCATCGCCATCGAGCTCCGCAATGGCATTATTCATCTGAATTTTCGACACCAAAAAACCTCAAAAAATAATAAATCTATTTGCTATGATAATATCTTAAAATGAATAGTTTTACAAGTAGAAATCTGGTATACTTGATGGGTGAGTATGTACATAGAACAAATAATGGAAATAGCCATTCAAGCTGGTTCCATGGTGTTGGAAAATGGTGGAGAAACATATCGTGCAGAAGAAACCTGCGTTCGCATGGCCCGGGCAATGGGAGCAGCTCATGCCTCGGCCTTTGTATCTCCCACCTTGGTTATGGTTTCAGTGCAGGATAAGGATTGTCGTAGTCACACCGCCATGCGACGTATTACCACAAGAACGGTTAACCTCCGAAAGATTGCGCTTTTAAACGACTTGTCTCACCGACTTGTTAAGCATGGTTGCAATGATTTGGCAAAGGTTGCCCGCCTGTTGGAACGCATAGATGATTCTCCCACCCACGGTTTTTGGGGCATGGTGTTGATGGGTGGATTTACTGGTTTTTTCTTTGCTCTCATGTTTGGTTGTTCTTTAGTCCAAGCACTCTGTGCCTTTGCAATAGGGTTTTTGTTGCGGATTATCTTACTGTGGATTGGAAAATTTAATCTCAATGCCTTTATTGTATCTGTTGTTAGTGGAGGTTTTATTTCTGTTGCTTGTCAGATTATCTATGTTTTGGGAATTGTTCCTGAATCAGTGCAAATGATGACGGCAGCCCTCATGCAGGTGGTGCCAGGTCTTGCCTTGGTAAATTCTATCCGTGATTTGATTTCCGGGGATTTGTCGTCGGGTACGGCTCGTCTCATGGATGCCTTTATGGTGGCCACTGGTTTGTCAGTGGGTTCTGTTCTTGGATTGCTGGTGTTTTCCCATGTTGTGGTTTGATGTTTTATTGGTCTTTTTGTGGGGCGGAGGAGCGGCTGCTGCCCTGTCTTATTGCATGAATATTAGCCGCTACAACATTGTTTTTGGTGCTATTGTAGGTGGCTTGGGCTGGACTGTCTATAGTGTTACAATTGCTGTTGGACAAAGTGCAGGAACTCAGTCTTATTTTTGGGGTGCTTTAGTGGTGGCCATTCTTTCTGAAATCTTGGCCCTTGTGCAAAAGAAGCCCGCCACCATTTACCTTGTCCCCGGACTCCTGCCTCTTGTTCCTGGTGGTGGAATGTTTGAAACAATGGAAGCAACGGTAGAAGGGAATCTCCAGGAAGCCCTGCTTTTGGGCTTTTCCACCCTTACTTCTGCGGGTGCTATAGCTCTTGCCATTGCACTGGCTTCTTCTGGAAAACGAATTGTGGTAGGAATTATAGGTTATTTAAAAGGTTTTAAGTATCTACCTTGACTTTTACCCTGTTTAACTTTATTATTACTTAAAGACTTTTATAAATAATTAAATTTACGAGGAAGATTATGGGAAAGACCATTGCCCAAAAGATTTTTGATGCCCACGTGGCGGAAAAACCTTTTGCCGATACCTGGGTTCTAAAATTGGACCGGGTTTTTTGTCATGAAATTACAACCCCTGTGGCAATTGCTGACTTGATGGAAAAGAAAAAGGATAGGGTTTTTGACCCTTCAAAAATCAAGGTGGTAATTGACCATGTAACTCCTGCTAAGGATTCCAAAACGGCTCTCCAGGGGAAAATCTTGAGAGACTGGGCTCATCGAAACAAAATCAATGACTTCTTTGACATTGGTTCCAATGGTGTCTGCCACGCCATCTTCCCGGAAAAGGGCTATGTCCGTCCTGGTTATACCATCATTATGGGAGACAGCCATACCTGTACCCATGGTGCCTTTGGTGCCTTTGCCGCCGGTGTTGGTACTACAGACTTGGAGGTGGGTCTTTTAAAAGGTGTTTGTTCCTTTAAGGAGCCTAAAACCATCAAGTTCCAGCTGGAAGGAAGGCTGGCTCCCGGAGTTTTTGCCAAGGACGTAATTCTCTTCATCATCTCCCAAATTGGGGTAAATGGAGCTACCAACTGCGTGATGGAATTTGCAGGTCCCATTGTGGATGCCATGTCCATGGAAGCCCGCATGACAATCTGCAACATGGCTGTTGAGGCGGGAGCTACCAGTGGTGTTTGTATGCCGGATATGACCACCGTTGACTACCTGTGGCCCTTTGTTCAGGATGAATTCGATTCCAAGGAGGCTGCCCTTGAGGAATATAGTCAATGGGTTTCCGACCCAGACGCCCAGTACGAAAAGGTCTATACCTTTGACCTTTCTGACTTAGAGCCTATGGCTACCTTTGGCTATAAGCCGGACCAAGTAAAACCAGTGAAGGAATTCGCCGGAACTAAGGTTGATCAGGTTTACATTGGTTCTTGTACTAATGGTCGTATTGAGGACTTGCGGGTGGCTGCCAGCGTATTGAAGGAAGCCCTCGCCGAAGGGAAGAAGATGGCCTTTGGTGTCCGTGGAATTCTTTCTCCCGCATCTACTTCAATTTATCAGCAGGCCTTGGATGAGGGGCTCATTTCCATCTTCATGAAGTTTGGCTTCTGTGTAACAAATCCCACCTGTGGAGCCTGCCTGGGTATGAGCAATGGTGTTCTTGCGGAAAACGAGGTTTGTGCTTCCACCACTAACCGTAACTTTAACGGCCGAATGGGTAAGGGGGGGATGGTTCACCTTATGAGTCCTGCCAGCGCCGCTGCTGCTGCGGTAACAGGAACTATTGTCAACTCACCACTGTACAAGGAGCGCTAGGATGAAGCAGTTTGGAGGTCAGGTTCTTTTTTTGGATCGTTCGGATATCAACACCGATGAAATCATTCCTGCCAAGTATCTTACAGAGATTTCAAAGCAGGCTCTGAAGCCCTATTTGTTGGAAGACTTGAAGCTGGATGGCTTTGCTCCCAAGGCAGATATTCCCGGAAAGAAGGTCATTATTACCAGAGAAAACTTTGGTTGCGGTTCTTCCCGTGAGCACGCTCCCTGGGCATTGGAAGTGAATGGAATTAACGTTGTGGTGGCTCCCAGCTATGCCCGCATTTTTCGTCAAAATATGTACAACTGTGGTTTGTTGGCTGTTGAGTTGTCTGATAAGGATATTGAGGATATATTCCACACCTTTGGAGATAAGGATACTGAATGTTCCATTGTCATTAAGGATGATGATACTGCAAAGGTAAAGTTGATTTCCGGTAGCCTTTCAAAGAGCTACATCTTCCGCTTGGCAGGCTTTGAAAAGGCCCTGATTGAAAATGAAGGCTGGCTGGGTTACGCTGACAGCAAGTACTAGAATACGGGCCATCCGATTGTGGGTGGCCTTTGCTTTTATGTGGATAGGAGGAAAAATGATTTCAGTGGAACAAATCGAAAAGACCTTGGACTTAGCTTCAGTGGAAGGTATCTCTAAAAAGCTCCAGAGGCAGATGGTTTTTATCGCAGAAGTTGACAAGATGAAGGCAATTTTCCGCCGCACCCTCCTCACCGATGGTTCCCGTAGGGAAAATGATGCGGAGCATTCTTGGCACCTGGCTCTCATGGCCATTGTACTGGAGGAATATGCTGCAGAACCAGTAAACCTGGGGAGGGTGCTGGCTATGGTGACAGTACACGATTTGGTTGAAATATATGCTGGAGATACCTTTGCCTTTGATGCTAGTGCCAACCAGGATAAGGCCCAGCGGGAACAAGAGGCTGCAAATAAACTTTTTGGCTTGTTAGATGAAGAGCAGGGGAGAAAGATTCGGCAGTTGTGGGAAGAATTCGATGCCATGAACACTGCTGACTCCCGTTTTGCCGCCAGTTTAGATAGAATACAGCCCTTTATGCACAATGTACTAACAGATGGCCACACATGGAAGTTGGGTTCTGTTACCAAGGAGCAGGTGTACCGCCGTATGGCTCCTGTTAAAACTGGTACTCCTGCCTTGTGGCCGTGGCTGGAGGCCCAGGTTGCGGGTGCTATAAAGAAAGGTTTGATTAGGGAATAAAAAAGGCTGCCTTTTGAAGCTCTTGGCTCCCTGGCAGCCCCTATGATATGATTTTTTGTAAGATTAAGCTAAAACTTCCAACCCAACACTGGAAATTGCCTGGTTGATGGCATCTTCCACACCAGCTACCGTCTCGTCGTAGTCTACTAAAACCTGGGCCTTCATGGCACTGGCGGTACACGAGGTAACGCCGGTAATGGCAGACACCGCTTGATTTACTGACTCTTCACCCTTTTCGTCAAGCATTCCTGCAACGTAAATCTTTTTCTGCACGGTCACTCCTTATGCTCAAGTTTACATAAAGATACAGCATTTGTTGTTTTTTTTCAAGGCAAAATAGGTAATTGGAATTGAGTTTAGTAAACTTTTCATGCTGATTTTGAGAAAAAATCTACTGCTCGCAGGGCAAATTGTTTGTCTATTCTGTCTTACCCAATTGACCGCAGGCTCCTCCAATTTTTCTGCCTCGTCGGTGTCGCAGGGTAACATTAAGTCCTGCATTTTCCAACTGGTGAATAAGAGCCTTGCACTCCTTTGCGGAGGGTTCTTGAAAGGGAAGTCCTTCTACAGGATTCCATGGAATAAGATTTATGTGACAGTTTAACCCCCTGGCAAAGCTGATGAGGCGATTGGCACTTTCCTTGCCTGTATTTTTTCCCGCCAGGAGGGCTGCTTCCAGGGTACATCTTCTGCCAGTTTTTTCAGCGTAGTAAATAATAGCTTGTCGTAATTTATCAAGGGGATTTCCTGCGGTGACCGGCATGAGCTGCTGACGGAGCTCTGCATCGGCGGTGGTAAGGGAAATGGCAAGCTTGAGTGCGGGTCCATTGTCTGCCAGGTCATAGATGCCAGAAATAATCCCGCAGGTAGAAAGGGTGATTCTTCTTCCTGAAAGATTTCTGCCCTCCGGGTGTGTGAGAATTGCCACCGCCTTACGAATGGCCTCTAGATTCAATAATGGTTCGCCCATACCCATAAATACAATATTGTCAAGTCTTCCTACGGTTTCTTCCAGAAATTGGAATTGCTCCACAATTTCGGCTGGTTCTAGATTGCGGGAAAATCCCAGCCTTCCAGTTTGACAAAAGGCACAGGCCATTCCGCATCCCACTTGAGAAGAGACGCAGGCTGTTTTTCTGCCATCCTTGTCGGTAAGCAGCACTGTTTCTATGCACTTTCCATCATGGAGGGTAAGTTGCAGCTTTATCGTTCCGTCTGGATCCACCAGCTTTTTGCTGACAAAGGAAGAGCGGACAACATAATTTTCTTCCAATTCTTGACGAAGATTTTTGGGCAGATTTTGCATCTGAAAAAAAGAGGTTGCCCCGGAGGCCATCCACTTGAACAGCTGCATACCCCTAAAAGCGGGCTGCACTCCGGGTAGCTGTGACAATTCCTCTGGAAGCAATCCGGCCAAGGACTGAACCTTGCCAGCTTGCCGGCCTTGTAAAAACTGAAGGCTGCAAGCCTCCTGTGGAACCTTGCAACCTTCTAGTTGTGGAGGGATACTCATAATTAATATTGATTGGCAAGAATCTTATCCAGCATTTCGTTTACGGACTGACTTCTAATCCCCTGACGATGGAAGCTCTCCAGCACTTCAATAGCTTGGGTACGACGATTCATTTTCATGTAGCAATCTGCCAAGTCAATGTAGAAACGATAATTTCTTGGATCCGACTGAATCAAACGGGTAAGACTATTGGCTGCATCTTCGTATTTTCCTGTGCTCTTGCTAATAAGGGCAAGACCCAAAACAGCATACAAGTCAAACTCAATGTCCAATGCCTTGTTGTAGTATTCAACTGCACGGTCATAATCACCGGTACTGCGATAAGCGTCACCTGCACGGGTAAGAATAACCTTGTTGTTTGCATCCTTTTCAAGAATCTTGTTCCAGTATTCAATGGAGCGGAACTGCTGGTTCATTCCTCTGTAGCAGTCTGCCAAGCCAAAAAGTGCATAGAAATTATCCGGCTCAACCTCCAAGGCCCGCTCAAAATAGTAGACACCCTTCTCAAAGGTTTTAAGTTTGCGGTGGCAGTTGCCAATGGAAGTCAAAACACGTATGTCTGCATTCTGCTCGTTGAGCTCCAGCATACGGGTCCAGTAGTAAAGGGCATCCCTGTACTCTTTAAAGTCATAGTGCAGGTGACCTAAACCAATAAGGGCATAGGCATTGTTCTCTTCCATGTCCAAGACACGCAGGTACAGCTGCTTTGACTTCTTAAACTCACGAATCTTGCGATATGCGTCTGCTACACGGGTTAACACAGTGATATTGCGGTCATCATGAATAAGGTACTGTTCCCAAATATCAATGGCCTTATGATACTGGTTCAACGCCTTGTAACAATCTGCCAACCCAAAGAGGGCATAGTTGTTGGAAGCATGATAGTTCAAGCATTGGGTATAGTACTTTATTGCCTCCCGGAAGTGGTTTTGCTTTCTTTCTGCATCTCCAAGACCTACCAGGGCATAATTATTGTTTTCTTCCAGATTGAGAATAGATTGAAATGCTTCGTTTGCCTCATCAATCCTATTATCCTTTAAAAGGCTATAACCTCTTTTGGATAGCTCTGCGATTTCGGCAGCCCTTGAATCCTGTGGTGCATGTTCAGGTGGCATCATCATTGAGTCTTGAAAACCTTCAGGTACAACAGTTGCTGGTGAAAAATTTTCCATCTTTAAGTATTCCTCTATTCTATGATAAGTTTAGAAATCAGACGGGCAATTTTTTCCAAAAGTGCATCTGATTTTCTTTTATTATGTGCCAACAAGTAAAGTTTTAACGCATCTACTTCTCTGTTTTGGGTTACATAGACATCGGCTACCCGGGTAAGACCATCGGAATATCCAGTGGTCATAAAAATCCTACGAGCCTGCTCTATGTCGCCTTGATTGAATAACACGTTACCCTTTCTATTTAAGCCAACCTTTTGTTCAGAAGTGAGACTTGAAGCAGGTTTTTCTGTAGTTTTTAGAAAACCGAGGGTTTCTTGCATTTGAAACTTTTCAAATACCTTTTCTAAATCCTTCTCCATAACAGAGTGCCTTTTACACGCATTCCATTCTAACATATTTCATTATTTTGTCAAGATTTATTTATAACTTATTTAACATAAAAATCAACGGTTGAGCGTCCATATTCCCTTCTGTCACTTAATTTTAGCTGAAGAATTGACTCTGGCATCTCTTTTTCCTTTGGACGGTGGATAAGAACAACTCCACCAGGATTTAACAAGTCCCCCTTGGCCACCAGTTCAATCAATTCTTTGTGGAACCTGTAAGGAAATGGCGGGTCAAAAAAGATGATATCGAACTTATTTTTACAACGTTTTAGAAAGAGTTCCACAGCCATAAAGTGGCAATGTATTTTCTGTCCCATTTCCTTTTCTGTAATGGAAACATTGTTCAAAACCACATCGATTTTAATCCTGTCTTTTTCTACCAGTTCTACGTGGCTGGCTCCCCGGGAAACTGCTTCTATGGCAATGGTTCCAGAGCCAGAAAACATATCCAAAAAGGATTTTCCAGATAAATCACCTAGGATGGCAAAAAGAGATTCCCTCATTCTGTCCATGGCGGGACGAATAATTCCACTGGGACATTTGATGCTCCTGCCTTTTAGTTCCCCTCCGGTAATTCTCATGTTTCCTTCCTTCCATTAAAATGGTCTATAAGTATTTGCTTGATATGTTCTTGGCAATAGTTAAAAGCTGCTCTTTTGTATTTTGACTTGGATCATCCAGCACGGCTTCCAAAAGCTGGTTTAAAATGGCTCCCAGCTGTCTTCCTGCTGGAATGCCTTCTGCCATCAGGTCCTTTCCATTCACTGCCAAATCCTTGAGCCCCAAAATCTGCTGTTGACTGGTCAGCTCTTCAATTCTGTCTTTTAGCTCTAAAAGATTGCTGCTCCAAGGCCCATCTTTAAGCAGTGGTGGGGTACGGGTCATGCCGTAGACGTCGGCCATTCGCAGGTCAAAGAGGTCTTCCAGGGCTTCTGGTGTAACCCGCAGCAAAAATCGACGGACAGCGGCATTGGACCAGTTGCTTTCGTAGTGGAACATATGGTGCTTTACCAGATGGCATACTGTGCCTATTTCTGCCTTGGAAAACTTGAGACGGGTCATAAGGTTGAGACTCATGGCTTCTGAATATTTTTCGTGGTTGTAAAAGGTAAGGATGGGCTGTCCGTCCGGGAGGCTTCCAGTTCTTTTGGCTTGTGGTTTGCCTATGTCGTGGAGGAGAGCAGCCAGGCGAACAAGCTCCTTATGGGCTGGAGCTCCATCACAGGCATAATACAGGTGGGTCAACACATCAAACTGATGGAAACCCCTGCAATCGGCTTGTTTCACGCCCTTGCAGGAAAGCAATTCCGGAATAAAGATTTTGAGGATGCCGGTTTCCTCCAGAAGTTTTAAGCCAACAGATGGCTCTGGAGATTTTATTATTTTTATGAATTCATCTCTGAACCGTTCCACGGAAATACCCGCAGTTTTTTCCAAGGAGGCTGGAATGGCATCCAGGGTTTCCTGCGCTATGGTAAAGCCCAGCTGGGTGGCAAAGCGTATGGCACGAATGGGGCGCAGGCCGTCTTCACTGAACCTGTCGTGGGGATTGCCCACGGTACGGATGCATTTTTCCTTTATGTCCTTTTGCCCTCCAAAGGGGTCCACCAGGCTGCCGTCATCCAAGGAGGCGGCAATGGCGTTCATGGTAAAATCCCTTCTGGAAAGATCTTCTTCTATGGTTCCAGCATAATTGACAGAGTCTGGATGACGGCCGTCACTATAATCCGCCTCGGTACGGTAGGTGGTAACCTCTATGGAATGCCCCATAAACAGCACCGTAACGGTTCCGTGGGCAATGCCAGTGGGAATTACCTTGTGGAATATGCTGATAACCTGTTCCGGCTGGGCGTTGGTAGCCAAATCCCAGTCAGAGGCAGCTTTTCCCCGAATCATATCACGGACAGCTCCCCCTACAAGATAGGCCTCAAAGCCAGCGTCTTGGATGATGGAGTTCATTTTTTTTAAAACCGGGGGAATTTTCAGTGTTTTCATGGAAAATTACATTCCGTACATAATGCCAGCAGTAGCCTGGGAACCAAAGAGATCCATCCGGGCATTTTGCAAGGCTGCCCACTCGGAGCTTCCCTTGCCAACTACTTCGATGACTGTGTGATAAAGCTCTTCTCCCGTCCTCATTTCCAGGCAGGTAATTTCTCCAATGAGGGGAACAAGATACTCCCCATTTTCCTGGGTAATTTCTCCATTGTATTTTACAGTGCCAAAAATGAAGAAGTTGGAGTTGTTGCCAATGAGATTGTAAGCAGCCTTGTACACCCTGTCCTTGTCCCCAGAGTGAATCTCGTTCACAAAGTCCACTAAACCAACATTGGAAAATCCGCTGCGGATAAGGGCGGTTAGAAGGGCTGATGCTGAACGGCTGTTGTCCCGAATGGGGGTTCCATTTTGACTATAGTCAAGGATTGAAATGCTTCCCCCCTTGTTGTGGCGATTTGTGCGAACCTGATAGGGGATGGTGGTTTTTTCCGTTCCATTTCGGGATTCTACAGAAAAGGTTACAGCACTGTTGCAGGTAAAGCTTGTGTCGGCGGGAGAAAAGGAAACCTCCCCCTGGGTATTGGTAGTCAACTCTACAGTGGCAAAGGTAACCTTGTCGTTTACAGAGCTTGTGGGATATTGAAGGGTAACAGTTATTCCCTCCACAGGGTTTCCCGTATCCTTGTCTAGAACAGTAGCGGTAAAGGCACTGGAAAAACTCTGGCCGAGTCTAATTTGTGGAGGGGTTTTTCCTGCCTTGACTGAAAGATTTGGCAGGGGAGGTGGGGGTGGCGGAGGCGGGGGTAATTCCTCTGCAATTTCACTGCTTTCCTGCACCACTTCTTGCGGGTGCTTTCTCCTTCCGCCACAGGAACTGCTGATGCCTCGCTTGTGGTGAGGCAGGA
>JAGBFT010000093.1 GCA_017936345.1 Spirochaetaceae bacterium
ACCATCTGCTGGGCCTTTCCCGGCAAATCACCTTCAGTCATGAGTTTAGATTGAATTTCAAAAATACCATTGAATTCACCATAAAGGACGTGAATATGCGGTGGCTCATGCTCCTGGGCTTAAAGAACATCTTGACCACCAATCCATAAAATCTCGAAATTTCAGGCATTGCAATCCTCCCCTTCCCACTATACCACATTCAGCGGGCCTTGTCTTGTCGGGCAGCTGGGTGGCCACCAACTACGACCAGCGGTAGCAGCGGCTCATCCTCATGGAGAGTCAACCAGTCAAGAACCTTATTGTAGATTTTTTATAAGAGCGGTGGCTACAGCCTCTCCATCCATGGCAGATGAAACTATTCCCCCAGAATAACCTGAACCTTCCCCTGCAGGATATAAACCAGAGGCTGCCACACACTCGTAGGTTTCTGGATTACGGACAATGCGAACTGGGGTAGAGGTTCGGGTTTCGCTGGCAATGAGCAGAGCCTGAGAACAGATAAATCCCTGCATTTTTTTATTGTAATCCATAAAGGCTTTCTGCAAGCGCTGACAAAGATAATCTGGAAGCCATGTGTCAAGGCGGGAAGCTACCAATCCAGGAGAGTAGCTAGAACGTGGCAAGGCTTCACTGTGTCTATGTCCAAGGAAGTCCTCCAAAAGTTGGGCTGGAGCCTGCTGTCCCTTTCCGTAGTGCTTTGTAAGAATTTCCAACAAGGTTCTTAGATACAAGCCCTTGCAACTACTATCAAAGGAAGCCTCAACCTTATTGACATCAAACCGAAAGGCTTCAGACTTGCTGGTCTCAAGCCCAGCGAAAGAACCCGTCACATCAATACCAGCTTCCCCCATTTTTTCTTCCAACTGCCGAATCAGTACATCAAAGTCTTGGGGACGGATTTCCACCACAATGGCGGCATTGCTCCACCTTCCACCACGGCTAGAAGGAGACATACCATTTACCACAAGCCCTGCTTCACAACTGGCAGAAGGCACTACAAGTCCACCGGGACACATACAAAATGAATACACTCCACGTTCATCCACCTGGGTTACCAGCCGATATTCCGCCGCTCCCAATCGAGCCTTTTTCTGAGCACCGTGAAATTGGATGCTGTCAATAATTTCTCTGGGATGTTCCACCCTCACACCCATAGCAAAGGTCTTTTCTTCCAGGGCGGCGGGCAACTGACGACTTAACAGCTGATAAATATCCGTGGCAGAGTGACCTGTAGCAAGAATTACTGCCTCTGCAAAAATTTTTTTCTTTTGAGGAGTTTTTTCAAAAAGAGATGACTCATCCACAGCTGAGGAGGAATCAACCACAGCTCCATCAGAAACTGATGCCGCAGCAACGGCTTCCACCCCCATAACTCGGGGGCCTTCAGCAGTGTCTTTCAACAACAATTCAGTGCAACGCCAGCCAAAATGAATTTCTCCCCCACACTCCGAGATTTTTTCTGTCATTGCCTGGATTACGGAGGGAAGTTTGTCGGTACCAATGTGGGGGTGGGCGTCAGTGAGAATCTGCTCATTGGCTCCAAAGTAGTGGAACACTTGCAGTATTCCTTCTATGTTTCCCCGCTTGTTTGACCGTGTATAGAGTTTTCCATCGGAAAAGGTGCCAGCCCCGCCCTCTCCAAAGCAGTAGTTTGAATCTGGATTGACCTGATGCCTTGTGCTAATGGCAGCTATGTCCCGCTTGCGTTGCGGGGCTCTGTTACCCCGTTCCAAAATGATGGGTTTTATGCCCCCCTGAATCAATTTTAGGGCTGCAAACAAGCCTGCCGGTCCAGAACCCACCACAACAACAACGGGAGCATCCTTGGGGCAAGCCCTATACTGGGGTGCAGTCAACGCAAGGGGCTGAGGCTTATCGGAACCAGTAAAAACCTGATACCGTAAATGAAATTTAACCTTGCCGTGACGGGCATCCAGGGATTTCTTTTTTAGAAAAAATCCATTTATCTGTTTTTCACTGCATCTCAATTTTTGAGCCAGCTTTTCTCGAATAAGTTTTTCAGGAAGCCTATCTACATCCTGCACAGTAAATAGAGTAATAGAAGTTTCTTGTATCATAGAAAGAGAACCCGCTTTTGCCCCTCAGTCTCTTCTACCTTGCACCGAATCTCCCCTCCATTGGCAAGCTCTCCAAAGAGGATTTTATCTACTAAAGGTGTGGCAATTTTTTCGTCTACCAAGCGAGCAATATTGCGAGCTCCATACAGGGGAGAATATCCTTCCTCAGCCAAATAAGCCACACAATCATCTTCTACAACAAGACTCACCTTCTTTACAGCCAATTTTTGGGAAAGTTTTTTAAGTTCTTTTTCCACAATATTTTTTGCCACCTGCATATCCAAACCACCAAAGGGAATAATTCCATCAAGGCGATTCCTAAACTCAGGAGAAAATGCCTTTTCTACAGCCTCATCTACGGCTCCAACCCCTTGGATTTGGCTTCCAAAACCAATACTGCTACGACTCATATCACGAGCTCCGGCATTGCTCGTCATAATGATAATGGCATTTCTAAAATCAGCCTTTCTGCCCTGATTGTCTGTAAGTTGACCGTAGTCCATTACCTGCAACAGAATGTTGTAAATGTCGCTGTGGGCTTTTTCAATTTCATCCAGGAGGACTACTGAATGGGGTTCTTTTCGTAGGACATCGGTCAGGAGACCTCCCTCCTCAAATCCCACATATCCGGGAGGAGCACCTATCAGGCGGCTTACGGTATGCTTTTCTTGATACTCACTCATATCAAAGCGCAAGAGTTTCATTCCAAGGTTAGCCGCCAAAGATTTTGCCAACTCAGTTTTACCTACCCCAGTAGGTCCTACAAAGAGAAAGGATGCGGTAGGCTTATCTCCATCTCGTAATCCAGCACGGGCCCTCTTTACTGCCAGAACCACTGCATTTATAGCCTCCTGCTGTCCAAAAATCTCTTCAGCAATCCTTTCTTTTAGATTCTTTAACTGTTCCCGTTCATCCCTTTCCACTGATTGTTCAGGAATACGAGCCATTTTAGCGGTAATTTTTCCCACAAGAGCCTTGGTAACCCGGCCTCCTCCCCTTCCTGTCTTATCTCTCATACGCAAATAAGAACCAGCCTCATCTATAATGTCAATGGCCTTGTCTGGTAAACGACGATCTGGTAAAAATTGTACTGATAAATCAACGGCAGCTTGTAAAGCACTCTTTTGATAGTGAACCTTATGATACTCCTCGTAGGAAGGACGCAAGCCCTCCAGAATTTTTAATGTCTCCTCTGGACTCGGTTCTACAATATCGATTTTTTGGAAGCGACGGGCTAGAGCCCTATCCTTTTCAAAAATCCTTGTAAACTCATCGTAGGTGGTAGAACCAATACATCGAACCTTGCCAGTGGCAAGAAAGGGTTTCAGAAGGTTTGAAGCATCAAGATTACCATTTCCAGAAGCACCAGCCCCTACAATGGTGTGAATCTCATCGATAAAGAGAATGGCTTTTTCTCGCTTCATCAACTCCTCGGTTAATTTTTTCAACCGCTCCTCAAAATCCCCACGATACTTTGCTCCAGCCACCATAGCACCAATATTCAAGCTAAAGACCTCGTAGCCTTGTAAAACTGAAGGAACCTCTCCTGAAACAATTTTAAGAGCCAAGCCCTCTGTAATGGCAGTTTTTCCAACTCCCGGCTCTCCCACGTGAACAGGATTATTCTTAAAACGGCGACACAGCACTTGGATTGTGCGTTCCAATTCTTCTTCCCGACCAATCAAAGTATCATATTCCCCAGCGAGGGCCGCAGCTGTCATGTTTTTAGCAAACTTATCTAAAATACTGTTTTTTTTCTTTTCTTGAGAGGCAGATTTTGTATTTTCATTCGAATCATATTTTGTAGTATGATTTCCCATTGTCGGAGAATCATCCAAAGAAGTCTTATACAGCGGTTTTACCCCATCAGTAAAACTTGAATCCTCAAGGATTTCATCAATGGCATTTTGTATATTTTCTGGATTACAATTTCGAATATAGCTTACCACCTCTAGTAGACGGAGACGTTCCACTCCACCAGAACGAAGGTAATAAGAGCAGTAGTTGTTGGTTTCTTCCAACATACTAATCAAAATATCTGTAATTTCCACTTCTTGTTTTTCTGCGGCAGCACAGCTAACAATAGCCCGTTCAATTACATTGTGAAAGCCAGAAGTTTGTAGGGGCATCCCCGTTTTTACCACCAGCACATTTTCTTTAATATACTTGGTAACATTTTGGCGGATGTAATCTACATCTCCACCACAAACGAGCAACAAGTCGCAAACCGTGGGAAAATCAAGAGAAACCTTTAAAAGGTGTTCGGGAGTTACAAACTCGTGTCCTGATTTTTGAGCCTCCTGCAAGGCCATGTTTATCATTTTTTGTAATTGAGGGGCAACGTTCAATGTACACTCTCCTATTTTCAATTCCAATGAAACTTGAAGGATTATATCAATTAATTCTTTACACTTCCTGTATTTCACATCTGAGGGGGAACCCCTGTTCACGAGCAATTTTTATAGTCAGATTTATTCGTGTAACAGCAATATCATAGGTATAAGTTCCTACCACCGCAGCACCTTCCACATGAACCTTTTTCATAAGTTGTTCCGCTTCAACTTCACTCTTATGAAAAATAACTTGCAACACATCGGTTACAAATTCCATGGTGGTATAATCATCATTCAAAAAGATTACATGATATTGTTTTGGTTCCTGCAACTGAGTTTCAGTTACACTAAAAGCCTCTCCACTAAAATTAGTATCCATACATATAATATAACATATTTTTTTCCTATCGACAGTAATTCTTTTTAAGAAGTTGAAAAAGGCAAAAAAAACCTTCTGGATTGAACGGTTGCCGGAAATCTCTTTCCAAAACACCAATCCAGAAGGATTTATAAACTGTAAACTAAATCTTAGAATTCTTCAAAGTCATCATCAGAAATAGTTGTTGCAGGCTTATGTGCCACAGCACCAGCTCCAGTAGCCTTGTGAACAGTGGCGGGAGGAGCCATAGGAGCGGCCTTGGGGGGAACTGGGGCAGCCTTTGACATTCCGCCAATACCCTTCGATTTGGCAACAGGAGCAGCACTTGACTCATTAATTTTGAAGAAGGTAATCAATTCAACCAAATTCTTGGCGTTGGAGGAAAGCTCCTCCGCCATGGCTGCCATCTCCTCGGAGGCGGCGGCATTCTGCTGTACAACGGAGTCCAACTGCACGATGGCCTTGCTCACCTGCTGGGCACCATTGTCCTGCTCACGACATGCCACTGCAATCTCTTCAACCAACTCTGTGGTCTCGTCGATGCTGGGAATAACATGCTCAATCAGGTTGCCGGCATTCTCTGCGGCGGCAAGGGTACGGGCGGAAAGCTCGCTGATTTCACCTGCAGCTACCTGACTACGCTCAGCCAGCTTGCGAACCTCGCTTGCAACAACGGAGAATCCCTTTCCTGCCTCGCCTGCACGGGCAGCCTCAATGGCGGCATTCAAAGAAAGCAGGTTGGTCTGGCTGGCAATATCCTCAACGATGTGAATCTTCTCGGCAATGTCCTTGACCGCGGCAACCGCATCGCTTACCGCAGCTCCACCAGTCTTGCTGTCGGAGGCGGTCCGCTCAGCAATGCTATTGGTCTTGGCAGCATTGTCGGCAGTCTGACGGATGTTGGAGGCCATCTCTTCCATAGTGGAGGACATCTCTTCTGTGGAGGCAGCTTGCTCGGCAGCACCAGAGGAGATGGACTGGCTGGTGGAGCTGATTTGCTCGCTTCCACTCTCAATCTGGCGAGCATTGGTCATGATGGAGGTAACCATCTTGGTAAGCTGCATCAACATTTCTACCAGAGCACGGCTCATGGCACCAAGCTCATCCTTGCGGGAGCTAATCTTGTTCCGCTGCTCAGCAGGAATGTGGGCCAGAACCAAATCACCCTTTGATATTCCCGCCAGGGCGGAATCAATGACCTTGATGGGGTTGCTGATGGAGATTCCCAGGAGTATGGCCACACCAACACCAGTGGCAATCAGGATGACGGCAACCACAATCATGATTTGCAGCATCAGCACAATCTCGTCAGTGAACTCGGCCAAGGGCGCGCGGATAACAACAGACCAGTTGATGCTGTCCATGGGAGCATAGGCCATAAGGTAGGTCTGTCCCATATAGTTGTAGACAGCGGTTCCAGTCTCGCCATTCACAGCCTTGGCTACATTTTCTGAAAGTTCCACAAAGTCCTTGTTGGTCTTGGCTACGCTGGCAACGTTCTCGCCTTTCTGAACCCGCTCATACTCCTGGTGGGCCACGGTATTTCCTGTTTCCCGGCTGACGATGAAGGGACCGCCTGTCTGTCCCACAACGAATTCT
>JAGBFT010000094.1 GCA_017936345.1 Spirochaetaceae bacterium
GTGGAGTTCGTCACCAAGAATCCCGACGAGAAGCGGGCGTTGCTGGAGATGGAGGAGTCCATCCGGGAGGAGCTGAACGTGAAGAAGGTGGTCTTCCACCAGCGGGAGGACGAGCTTGTGGAGTACAGGGCAAAGGCTAACTTCCGTACCCTGGGCAAGGAGCTTGGGCCTTTGATGAAGGCCGCCTCCGCTGCCATTGCCGGCCTGGGGCAGGAGTCCATCCAGTCCATTCTGGAGGGCTCCACCCTCAGCATCGAGGTGGAGGGAACGCCGGTGGAGCTTGACTCCAGCAAGATTCTGGTGGACAGGATTGAGAAGGCCAATCTCAAGGTGGTGAACGAGGGAACCCTCACCGTTGGCCTTGATTCTGAAATTACTGACGAGCTTAGAAAAGAAGGGTATGTTCGTGACTTGGTTCGTGGTATTCAAAATCTCCGTAAGGAAACAGGTCTTTCCGTTACTGATAGAATCAATCTGAAGGTTTCTGGTGCAGGTGACTTGAAGGATGCTTGCAACCAGTTCAGTGATTTTATCTGTGGTGAAACCTTGGCGTCAAAGTTAATCTGGGAAGATAGCCTCTCAGAAGGTACTCAAGTGGAAGCCGGTGAAGCTACGTGGAGTGTTGCTATTGAAAAGGCTTGATGTGCCTACAATATTTTTATCAAACCTGTCATTTCCTGGTAGTGGCAAGAGATTTCTTGTCACTCTAGGCATTGTCTTGATGCCATGGTTCTTTTTGATTGGTTGTGCCAGTCAAAGGGACATGGTGTCAGAAATAGATTATTTGTCCATGTTGCCGGAAGATGCAGAAATATATCTGCGTTTTCCGGTACAGGAAAATCAGGGAATTGCTTCCAAACTTATTGCTTCCCTTGTTCCAAAGATGGAAGAAAGGGATGTAGAAAAATTACAAGGACGTTTCCATTCCATTTATGTTGCTGTAAAGGATTCCGAACTATCTGCTATTGCCACAGGTTCCTTCCCCAAGATGGGCTTAAGTTTTGTTTTAAAGGAAAAAAATGGATGGAAGAAGGTTAAGGATGATACAGTCCCTGTTACTGGATTGTACTATCAGTATCAAGATTTGCCCTTTCAAATTGCCTTTCCCAATTCATCCACTATGATGATTTCCTCTCAAGTTAATGTTCTTCTAACTGCATATAATTCCTTTGAATATTTACCAAAGACAAATCCCTTGGCAGAGTATTCTTCCGAATATAGACAGGGAAATCCAGCCTTAATTCAAAATAGTGATGAAAATTCTTCTCAAGATTTTTTCAATCAAACTATTGATTTTTATGTTGACGATGTAATTTCCTTGATTGTTCCCTTTCTCAAAAAAAACTTACCCATCAAATTACCTTTAACTGATTTATATGGTGAATTTTCTCCTGTAGATTATGCTGATTTAGACCTATCAGTGATGGATGAGGATGCAGAAGGGCGATTATACTCTTTCACTGGTTACCTTGGTTTACCAGATTCCAGGGCAATGAAGCCTGCCCTGGCAGCATTAAAAATTTTATTTCGTACTTTAGGATTAAATGTTGAATATAGTTCCTTCAATGATGATACAATAAAGGTCACCGGACTGATTGTATCGGAAAAGGATTTGGTTGCCTTGTTAAACAAATCACTTGGATAACTTGGCTATTGTGTGGAAAATTAAGTTTTGGAGGTATCAGTATGGATTCAAAAATTATTTTGAAGGCAGAGTCTTTGGATGGTTACTTAACTGAAAAGGATCAGTCATATCTTTCTCAGATGGATGGATTGTATGAAAAGGCCATGAACTCATTTAAGATTATTTCTTCTGGTGGCTTTAGTTCTACCCTTGCCGCTGAAGAACGCCGGATAATTGATGTTTACAATGAAATGGGAAATCTCATGCAGGAAATTTGTAATGAGGTTCCAGGTCTCCAAGTTTTTTCATTCTGTACAGAACGAGGAAGTCATGCAGAAGCTTCCCGTGTAATTGCAAAACTGAGGGATATTCGCACCGATCATCAGGAATTTGTTTATTATAGCCAGCGTGCATATGAAATGCTGTTCCGCCAGGCCTATACGGGCAGTCCCTCTGATAGAAAAAATTATTTGGTGGTAAAGACACCTGTCACATTCCCTGTTCAGAATTTTTCTGTTCACAAAATCCCTGATGTAGATCATAAGATTGAAAATTCCGTGATGTGTGTAATGCTTCGTGGAGCCCTTCTTCCTTCCATGATTATGTCCAAGGAAATCGAAGAATATTCTTCCAATGGCTATGTCACTCCCTTTGCCCTGTTCAAAATTAAGAGAAACGATTCCAAGCATGAAAATGATATGGAATATATCCTTGATTTAAAGAATTCTTTCTTCAACTTAGATGAGTTAAACGGCAAAGACCTTATTTTTGCAGACCCTATGAATGCCACTGGTGGCTCTTTAGTTACAGTTGTAAAATATTTACTTGAACAGGGAGTTAAACCCAAGTCCATTAAATTCTTTAACGTGATTGCTGCATTAAAGGGGGCCTTGCGGGTTGTTCGTGCCTTGGATAATTGTACCGTATATACCTTGTGGATGGATCCTGTTTTGAATAGTTCTGCTTACATTATGCCAGGATTGGGTGATGCAGGAGACCGACTCAATGGTTGTGATACAGAGGACGCTCCAAGAAATATTATTCAGTTGATTGCTGACTATGGAACCAATATTACTGGTCTATATCGTTCTCAGTTAAGAAAAATTGAGCAAACAGTTTTAGGAACAGTTTAGTATGAAAAGAGGTGCTTGCCTTTTTTGTATTTTTATCTTTATTTTGTCTCTTTTTTCCTGTAGCTCCCTTGGTGGATTTCAAGTCATAGGGGAAAGAGGCAGAATCTATAGAAATATTCTTTCTGAGTATTACTTGATTGGTGATGCATACTTGGAAAATAAAAAATATACAAAGGCTATAGACTATTATACAAAGGCACTTGACCATCCTGATTTATATGATTCAGCCCAATATAAGATTGCCTATTCCTATGCATTGGCAGAGCAATGGGATAAATCAATTCATTATTATAAGGAGCTTTTAGAAAAAGACCCTGATAATTCAGATTTGGAAAAGAGCTTGGCCTATGTGTACGCACGTCAAGGGAATTTAGCCCAATCGAGTGCAATGTATCGTAAGCTTACAGAAAAAAATCCTTACGACCAAATTTTACTGGAAAATTATATTACAGTACTTATTGCTGCCAATTATTTGGAAGAAGCGGAAAAAGTACTGTATCAATTTAAAATTGATTTTCCGGATAATACCATGTCAGAAGATTTTGATGAAAGAATAAAAAAAGCTTGGGAAACTCAGGAAGGTAAACCTAAGGACGAGTCCTCAGAAGAAAACAGTGGAGGGGATGAGGGGAAAGAATCGACAGAAGGCTCTGAAGAGCAACCAACAGAAGGAGCTTCACTTCCAGATAAAACAACCCCAGAAACAGTTTCTCCTGTAGCTGTTGCATAAAAAAAGACTGATTCCCGAGAAGGAATCAGTCTTTGAAGTATTGATTAACAACTGTGTCTTTAGATTGACCTTACTTTTGGTCTTCCTCGTCTGCATATTCAGAAATATATTTCCGATACTTTTCTGGGTCAACTCTAAAAGCTACAATGGCAGTTTCTGGATCTTCAAAGGCGTGCTGTAGTGCTTGCTCTGCTTCTAGCAAAATTCTTTTTCCAGGAATAAGGCGGAAGGAACGAGTGGAAATACCAATTCCAATTTCGTTGTTCATGCCATTTTCTTCCAGTATCTTTGATATTGCTACATACACTTGCTCTGCTAAATCCAAAGCACCATCCACGTTAATACTATGTACTATACAGGAGAATCCATCCTGTCCGTATTCAAAGATTAAATCACGGAATTTATAGAATTCCAGTAACTGATCATAAATTGCGTGGCACCTTGAATCGGTTTTATCTAAACCTTGAATTCTTATAATCATAAGCCCAATGTCTTCTTCAGATGAAGCAGAACGAATCAATTCTGAATCAAGGCGTTCTCCTAAATAAGATTCCCAACCAAAACCTGTAATAGGGGAGAACAAGCCTGTGGGTCCATCCTTACCCATATCCTGACTTATATCTTGTGTTTCAATGTGTTGTACATTTTCTAGCGTATCGATTATAGGAATCTTCTCGTTTGAGGTTTCCTTTCGTGGTGGCTCATATCCTTGCAAAGCATCATCAATAGAAAAACCATCTAATGTTGTTTCATTTGATTGTGGACTTATTTCTTCAAAGGAATTTTGTTCCTGAGCAAATTTCGCCTGGGAAACAATGTGATTATCTATGTTATTCTCTTGCAAGTCTTTTAATTCTGTTGAGGAAAGACCAAACTCGTCCTCGTAGTCATCTACAACAAAATCACTACTTGCAATTTCTGTAAAGTCTACCTCTGGCTCTGTAACAGAAAATTCTCTTTCAGGGGATTCCTCCTCTAGGGTAAACTCTTCTCCCATGGGAAGCATTTGTTCAGCAAGTCCTTCTTCAACAGAAACAACTGCTTCCTGTTCTGTGAGCTTTTCCTGTTGCAAAACCGAATCTTCCATTTGTTCTGCATTTGCCATTGGTGATACGCCATGGCTAGAATCAACCTCATCTACAGGGGGGAAATCCATGCTTCCTTCCGGCAGGTTATATACATCAAAGTCAGAATTCTCTTGTTCCTCCAAATAATCAATTTCATCATAAACAGAGCTTGAGGGTGCAACCTCCGGAAAATCAAGCCTGCTTTCCTTTAATTTTTGAGCCATTCCTTCGTCATCAAAACTTTCTCCAGCAACTTCCTGTTTTTGTTCCGTCAAATAAAGGTACATCAATGCTATACCTGCAATGAGAGTTCCAGCCAAAATAATCAAGAAGGAGACACGAATATATGAATAAATTACAGTGGGTTGGAGAGAGTAGAGCGCGCTAGACACAATGTACGGCTCATTGTTTAAAACCACTTCTTTGTTCTTTACGCTCACAAAGGAAGATGATGCAGTTATAGCTGGCTGTCCCGTGACATTCCGAGTGATAAATTGGGAGGAAAGGGGATAGGCAAAAATAACATCATTACCATGAGAAATGGTCACAACTGCAATAGTACTATTGGAGGCAATTCTGGCACGTAATACATCAGAAAATTGTTGGGTTCCTGGTTTGTAGTATTCGGAAGCAACTCCTACATCAGAAGTAAACTGATTCATAGTCTCACTGATAACCTTTGGAGCTTTTTTGTATTCAACAATAAGACCAACTGTAAAAAAAAGAACTGCCAAAGTGAACAAAGCAATTAGACAGATAGAAAGAATCTTGATAGCTTTATTTTCCATAAGTTCCAGTATATCGTACCATTAGAGAGTATGCAAGTTTCATTATATGAAAAATATCACATTTCCCATTGTTTTTTTTCATGTACCAGGCAAATAATGGCAAAATAGAAAAAATTACTTTTTTATTTCCTTCCTCCAGCAAGGTTTCATACCATTGAAAAAAATCAATAATTTGTTGTTGCGGAAGGTGAAAAAAATCCAGGGAAAACTTGTTGTTGTAGATACCTTTAAAAGATGTATTCACCCTTTCACTGTCCGTAATAAAGCATATCTCCGGGTATTTTTTTATATACTGTTGAAAATATTTATTGTACTCCTCTAAAATAGTTGTGACAGTTTTTCCTTCTTTGGTGGTGGTCTTTCTTCGATAGGTTAAGCCAATATACCTTTGTTCTGTAGGGTTGATTCTGAGGGAGTTGTTACAAAATAAATCCTCAAAATATGTTCCCCTACAATAGGGTTTGCCCTGAATATAGGCAAAATCTCCACCTCCAATTTGTATCTGTGTAAAACCAATCTTGCGGGCAATATCTACGGCCGCTGCTGTTACAGTACCGGCTCCAGTGTTAATTTCTGGAATTCCTTTAAAACCAGACTCCTTTAAAAAATCGTCTAATATCAATGACAAGGGATTCTTATTTCTAAAAAAGAATATTGGACATTCAAAATTGATGCATCTTTTAACAACATTTGAATTACTAGTTAGGTCAGCTGCTAAAATCATAGACTTAGGGATTTTTTGCAAAAAATGACGAGCGGATGATGTTTGTCCATCTATCGTTACTGTCATGTCTGGTATAATCTGGTGGCGCAAAAGTACTGGTAATGCTGTGTCTGAGGCAATGAGATAAATCTTCTTGCGAATACTGGAATTTTGTAAGTCTGGAATATTTTTTTCTAAACTGGGCCCTGCTGCGGCAACAAAGGCTCCTACAAAATCTTGGGGTTTTATCGTATTGGTAAGCGCCGGGATATTAATCATTTCCTTTAAATTTAAGAAAAAATTCCTAAACCAGATTTTACCAAAATAAGCCTGTGTAGAATAATCCCCCGCAATGGAAGAAATAGTTTGTTCCAGAGAATGTCTTAGAGCCTCTGATTTTTTTGGAATTTGATTGACCCATGAACGCACGGGCAAAAAAATAAAATTGCCATGTAAAAGTGGATTATAAGCATTCCTAAATACTTCTACAGCATGAGAAATATTGGTCACACATAAATTTTCCATTGAAAGAACTTCACAAAGGTTAAAATTTTTCTTTAACCACAGAATGTCATCATCACTATTTTCCACAACAAGAATAAAACTGTCAGGAAATCTTTTTCGTAAGGATTTAATATGAATGCCATTACCTAAGCCTGCAATAACAAAAAATCCACCTTGAAAATCGCCTGCATCATCACAGGTTGTATTGGAAACAAAATTCTCAACTTCTTTTAGAGGTGCATATCGAGAAAACATAGTTTTATCGTCAGTAAAAACTGGTACTAAAGTTCCATCACGAGCTTCTACAGTGGATTTATATATCATCATGCCCATTCTCCCAAATGGACTTTAAATAGTCAATCATTTCCTCTAAAAAAATTTTTTCCTTATTCTTAATTTTTATTTGTAATTCTTCTTTATCTATACTTCGAGATAATAAAACCTGCTCAGCAGGAAAAATACTTTCCAACCAGTGTTCTGGCAAACCGAGCTCTTTGTATTTAGTCAACGTATTTAGAAGAATGGTATAACGTTCCTCTTTCCTCTGGAGTTTTTTTTCTACCAATGAAGGAAAAGAGAAATCATTGTGATTCTTATTATATTCTTGCAAGATTTTCTCAAAGTCATTCCAATTTATGTCTTTAATTTCACCTAGAGTATTAGAAAATTTATAATTACAGTGAGACAATCGATAAAATCTATCTTTAAATCTTTTACTTTGACTTGCAAACCACTGGGCATATATTTCTAAGGAATGGGAGGGCAATTCTTGAGGAAACAAGCGTGTTTCCTTTGTAATAAGACGAAAATCCTTGTTTTCATTATTTATTTCAATGGAATTAGGTTGACAATGCTGAAAGCCAACCGTGCTTGATAAATCAAGTCCACAGGCAAAGACTGGCCCACTGGTAATGCTTAGGGCAAATTCCAGTGCTGTTCCACTAACAGTGCCATTTCGCAAAGCTTTCATAAATGGAATCCTGCAGAATTTCAAGAGATTTGTCTCAGGACCATCTCCATATTCTAGTGGAATAATAGTTTGATTAAAAAGAGTTGAGGGTACTGCTGCCTCTGCCGGTAGGGCAATAGGAACGGGACATTTTTCAATGTGTTTTTTTGCCCAGTATCCCCCATCAGTAGAAATGCATAAATCTGGTGTAATTTTTCTATCAAGAAGGGGTGGCAAGGCGGAAGACAAGGCTATTACAAAGATGGATTTCCTATGTTTTTTTATATGTTCAATGGAAGATTCCAAGGATGGACCAGATGCAACAAGTAAAACTGGAAACGTTCCGTTTTTAATCAAAGAGGCACTGCTTAGTCTAAAACAAAATAAAAGTGTATTTTTTAACCATCGTTTGGCAAAATAAGCACGAGTTGCCAAGATGTCTCTGCCTGTCTGCAAAAGGGTGCGTATTTTGTTCCAACAAGAAATATACTCGTCAGGAAAAACTTGTTGAGCTGGTTGCCATGAAAAAAATCCTGTTACCAACAGTAGGTCTTCTCCATAAATATTTAGCAATGAGTCAACCTCATCATAATAAAAAACTTTATCCCACAATGAATTGTAATCGTCAAATAAGTTTGAGAATCTTATGGCAACAAGAATTGTTTTAGGAAAGCGTTTGCGTAAAAAACATGCGCAGTAGGAGAGGGCTGGCTCCGTCACTACAATTAAGCTTGGAACAAAGTTTATATCAAGACTAGAAACATATCTTTGAGCTTCTTTAACTGGATCATAGGAAGAATGAAGGCGAATTGAGTTGATTGAACAGGTTTTGTCACCTGATTTAGAATCAAAAAACTGGACATCTTGCATCCAAAGACTCCGAGGAATTATGATTGAACTGATTCCACAAGAATCTTGGGTGTTGAGTTTCCAAATAAAGAAAAAAGATTTTTTTGTAGTTGGAACTGCAATAAATCTGCATCAATACTTTTACCCTGCGAAAAGAGAAGAATAATATTAAACTCATTTCCGGGTAAGGCATAGTCTCCCTTTCCAAGAAGGTGTTGGAGTCTGTTTTTTGTTTCAGATAAAAATACGGGAAATAGTATATCAAAGGCTTCTGCATCTACATGGAGTAAATCTGCAATTTCTGCAATAGCCTCTTTTATTGTCAAGGTAAAAGTCCTACAATTATCTATGGAAGGAGTAGAGGAAAAGATGGGTGATGAAAAATAAGACTCATCATTGGAAACATCTGAAGCAATAAAATCAGCTAAATAGGGAATGTAATCATCAACTAGTTCCTCATCTATTGTTGCGTCAACAGCAATCATTATCGCTTTTATGGGAACATCGGCGAGCACAACGAAAGATTTGATATGAATTGTTGTTAAGTCCTGAACAACCTCGTCTGAAAAGAGTTGATAAAAAGGCTCCAGATTTGAACCAGAAACAGTATGCCAATCTTGATTCTGCGGAATGGTTCCATTCCAAAAATCTACAGAAGAAATGGATTTGAAGATTGAGGCTACATCAAACCCATGTTCATAGCGCATAAAAAAACGCTTGCCAAAAGGCACAAGAACTGCACTTCTCTTTAGTGCAGTTCTTTCAGAGAAACTATGATAATCTGCAATCCTCTTCTTTTGGCTGGAGTTAACCATACTGCCAGAAACCTTTAACTCAAGGTCTCTGGCTCGTATGGCCTCCATGTGGCTCAATAAACCCATTATAATCCAAGTTCTGTAAATAATTTCTTATACAATTCAAAGTGCTCTGAACGAGCAAACTCTGCAATCTTATCTTCTGGCAAACTATCCAGCAGTTGATCCATGTAGGAAAGAACTGACTTTATATCTTGCTTAAGGTCGTCTGGAATATCACTAATTTTAGACTCTTTCTTGACAGGCTCTTCTGCTGTAGCTTCGGTAAGCTCTACAACATCTTCTCCTACAGGTTCTTCATCAAGAGTTTCTTCTACAAGAGTTTCTGCAGGAAGCTCATCGTCAATTACAGGAATAACTGCCAACTCCTCCAACAATTCTTCTTCAGCACTAGTTATTGTATCTACTGGCTCTTCAATAATAAGTGGGTCATCTGCAAAAACACCACTCTCACTTACTTCTTCCGTAAGTTCCTCCGTAGTTGTATCTGCAAATCCCATTGTTTCATCAATAACAGGAGCTTCCCATTGATTGGACTCAAATACGGACTCAACAGGTTCATCTGACATTTCTTCTTCAGTTTCAACGACTTCCATTGCTTCGTCCATACCACCGGGCTCGGTTGTTTCTTCTACAGTTTCCTCAGGCTCGGTTATTTCCTCTTCAATTGGCTCCGCAACTTCTTCTACAGTCACCTCAGGCTCGGTCACTTCCTCTTCAGCAAACTCTGCAACTTCTTCTACAGTTTCCTCAGGCTCGGTTACTTCCTCTTCAGCAAACTCTGTAGCTTCTTCTACAGTCACCTCAGGCTCGGTCACTTCCTCTTCAACAGACTCTGTAACTTCTTCTTCCAAAATGTCGTCAGATGAGTCAAAGGCTGGTTCTACAATAGCATCATCAAGAACCTCTTCTGAAATCTCTTCAAATGGATCAACAATTTCTTCTTCAGAGAATTTATCAGCCTGTTCAGTCAATTCGTAGTTATCTTCGGGGAAATCAACTTCAGTTGTTTCTGTTTCCTCAAAAACTTCTTCAGTTCCTTGGTCTTCTTCTTCCAGTTCAATTTCTTCGAAAATCTGTTCCTCCTGAGCTACAATTCCTGTAGGAACATCGATTTCTGCTGGAAAATCATAATCTTCAAAATAATTATCTTCAATGATGGGTTCTTCCAGGCTTTCCGAGTCAAAATCCATGGAGGGAAGACCATTATCTGAATCTTCATCAGTTTGCTGAGTATCAACATCAACGGATTCTTCTGTAAAGTCTGCTGTGTTGAATATATTGGACAATTCATCTCCGGACAACGAAATAGTATCATCATCATTATCATCAGCAAAGAAACCACCACTTGATTTTTCTTCCTGGGGTTTCTGTCCAACTACGGAATTCTCATCTGCTGATGCTTTTCCAACTTTAAAGAGTTCAAATTCGTTCCTGAGATTTGAAATCTCATTTCGAAGAAGTGCTATTTCACCGGCAATACTATTGATAAGTTCTTCTGTTCGGGACACTTCTGATGGCTCATTCTGGTTAAATTCCATTACTTCCTCCGGCTTTTCCATACTATAATCTGTTGATTCACGACTATCAGTTGAGGTTTCGGGAGATTCTTGAGCAACATATTCCTGAATTTCTTCAGTTTTCTCTCCAATATCCTCTACTTCAGCCATAATTTTATCTACGTCAAAATCATCAGAACTATAGCTCCTATCAGTATAATCCGAAAATTGTAATCTAGCAATACTTGACTCTTCATTTTTATTATTTTTTTCTTCCTCAGACTTCAATGTAATATTTTCACTGTCCTCTTCATTGTCCACAATGTCTGTTACTTCCGAGCCAATTGAACCTTCTTCATCCATCGTTACTGTCAAGTCAAACTCTTTTGGTGGTTCATATGCCTTTGATGAGGACTTGGGTTCGGCAAATTCACTGAGGAAGTCATCAAAATCGTTTACCTCATCAAAGGTCATTTCTGTTGTTACAGGTCTTTCCTCCGGCTCCTCTACAGCTTGCTCATTTTCTACTTGTGGCTGTGACTCATCTACGATGTTGTCAAACATTTCGTCAAAGTCGTCAATTTCCTCGATAGTAAAGGAGTCTTCCATTTGATTTACAGGGTCTGTAGCAGTCTTCACTGCATAATCATCATCAAAGGATAGATTCATATCCATGGGCGCTTCATCCAAAATATCATTTTTTTCAGTCGATGGTGTGTCCATAAATTCATCCAGAGATATTTCTCCTGACTCAGTGAGGAATTCATCAGGTGAAACCTCGTCATCGTTCAGAAAATCATCAATGTTTATTTCTTCTTCAACTGACTCTTCCCCTTCACTGAAGCTTTCTCCTGTGACAGGATTTCCTTCCGCATCTGTAAAATTTTCCATGACAGGCATTGTTTCGTCAATGAATGACAATTTTTCTTCTGTAAAGTCTGTCGGAAGCTCTGTATCAATTTGTGGCTCATTTTGTGCTGCTTGTTCAGGAAATGGGTCAAAATCATCATCTTCTGTATAGTCTGGAACCAATGTGACCTCGTTTTGAAAAATAGATTCTTCCTCTGGGGTCTCGGTATCAATGTCCATTGGTTCTTGTACGGTTTCTTCCTCTGTGCTTTGTTTTTCGTCTATTATTGTGGTACTGAAGTCATCCAAAAAATCTGCGTCAATGAAAGTTTCGAGTGGAATTTCCCCATCATCAAACTCTTGGCTTGAATCTGACTTTTCTTCATCTAAAAAGAAATCTTCAATAGGTTGTTCCTCAAAGTCAGCAAGAGATGTCAAGTCTGATGTCTCAGCTTGGGCTATTGTTTCAAAATCATCAATTGGAGAACTTTCCAAAGAGGTTGTATCCAGTTCAATCTTGTCAATATCCGGGAGAATATCATCAAGACTCTCCTCCTGTACAATCTCATTTTTAGTGCCATTTGATTGTTCCTTGGATGTCTCTTCCACGTTACGGGGTGGTTTTTTCACCCATACACCGTATTGATCCAAGTCTATCTTTTTGCTAGTTGAATCATTCATATCTTTTTCATCATAATCAAATGCCATATTATCTCCAATGAAAAATATTAATTCTCCTCTCTAGTATCGGCTATCTTCCATATAAGTAAACATATTTTTATTTTAAAAAGATTTCATGGGCAAAATTAAAGTTTTTGCCGAATACTTAGAGTATGGTAAGAGCAAAAATATTGATTTCTATTAGCGCTGGAACTCTTGTATACGTTTTGATTTCTTTTTTCGGCGGACAAAATGGTCTATGGGCTATGAATCAATTGGAGGAACAACGACAGAATATCAGTATCAATAAGGCTGAGATAGAAAAGATAAATGAAGAATTGACCTTGGAATATACTGCATTAAGAAATGATATGGAAGTGGTGGCAGCCTATGCTCGTCGTCTTGGATTTGTGGCAGAAGGAGAAAAGCTAGTCAAAATTAGTGGATTGCCTACCTACTATACTACAATGTACGACACTGGTGCTATTATGAGGAGGACCCAGGTTAAGTTCATTCCAGATTGGATTGCCAAGATTACCGGTTGCGTTGTTTTTGTTCTCATGTTTGTTCTTTTGGTTTTAAAGGATTTGTCAAGAGGTATTCCCTTGGTTGCACGGAGCGCTCCATCCTATGAGGCTGGTGTGAGTGTTGGTGGATACGATTCGTTTTCTAGTCATTGATTTTTTTGTATGATTGACAGTACTCCAAGAATAATTTCACGTGAAGAGGCTTTTTCTGAAAAGATTGTTGCCGAGTGTATTTTAAAAGGTGGAGTCTGTGTCATTCCAACTGATACCGTTTATGGTTTTTCTGGAATAGTTCCCTGGAGTAAGAATAAAATTCAAACCATAAAGGGGCGTGATGAGGGAAAGTCCTTCATTCAACTTATTGCCGACCCAAATGAAATTTATAATTATACTAGTCTCTCCATTCCTTCCAGATTGTTTTCTCTATGGCCGGGGGCTTTAACTCTTGTTGTACCTGTTTCCAAGGGAGATAATGCTGGTTCAACCATAGCCTTTCGTTGTCCAGGGGATGCCTGGTTGCGTAAGGTTGTTGAGTTGGTTGGTTCTCCCATTTATTCCACTAGTGTAAATCGTTCAGGCCAACCTGTGATGTATAAACTACAGAGTATTTGTGATGAATTCCTTGGTGAGGTTGATTTGGTTGTGGATGGGGATAAAATAATCGCTCCCGATGCAAAGGCTTCTACCCTAGTGGAATTAACTGATGATGGGCAATGCAAGGTTTTGCGGCAGGGGAGTGTAACTATCCCCTCTGAGCTATTAACCTAAAATTATTGCCGTTTCCATGTAACAGTGGTGGTTCCCATTTCTGCACCAACTGCTGTACCAGAATCTGTTATAGCTTGCAATGTTTGTTTTGTTCCAATAAGGGTAGCGTCATCCTGCAGGGTCATGGTCCAAGTAATGGGTTCGGCATCCATGGCTGCTACCAATGCTACTTCACGAGGGAGTTCAGGAAAATAGGATGCATTGGATTTTCCTGATTGGGTGCACAAGATGGTGTTTCCATTGATTTCCACTTGAATGTTCATGGATGCCCCATTTTGAAAAATAACAAAGCCTCTTCCGCCCCGCAAAAGCACAATCTTGTTGATATAGGGTTCTCCACTCCAAGTTCCAGAAAGGCTGTCGTAAGTTGGTATTCCAACAGAACCCTGGCGAGGGGATGCCTCAGTTGCTACGATGGAAGAAGGTGTAGAAAGGCTGGAAAAAAGCTGGTTGATGGAAGACTTGGCATCTGAAAGAATCTTGAAATAAGAGTCATATGTACTGGAAATTTCAGCCTTTTTGTTCAGATGGGGCTGCTCAAGACTGAGGGTACAAATCCAAGCACCACCTTCCTCCTGTAATTTTCCATGAAAAATCATAGTGTCTTGCTTTGGATTGTCAGTGGAGCCTGTGTAATTTGATGGTCTTTTATCTATCACTCGGTACTGACTCATGGACAAAAGCTGGGTATAAAATAAGTCCTCGGTCATTTGAACCTTACTGGCATCAGCAATAGTGGAAGACAATTTATAAAACTCCAAATCTACAGCTGCAGCATGGGTACACATCATAAGTGTGGTGAGAAAATATACTGCAAGCTTAGTGGATAATTTTTTCATCTTAACTTTGCAACCCTTTACGAAACTCCCGCTGTATATCACGCTTGACATCTCTTTCTCGGATGTCAGCCCGTTTGTCAAACTGTTTCTTTCCCCTGCACACTCCTAGAGTAACCTTTATCCGACCATTTTTCAAGTAAAAATCCAGCGGTATAAGGGTATACCCCTTTTCATCTACCTTACGAAGGAGACGTTTTATTTCATCACGGTGAAGGAGCAGTTTTTTGGGTCTATCTGGATCGTGGTTGAATATGGAAGAAAAGCTATATTCTGCCACGTGAAGACCTTTCACCCAAACCTCTCCATTCCGAATTTCGGCAAAAGCATCTGGGAAGGATATATTTCCTGCACGAAAAGACTTTACCTCCGTTCCTTCCAGGACGATTCCACATTCTATGGAATCTTCTATGGAGTAATTGAATCGAGCCTTTTTATTCTGTGCTAATACTTTTCTACCCTCTGCCATAATATCAGTATATGCTATCCTTTTACTTGTCTCAAGTCCCTAACGGGGTAGGAACATCCAATAGGTGATGCCACTGCAAACCTTGACCTGCGTCTATGTTGCGGGTAAGTTTAGCTCCAATTATCTGGGAATAGTATTCTGGAGAAAGACCTGGCTCCAAAACCTTTTCCGTACGCAAAATTGCAATGTCATTGACAGTAAGTACAGCTCCTGCCTCCATATCCTTTATGACGTGGATAGAACGATTTGTGCGCCCATAATTGGCTTTTTCTGCGGGGGCAAGGGATTTTACACCAGTACCAAGAACTGATTGAACCCTATCCTTACCGTATTTTGCCTCTAACTCTTCTATTATCATGGATGAGCCACAGCTACATCCATAGTTTTTGATAGGTTTTTCCATTGCCCGAATCTCTTGTACCATGGAGGCAAAATCCTGGGGTTCCAGGGCAACCGGATCGTCCAATCCATCGGTGGCCTTTGACAGGGTAATATGCTTTTCTATGAATCGTGCCCCGCAGGCTGTTGCCAAAAGTGGAACCAGATGTGGGTCCAGGCTATGGTCACTTACCCCGATTTCCACTCCAAAGATACCAGATAGATTTTGTAAAACCTGCAAGTTATAGTCTTCTTCTGGGGCGGGATAGGCTGTAACACAGTGTAGAAGGGTGATTTCTTGGTTCATTCTCTGTTCGGATAGAATATTCAGGGCATTTTCAATGTCTGCCAAGGTGGAAACTCCAGAAGAAAGTATTAGAGGAATAGGATTTTGCCCTTGTTGTATCAGTTTTTTACGCAGATCCGCCAAGGCCTTGAGCAGAACCCAATGATTTAATTCAGGGGATGCAATTTTGATGGCATCTGGAGATATGGCCACCAATTCCTCCAGGCTTTGTAAACCGAAGGGGCTGCAGATAAAACCACACCCCTTGCTTTTTGCATAGTCTCGTACCTGTTTGAAAAATACCGGGGCTACTTCCAGCTGTTGAAACCGTTGATAAAGGGGAACTGCACCTCCCGGCAACTGTACCAAACCAGTATTGGGATGGAGGATTTCATGGGCATACACCCACTGGAACTTGACGGAATCGGCCCCAGCACTTACAGCGGCATCAATAAGCTGAAAGGCTTTTTCCAAGGATCCACCGTGAGAAGTGCCAATTTCTGCTGAAATATGAACCAAGGATGGGCTTTTCATGTTTCCTCCATTGTAGTCCTTTTACATCTGCTCGAAGAAGTAGCTACACATGGTCTTTATTCTATTCATAAAGGAGGTTTCAACCCTATCCCGCAGGAAGAAGATGCTGGGAGCCTTCACTCCTCCAATTCCATAGAGAATCCAAGAATCCCCTGAACGGAACACTGTAACAATGGATTTCATGTTATTTTTCTTTACTACGGTAATTCCCTCATGATATTTAAGATTATTCAAGTTTGTGTTTTCGTAGTATAGTGTATCCTCTCCAGATGTAACATTAATAAGGGTATCAATGTCGCCAAAGGGGGACATTTCCATGAGAGCATTCAAGTGCGCAACCTTTCCATCATCTGTAAATTCTTTGATTTCTACAGTTGAATACAAGTCCCAGTAAGTATCGTGTCTTTCCGAGTAGTAGGGAATACCTACATAATCTTCCACATCAAGCATAACAGGACGAAGTTTTTCCAATATGTCTTCGTTCCCGGCGTAGGGAACCATCCGAATCACTTCTGCCAAATATGATGGATTCAAGTCTTCAATGGCACTGATGGTTTGTTCTAAGGTTGGGTTAAGTCCATTTACACTAATATTCTTAGCCTTGCCAATATTCCTGATGACCAATTCACCGTTGGCTAATTTTTGTTGTTCTTCTTCGGTGAGCTTGTCATTAAATACTTGGGCGGAGAGACTAAGCCCTGCCGATACAAGCAGCAACAAAAGCATTACATTTTTTTTCATGGTAAACCTCCTGACTTTTACGCCTTGATATAAATGAAACCCATTCTTACGTCTGTGGTTACAGACAAATGATTCCAGCAAGGAGATATTAAAGATATTTTCTCAAATATTCAAGGTTTAGCCAGTATATCCATGGTTCATTTTGTGTAAAGAAAACTTTTTTTCATAAAGACCCTGTTTTTTACTAGAAAATAAAAACATTGCCAAATGATAAAAACCTATGATATAATTTCTACCAGAGATTTTCTCTGTATATTTTCCTATAATATTTGATTCAAGGATTTTTTATGGCGATAGCATCCCACATCAAGGAAGTTATGAATAGCAAGGATGCCTCTGTTATTCGAAAGATGTTTGAAGAGGGTGCCCTGTTAAAAAAGGAATTCGGGGAAGACAAGGTATATGACTTTAGCATAGGAAATCCTGACCTTGAACCTCCCGTGCAGGTTGGTGAGGCTATCCTTTCTTTGGCCACAAGACAGGAGAAGGGAAGTCATGGCTATATGCCTAATGCTGGTTATTTGGAAGCTCGCCAGGCCATGGGAGAAAAAGTAGGGCGGGAACAAGGGGTTTCTGTAGGGGGAGACCTTGTTGTTATGACTTGTGGGGCTGCCGGGGCTTTGAATTGTCTTTTTAAGGCAATTCTTTCCCCTGATGATGAGGTGATTGTTCCCTCGCCCTTTTTTGCCGAGTATGGTCACTATGTGAAGAATTATCAAGGTGTGTTGGTGCCCGTGCCATGTAACAGTGACTTTTCCTTGGACATAGAGGCTATAGCAAGGGCCTTGTCTTCAAAAACGGTTGCCATTCTGATAAATTCTCCCAATAATCCTTCTGGAAAGGTTTATTCCCAGCAAGAGGTTTCCCAGTTGGCACAGGTACTGGAAGACCAGGGGAAAAAGACGGGGCGTTATCCTTACCTGGTGTGTGATGAACCGTATCGTGATATAGTATACGACAATAAACTTGTAGCCCCGGTATTTCCACTGTACAGGCACTCCGTGATTGTATCCTCCTTTGCAAAAAACCTTAGTTTGCCTGGAGAAAGGGTGGGCTATATTGTGGTAAATCCTTCCTGCCCCGATGGGCAAGAGTTGGTTGCTGCCTGTATTTTTACCAACCGTATCTTAGGCTTTGTAAATGCCCCTGCCTTTTTCCAACGGGTGGTGGCCCGCTGTTGGGATGCCCCTGTGGACTATAGCTCCTATGAAAGGAGACGCAACCAAATGATGTCTGTGTTGGATGAGGCGGGCATTCAATACCTTAGACCGGAGGGGGCATTTTATTTGTTCTGCCAAGTTCCTGCAAAGGGAAGTGGCGGTGAAGCCGGAGATGACAAGGAATTCTGCCAATTCCTAAAAAACTATCGGGTTTTGTGTGCTCCAGGTTCTGGGTTCGGTTATAAGGGGTGGTTTAGAATTGCCTATTGTACTTCTGAGGCTACCATCCTTAATTCACGAGAAGTTCTGTGCCAGGCTGTGTTTGACTGGAAAAAATAAACTTTTGTGGGAGAAAGCTCTATGAAGATTTTGATGGTAACAGCTGAGGCTGTACCCTTTGCCAAAACAGGTGGTTTGGCTGATGCTGTAGCTGCCTTGGCTATTGTGTTGCATAAGTTGGGACACGATGTGCGAATTGTAATGCCACGGTATTATAAAATTGACCGGTCAACCTTGACTCCTCTGGAGGGACCCATGGGAGTTCCTGCTGGATATATTGAAGCCTGGACAGAGGTGTACCAGGGGGTAATGCCTGGAACCAAGGGCTTGCCCGTCTATTTTATAGACCATGAGCAGAGTTTTGGTCGCGATGGTGTGTACGGTACACCCGCAGATCCAGACTTTCACGATAATCCTTACCGGTTTTCAGTATTGTGTCATGGGGCCTTCCAGCTTTGTCGTAAAATTGACTGGTATCCAGATATTGTGCATGCCCACGACTGGTCAGCAGCCTTGGCGCCAGTTTTACTGCGTTTTGTTCAACGGCACAATGGGTTTCACAAAACTGCAAGTGTCTTTACGATTCATAATCTAGGGTATCAGGGTGTTTATGGCAAATACAATTATCCAGCTACCGGTCTTGACTGGAATTTCTTCTATGCGGCAGGATTCGAGGATTGGGATAGAATCAACTTCTTGAAGGCTGGTCTTACTTCAGCAGATATGCTTACCACTGTTTCTCCTACCTATGCACAAGAGATTCAAACCCCCGCTTCTGGATTCCGTATGGATGCCTTGCTTCGTCACCGAGCCCAGGATTTGGTTGGTATCCTTAATGGTGTAGACACCGAGGTGTGGAATCCTGCCAAGGATACCTTTATCACAGAAAAATATAGTGTAAAAAAATTGGCGGGGAAGGCAAAAAATAAGGAAGCTCTCCAAAAGAGAATGGGGCTTTCGGTAGACCCCGGTGTACCCTTGTTTGGTATTATTACCCGTCTTGCAGATCAAAAGGGTGTAGCGGAGTTGTTCGCTCCCACCTACGGTAGCATGTATAGAATATGTACTGAAATGAAGGTTCAGGTAGTGGTGTTGGGTGCTGGTGAGCGATGGTGTGAGGACGAATTGCGTTCCCTGGAGGCAAAATTACCTAATTTCAAAGCTTACATTGGTTATGATGAATCTCTTAGTCACCAGATTGAAGCTGGTAGTGATTTCTTTATCATGCCATCTCGATACGAGCCTTGTGGACTAAATCAAATGTATTCCCTGCTGTATGGAACCCTCCCCATTGTTCGTCGTACTGGTGGTTTGGCTGATACAGTACAAAACTATAACCAAGAAACCGGAGAGGGAACAGGCTTTATGTTTGATGAATTGACACCTCAAAGCGTCTTTGATACTGTGGGATGGGCCGTTTATGCATGGTACAACAAGAAGGATCATATTCTGGCTATGCAAAAGCGGGCTATGGTTCAGGATTTTAGCTGGGAATCCTCTGCAGAGGGATACCTTGAAGTGTATGGCAGGGCCTTGGGCAAGTTATAGGGCTTGCAAGGGGTTGTTTAGTCAACCCCTCAGCTTTTGATTGTATGATTTATAAAATTAAGTAAATTATTTTTAAATTAATAAGAAGGAGTTTTTAATGTTGGGTTATATTTTAAACCTCTTTAAGTCTCTCAACAGCAATTCTCATCCCGGTGAGATTGCCCATGGAGTGGCTTTGGGGGTAATCATGGGTATGGTGCCGAAGGACAATGCTCTGTGGTACATCTTGTTTGTCTTCTTTTTCTTTGTCAGAATCAATAGGGCCGTATATCTTCTTGTCACCTTGGGGGTTTCCCTTTGCATTGCACCCTTGGACATGACCCTGGATGCCCTTGGCTATCAAGTGCTGATGTTTGAGCCTGCCATCCCCATCTATCGCAAGCTATTGGATATCCCCTTTGTGGCATTCACTAAATTCAATAACACTGTGGTTATGGGTGGTCTTGCTGCAGGAATCATTCTATACATTCCGGTCTATATTCTTGCCCGACTACTTGTAACGCTTTGGAGAACCGTCTTGGCACCTAAAATTACTGCCTCGAAATTTTGGGTTGGAATAAAAAAATTGCCTTTGGTTGAAAAAATCATTTCAAAATCACAGGAAATTTCGGGAGTAATGAATCGATGAGTAAGAAAAAGTATGAAGAGCAGCCAACAGATAAAGTTGGTGCAGAAACCGTGACGGAAAAAACTGGTGCAGGGACAGGTGTTGAGGAAGGGACAGACTCAACAGAAAAGGGTGTGACATTGTCAGGAGATGGGGAGGTGACAGCCCTTGCCACCCAAGATGACAAGACACCCGCAAAGAAAAGAAAAAAAGAGCCAAAAACCTTTCCAAAGAAGAAGCTTCCCCGAATGCTGAGGAAAAAATATTCCCAAAAAAAGTTCAATAGGAAAATTTTAAAGAGAACATACATTCCTCGTGACAAGGATTTTATGTCTTCTGTGTTTTTGCCAGTGGAGGGGGCAAAAAAGCCCTGTCTTGCAATCCCGGATGACAGGTTGTTTACCAAGCAGGAATTGGTTCGTCTTAAAAATCTTTCCAAAGAAATCCGCAAGCAGCGCGGTAGGGTTAAGTTGATTCCCCTTGCTGCCGTTGCGAGTCTCATTGTGTTGATGGTGTCGGCACTGTTGATATTTAAGGATCCTCTGATAAAAAAGGGTCTGCAATCTGTAATGCAATCAATCTTTGGGGCAAAGGTTGATATTGCCTATCTGCACCTTGGATTACTTGATACAAACTTCACCATCAAGGGATTGGAGGTTGCCAATAGAAATGACACCATGAAAAATCTCTTTGAAATTGGCGGGCTAACTGTTGATTTTAATTTGCTGCAGCTGCTCAAGAGTCGATTTGTAGCGGATGAAATGAGTGTCACTGATGTGCGGGTAAATACAGAGAGGGAGACCGATGGAGCCCTCCCTGCTGATTATGCCCAAACATCGCGTCTGGAGCAGGTAAAGACAAGGGTAACGGAGTTTACCCTCGAAAAAACAGAGGTACTGAAGGGGAGTGTGACGGAGATTTTCGCCCAGTATAATCCGGAGACCATAATCAATAACTTCTACTCCCAACTTTCTACTCCAGACCTGGTAAAAGAAATTGAACAGGAAGTGAATGTAGTAATTGACGCATGGAAACCGGTTCCAGCAGAATTAACAGCCTCTGTAAATAAACTCGTTGCAGACGGACAGGCTGTAGTGAATTTTGACTGGGGAAGTATCCAGTCTAACCCCACCCAGATTAGGAATGCCATCGCTTCCATAAAGGCAGCCAGTGATAGAGCCACAAGCTTGTACAGGGAAACGGAACAAACCATGAAGATGCTTCAACGGGATGTGGATCTTATTCAGAGCCTGACGGATAAAACACAGAGGGCTGTAACCGCCGACTTCAATCTGGTTGGCAATGAGGTAAATAAAATAACATCCTTTTCAATCAAGGAGGACGGAATGGAAATTCTCTCTTCCAGCTTTGAAAAAATCATTGCGGATTTGTTTGGGCAGTATTACCCCATGTTCCAGGAGGTTATGGTCTACGTACAGGATATTTCTGCAAAAAACGCTGCAAAACAAGCGGATGCGGTTGTAGTTGAGGAAGAAAAAAAGCCAGGAATTCAACGATATGAAGGACGGACCATCGAATACCGGGAGGATAATGTTCCTTCCTTTTTGATCAAGAGGATGCACGGTTCTGGTGCTGACGGAAGCTTCTCCCTATCCTTGGACGTAAATGACATCAGTAATGATATGACAAAATGGGGTAAACCTGCCTCCATTTCTGGTGTTGTCGGTCACGGTGGAATGAGTGACAGTTTCTATGGAGCCTTGGACCTGAGAGAAAATCGTCCAGGGGATTTGGTAGAGCTTAATTATTCTGGTGCAGGCTATACCATTGACATGACAGTGCCAGAGGAAGAGGCAATCCCGGGTGTTCCAACTGGAATAGGTACCGGTGCCTTTACAGCCCGCATTACTGCCAATGAGACAGGAGCCTTTTCTGTTGGTGGTTCAATTACCCTAAATCCAGTATCCTTTACTACGGCCACCTTCGAGCCAGCCTTTGCCTACGACTTGTACAGCAGGGCCTTGGCAATGTTTACTTCCATTCAGGCTGATGTAACCCTTGGATACTCAAATGCCGGTGGCCTTTCCCTGGATGTAGACAGTGACATTGACCGTCAATTTGTGAGGGTTTTGACCCAGTTGTTCAATGAGGAGTTGGCTAAGGTAAAGGAACAGATTACTGCACGAGCCCAGATTTTGTTGGAGGAAAGCACTGCAAGAATACAAGAGAAATTTGGGGATTTTGACGACATCAAGGCAAAAATGGATGAACAAACTGCCCGCCTCAATGCCTACAAGGATGAGTTGGAGAGAAAGCGGCGGGAGGGTGAGGAACGCCTGAATGCTGTCCTGAATACGGCCAAGGATGCCGCTACAAAGGCGGCCGAAGATGCCATAAAAAGTGCTACGGAATCTGCAACCAATGCTGCCAAGGATGCCCTGAAGGGTTTGTTTGGTAGATAGCCGATTTGTGAATTCTAGCTATTGGGTCGCAGGTTCATCGAATTGAACTTGCGGCCTTTTTATTTTTATGAGAACATGAATGACAAGAAAACCACCATAATTATTTTTAAAAATCCATGTACACAGCTAGAAAAAAAGTATATATTACATAATAGTATGAAGTTTACGGAATTACACTTGCATGAATCCCTGCTGAAAGGAATTGAGAAAGCAGGATATGTAGAATGTACCCCTGTACAAGAACGGGTGTTACAGGCGGCCCTAGATGGAGCGGATTTATATGTACAGTCCCAGACGGGAACAGGAAAAACAGCTGCCTTTTTAATTTCAATCATTCAACAATTACTAACCCGTGATGAAGCTGCAGGAAAAAAGGCCTTGGTAATGGTTCCTACCAGAGAGCTGGCAGTTCAGGTAGAGGAAGAAGCTAAAACCCTGCTTTCTGGCACCTCCCTTAAAACAGGAAGTTTTTACGGTGGAGTAGGCTACAATAAGCAGACCTCCATGCTAAAAAACAATGTGGATATTATCGTCGGCACTCCTGGTCGAGTGATTGACTTGCAGGAATCCGGTACCATGGATTTGACCCAGGTAGCCTTTTTGGTGGTGGATGAAGCTGATCGTATGTTTGACATGGGCTTTTATCCGGATTTACGAAAGCTAATCAAGGTGTTGCCTAAGACCCAAGAGCGGCAAACCATGCTTTTCAGTGCTACCCTTAACACCTATGTAAAAAACCTTGCATGGGAATACACTGAAAATCCTGTGGAAATTACCATTGAATCAAAGCAAATCACTGTAGAAGAAATTGACCAGCAACTGCTCCACGTTTCTAGCGATGCCAAGATGAAGCTTTTGCTGGGAATCATTCAGTCAGAACGGCCAGAGAGCCTAATCGTATTCTGCAACACCAAGCGTAGCTGTGAAGTGGTTGCCAAGCGATTGCAGTACAATGGAGTAGAAAGCGAGTTTATTATTGGAGACCTGCCCCAGTCCAAGCGGCTGCAAGTCCTTGATTCCTTTAAACGAGGTTCTCTCAAATGCTTGGTGGCCACCGATGTGGCTGCCCGTGGAATCGATGTGGACGACCTTGCCATGGTAATAAACTACGACCTTCCCAACGAGTCCGAGAACTATGTGCACCGCATTGGTCGTACCGCACGTGCCGGCAAGTCTGGCAAGGCCTATACCTTTTGCAGCGAGCAGGATGTATACAACCTTGTTCCCATTGAACGGTACTTGGGACATTCCATTCCTTCTGCCGTAGCCTTTGAGGATATGATGGCAGTGGATAAAAGTGCTGATGTTTACATCAGAACTGGTGAGTACAGTGAAGATGGGGATGAGGGTAGAAGGAGCCGCCGTGGTAAGGGTGGTGATGGAAACCGCAGGGGTAGAGATGGCCGTTCAAGGGAAGGACGTGGCAATGGAAATGGTCATAGTGGGAACCGGGGTAATCATAGTTCCAGCCGTAGTGGCAAAAATCGCCATGGGGAAGAAAATAGAAGGGCTTCTGGTAAGGATAGGAATTCTCCCGGCAAGGGCGACGGTTACAAGGGAAAGAAGTCTTATGGCAAGGGACAAAATTCTTTCAAGGATTCATCCAAGGTGACCTACCGTCAGGAGGTCAGTCAGTTAAAGGGTGAGGACCTTTCCGGCCTGAGCTTTGACCAAAGAATGAAGGTGTACAAGGAAAAGTACGGCAATAGTCTTTGCAGCTCAGAGTCAGCTGGCAAAAGTGCCACTCCAGTTTCAAAGGTTCCTTCTTCAAGGAATCAAAGCGCCAAAACAGCTAGCCAAGAAAAAACTCAAGGGCAGCAGACGGCAAAAAAAACTGGCATCTTTAGCCGCCTGAAATCACTGTTTGGTGGAAACAAGTCTACCAATAGCCCTGACGAAAAGAAATAATTTTATGAGGAACAAATAGATATGGTAACAGTAAGTGATGTGAGTCTTAAGTTCGGAGACAGACCACTTTTTAAAGATGTAAACCTTAAATTCACCCCCGGCAACTGCTACGGCATCATCGGTGCCAACGGAGCGGGAAAGTCCACCTTTCTGAAGGTGCTTTCAGGAGAGCTGGAACACGATTCAGGCCAGATTATCATTACTCCTGGCGAGCGTATGGCCGTTCTGAAGCAGGACCACTTTGCCTACGACGAGTTCTCCGTGAAGGACACGGTGATGATGGGCCATCCAAAGCTCTATCAGGTGCATAAGGACAGAGAAGCTATCTACGAAAAGGAGGACTTTACCGAGGAGGACGGTATCCGGGCCAGTGAACTGGAAGGTGAGTACAGCGAACTTGGTGGCTGGGAGGCGGAGAACCAGATTGAGCAGATGCTTTCTGGACTTGGTTTGGAAGAGGAATACCATGACCGTATGATGAATGAGTTGGATGAGAGCCGCAAGGTCCGGGTGCTTTTGGCCCAGGCAATCTTTGGCGAGCCTGACATCCTGCTTTTGGACGAGCCCACCAACGGTTTGGACCTGGAGTCCATCAGCTGGCTGGAAAACTTTCTCATGGACTTTCCCAACACGGTGATTGTAGTGAGCCACGACCGCCACTTTTTGAACTCAGTTTGTACCTGCATTTGTGATATTGATTATGGCAAAATCAGCCTGTTCAGCGGAAACTACGACTTCTGGTATCAGATGAGTCAGATTATGCAGAAACAGGCCAAGGATCAGGCCAAGAAGCGTGAAGAAAAGATGAAGGACCTGAAGGAGTTCATCCTTCGGTTCGCCTCCAACGCCGCCAAGAGCCGCCAGGCTACCAGCCGCAAGAAGATTTACGACAAGCTGGCCTTGGAGGAGCTTCCCGTCACCAGCCGCAAGTTCCCCTACGTGAACTTCAAGCCGGATCGGGAAATCGGCAACAACGTGCTGAGGGTGGAAAAGCTGAACTATACCTCCGAGGGAATCCAGCTGCTGAAGGATTTCTCTCTGACAGTGAACCGTGGGGACAAGATTGCCTTCGTGGGAGTGGAGCACAAGTCAAAGTCAGCCTTCTTTGACATCATCACCGGCAATGTGAAGGCGGATTCCGGGGACTACTACTGGGGCCAGACCATCAGCCACACCTATTTGGGGCTGGACAACGCCGCCTACTTCGACACCGATGCCAACATCACCGAATGGCTGCGCCA
>JAGBFT010000095.1 GCA_017936345.1 Spirochaetaceae bacterium
CTTGACTCCACGGCGTTCACCAGCACGTAGCTTCCCTGGTCGCTCTCAGGCTCCTGGTCCAGCATTGTAAAAATTCGTTCTGCACCTGCCAATGCATTGAGAATACTGTTAAGTTGCTGAGACATTTGGGTTACAGGCATGGAAAAAGAACGGGTATATTGCAAGAAGGATGCAATTGTTCCAATATCAAGTTTTCCAGAAATTGCTAGGAGGGCTCCTGTGATGGCTGTAAGGGCATAGTTGATGTGGGAGAGGTTTCCCATCATGGGCATGAGAATGTTTGCTAGAGAGTTTGCCCTTGAACTAGATTCTCTTAAATTATTGTTCAAAACAGAAAAGGCTTCTATAGATTCTTTTTCATGGCAAAATACCTTTACAACCCTTTGTCCCTCAATCATTTCTTCTATGTAGCCGTTGACGGCGCTGAGGTTTTTCTGCTGGTCACGGAAGGCCTTGGCACTGCGCTTTCCCACGGTGGCAATGCATAGGAACATGACGCCAATCATTGCGATTACCAACAGGGTGAGAATCGGGCTGAGAATCACCATCATGGTGAACACACCCACCACAGTGATGACGGAGGACAGAAGCTGGGGAATGCTCTGGCTCAGCATGTCACGCAGTGTGTCCGTGTCGTTGGTGTACAGGGACATGGTTTCGCCGTGGGTTCTACTGTCAAAGTAGCGCAGGGGAAGACGTTCCATGTGGCGGAACATTGCAGTACGAATCCGCAGCAATGTTCCTGTAGAAACGGTGAGCATAATTCTGCCGTTCAAGTAGCCTGCAACTGCTCCTAGGATGTAGATGAGAGCCATAAGGAGAAGCAGGGATACAAAAGAGCTTAAATTAGGGTCTTCCTGTCCAATTAGGGGGATGATGTACTGATTGAGAAGTGGCTTTAAGAGATAGGTTCCTGCAATGGTAGCACCGGAACTAATAAAGACACAAATAACAACAGGGATTAGCAGGAGCCTTTGTTCTCCCATGTAGGACAAAAGTCTTTTGATTGTTTTCCTTATATTTTGGGGTTTTGCCCCTTTTCCCATTTTTCCGTGGGGTCCTCTTGGTCCATGTGGTGGCATTAGTCTTGTCCTTTCTGCTGGGATTCGTACACTTCCCGATAAATTCCACAGGTTTCCAGCAGCTCTGTATGTGTGCCTGTGGCGGCAATTATTCCATCATCTAAAACTACAATCATATCGGCCTCCTGAATGGAAGTGATTCGTTGGGCGATGATAATCTTTGTGGTTTCCGGCAGGCTTTCCCTCAGCGCCTGACGGATTCGTGCATCGGTGGCAGTGTCAACGGCGCTGGTGCTGTCATCCAGAATCAGGATTTTAGGCTTGGTCAGCAGTGCGCGGGCAATGCATAGCCGTTGCTTTTGGCCGCCGGAAAGGTTTACGCCGCCCTGTCCCAGCACCGTATCGTAGCCATTGGGAAAGCCTTTTATAAAATTATCTGCATCAGCTTGACTGCAAGCCCTTTCTATTTCTTCTTGACTTGCCTGTTTATTGCCCCATAAAAGATTTTCCCTGATTGTTCCTGAAAACAGGACATTCTTTTGAAGAACCATTCCTACAGATTTTCGTAGTTCTTCCAGGGGAATGTCCCTTACATCCCTGTCACCAACCAAAACCCTTCCAGAACTTGCATCGTACAGTCGTGGAATCAGTTGAACTAGGGTTGATTTGGAAGAACCAGTTCCACCTATAATACCCACAGTAGCACCGGAAGGAATATCAAGGTTTATGTGGGAAAGAACCGACTTTCCTTGGTTTGTATACCTAAAAGAAACATCCTTGAATTGAACCGAACCATCAATCACGTCTGTTCTTGAGCTATTTTCTGTCTCATTCCTCTGAGATGTGAGATTGGTGGCAGGGTCTTTGATGGCAGTTTCTTCGTTTAGTACCTCCATGATACGACTAATACTGGCACGGGAAAGAATCAGCATAACAAATATCATGGAAATCATCATCAAGGATAGAAGAATTTGATTTATGTAGGTAAGAAAACTGATAAGTTCTCCAGCTTGCATTGAACCTGCAATAATTCGTGTTCCACCTGACCATAACAAAATAATTATACAGGCATACATCATTAGCTGGAGCACTGGCATATTGAAGATAATGATTCGTTCAGCCTTTAATTGGGTGTTCCGTAATTTTTCTGCTGTTTTGGCAAATTTCTCACTTTCGGCCTTTTCTTGTACAAAGGATTTTACCACCCGAATCCCAGTAAGATTTTCCTGCACATTGCTGTTGAGCTTGTCATATTGTTTCAACATCTCACGAAATCGTGGAAAGGCTTTAAATCCAATAAAGGCAAGGATTGCCGCCAGTACAGGAATTACAACAAACAAAAAGGATGCCAGTTCCCGATCAATAAAAAATGCCATGACTGCTGCTGAAATAAGCATGGCGGGAGAACGAACACAAATTCTGATGACCATTTGATAGGTGTTTTGAGCATTGGTTACGTCACTTGTAAGGCGAGTCACAAGTGCGCTAGTCCCAAACTTATCCATGTTAGAGAATGCCAGGTCTTGTACCTTGTTAAAAAGATTTCGGCGTAGGTTGTGGGAAAAACCTGTTGATGCAAGGGCTGCAAGTCTTCCTGACAAAACCCCAAAGGTTAGAGAAAGGAGAGCCGCTCCTATCATAAGAAGACCCATTTTTACAACATATTCCACATTGTAGGACGAGATTCCCGAATCGATAATTTTTGCCATAAGCATAGGAATCAAAACTTCCATGGCTACTTCCCCTAACATGGTTATGGGGGTCAAAATTGTAAAGAGAAAGTATTTTTTCTCTAGACCATAAATGAGTTTTCTAAAATTTGTCATATAATCAATATAGTAAAAAAAATCGATAGTGTTAAGATTAGTTCGCAATTTTGTTCCTGAAAAAAGCCGCAAATCCATCATGCTGCGTCAAACAGAAGCTCCTTTTGAAGTTTTATTGAACCGGCATTCATATAGCAACGCTCAGTCTGCCAGTCATCTGAATACTCAAGCAGA
>JAGBFT010000096.1 GCA_017936345.1 Spirochaetaceae bacterium
GCCGAGATGATTTCCAAGTACACTTCTCTGCCAATAGAAGCCATCCAACAACTCGTTGATTAAATGAAGACACCAATCTGCCTCTAATACTTGGAATAATGTGTGAGTTGCAGCCTCACAAAAAAGCCCGCCGGACACAATCCAGCGGGCTTTTCTAGAACCAATCGGGGTTAGGGGTTACTCGGCAGACTTGCTATAAGTTGTGTCAAACTTCCAGATTGTCTTTACCTTCTTGGGGTCTCTCTGTCCAGAAAGCATACCGTAAGAATAAAGTTTTCCACCTTTATTCTCAACTAAATCTGAAGAAAAACCAGTCCCTGTTTTCCCTTTGCAGTTATGTCGGCCCCCTCAAAGTAAACAGTATTGACATCGCCCTTTTTTGTGATCTTTACGTCATAATTGTCATTCTCGGCATCATAAGTCACATACATATCAGCATCAAAGAGCTCAGAACCATTCCAACTAGCCCCTGTTAACTCAGTGTTTGGAACGATAGAAATATTTGCACCTGTTCCAAATTTCTCAGAGTCTTCGCTTTCATCCTTAAAAGAGGTGAGACCTTGGTAATAATCAATATAGGCTTCAAGTTTAGGGTTATCCTTGTTGCCATTCCATCCAAAGGCAAAGGTATAAAAGTCATACTTTTTTTCCCCACTTACAGTTCTTTCCTTTAGACCAAACAAAATTCCAGCCTTTCCATTTCCGGGATATGCCATCTCTACTGTAACTTTGGCCTTTTCATCAATAGCGGTATCTTCTGAGAAGTGAAGAGCTGAACGGATATACTTATTTCCTGTGTATTCAGCCTCCCAAATGTGTTGTGCATGTCCATCCTGACGATGCTCTTCTACACTCAAATCTTCATTCTGCTTACATCCCATCACAAAGGCCAGAGCCAGAACCAAAGCTCCCACCAATACAATCCTAGTCTTTTTCATAACAAATTCTCCTTGTTATAAGTTGTTGTACCCATACGGGCATAGGGATATTATAAGGCTACAATGGGGGTATCGTCAAGGAAGTGACGGGATTTTTTGAGGAGAATTAAAAATATGTTGGTCGCAGCGGAGCTTGAAGCCCGGCTGCCAGCCTGTCTGTTCCAGGTGGATAGCCGTGGGGAGAATCCACGACTATCCGATTGGTTCTATAGCGTAGGGATGTAACCCGTTCGCTCTAGGTTAGGTGCCGATTACTCGGCGTCTGCATGGAGTGCAATGGTTCCACTAAATTGCAGCACCTCAAAGGTATCCTTTGCCTTCGGAGCAGTATCCCCAGTCTTAGGCTTAATCATACCGTAAGCACCAATTCCACCCTTGATGGTCTGAACATCGGCAAGGCCAGCAGGATCAGAAGTAATCTCAGGATCCGCAGACACAGTTTTGGTTACTATTGGATTCGCAATGGTTTTCTTGTCCTCTGACAATTCAGTGCCAATTTTAATTGTAAATGATTGGGCCTCTGCATTCTCTTCTACGGAAACATACCAAGAGCCTACTGTTCCTGTAATGCCTCTTCCTTCACCTAATCCCGTGTTGTCAACGATGATTGTCATGTCTCCAGAAGCCTTTTCTCTATCGCTTGACGTACTGAGGGATTCAATCTGCACATTGGAATAGTAGGAAATATAATAGTCGCCCTCTGTCTTACCATAGCCTCTTCCGCCAAGTCCCACTACAAAGTAGCGGTAACGACCTGTATCACCATACTTATTCAAGCCAAATACAAAGCCAGCCTTACCAGTAGTGATGTCTGCCAACTCTACCTTAGCCAAGATTGGTTTTTCTGCGGTACCTGTTACATTGAAGGAAGTTCCGAATTGCTTGAATGCACGAACATATTCACTGGAGCTGTTGTCTCGCTCCCATACTTTTTTTTCTTTTTCATCTGTCGTCCAGTTGGGGTCTCCAGAATCTACACTCTGCTTACATCCAACGACCAACAATGAGAGCAGTACTACTAATACCCCCCCCCCCTCATAACTAAGTTGTTCAATTTCATAACTTTACTCCTTTTGCCATGTTTGGCGGTATGAAATTAGTGACCTCATGGTCTTTGGTATAGTATAAACGGAAAGATTCCATTCGTCAAGGAAAAACCCAGCTTTTGTACCTGCAAATCCAGTCCTCGTCCAGTTCTGTATGGAATTCTGAAAAATGTCACAGGGATTCGGAAAAGCTAAGGCCCCCTGGTTTGAACAAGATCTGTTTGTGTCAATGAGAATACGCATACTTTTCATCTAGAGCTGAGGCTAATTCTTCCTCCGCATTAATTTCCTTGTCAACACTACCCTTTATGCTGTCAAAAAAGGCTAAACCACCTTCTGTAGTATATCATGCTTCCGGCAAAAACCAACACGAAACCAACCTGCAGGTGGAATCAATTGAAGGAGACTTGCGTATGACATCGAAAAACCTATGGTTTGCCTAGGTGCGGATGATTTGCGTACCAAGTGTGAGGATTCCTCCCTTGTTCCCAGATTTTGCGTAGCAAAATCGAATCTGTGTGGCATCCTAAAAAGTAAGCAGCGTTTTTTTCAACGTAGTTTCCAGCAGCTGCCTCCACCCACCGGGGGTCTTGGGGGCTGGCACGGTTTCGCAGGGCTCCACCGAGGCTCGCTAAAATCGTTCAAAACATCCTAATTTCCCAGCCTGAAAACCATCGTTTCCCCAAAGGCTACTTTGCAAAGAAACACCATATCAGTATACTGTCTACAATATTATATTTGGAGGCATTAGAATGCTTAAAAGAACATTGGCCATACTCGCCGCCCTCATGGTGATTTTCCCCGTGATGGCTGGCGGAAAGAAGGATGCTCCTGCACAGGATGTGTCCTCACTGGAAAAAATCAAGGCGGCGGGAAAAATCATCCTAGGAACCTCCGCCGACTACCCCCCCTATGAGTTCCATGCCCTCATTGACGGCAAGGACACTATTGTTGGTTTTGACATTGACCTGGCAAAGGAAATTGCCAAGGATCTAGGTGTGGAGCTGGAGATTAAGGACATGAGCTTTGACGGCCTTCTGGCAGCCCTGGTGTCCGGCAACGTGGACATGGTCATTTCCGGCATGACTCCCACCGAGGAACGCCGCCAGAATGTGGATTTCTCCGACATCTACTATCAAGCTGTCCATGGGGCTATTATCCGTGTTGCCGACGTGGACAAGTACGGCAATGACCCTGCATCCCTGAAGGATGTACTCATTGGAGCACAACGTGGTGCCATCCAGGTTGGCATTGCAAAGTCACAAATCAAGGGGGTAACCGGAACTGATTTGGATAACAACCATCCACAGGTGAAGGAGCTAGGAGCACTACCTGACCTTGTCATGGAGGTAAAGAACAACAAGATTGAAGCTGTTGTCGCAGAAATGCCTGTAGCAGCTGCCTATGTAAAGCGCAATCCTGACCTAACACTTGCTCAATTTTCGTTCACTGACGACGAGGGTGGGTCCGCAGTTGCAGTACGCAAAAACAGCCCCGAACTTGTAGAAGCAATTAATGCAACTATCGCTCGCCTTATCGTAGAAGACAAAATCAACCAGTTTGTGGGCGAGGCAAGCATCCTGGCTGACTCACAGTAAAAAGTCTTGGTTAGTTAATCCAACCAAGACTGACAAAAGGCGGATCCGATTCGTTCCAATTCTGGACACCTTGGATGCCGCCTTTTTTTTACCGCAACTACTTGCTATATTTCAAGGATTCCTTTGTGGCAAGCGAGTCGCACATTTCATTGTACTTGTTGCCAGAGTGACCCTTTACCCACTTCCAGCTTACATTCAACCGTTCGTTCAGCTCGTCTAACAATTCCCATAAATCACGGTTTTTTACGGGTTGTTTTTCAGAATTTTTCCAGCCATTTTTCTTCCAAGAACGAATCCACGTAGTAATTCCATTCTTTACATATTGACTGTCAATGTGAACAACAACTGGCTTTTCTTTCCATTTTTCATTTTGGTCAATGGCAGAAAGGGCGGCAATGGCGGCACTCAATTCCATTCTATTGTTAGTGGTAACCGCCTCTCCCCCAGAGGCAGTGTACTCCATTCCGTCAGCTAAAATTACACAGCCCCAGCCGCCGGGACCAGGATTTCCAGAGCATCCACCGTCAGTGTACACTGTAATGTCCTTGCCTACAGATGGATTTTTCTTCTTTTCGCCTTCTTTTACACAGAGAGTTTTTTCCTTTATTACGTAGCCAGAATCCTCAAAGGGATACGCAAGACCAATCTTTCCTCTGATGGCATCCAGAACCCTAATTACACGAAGACTTTGGCTATGGGTATGGAGCAAGGTTTCCTTAACCAAAAGCCCTGCCTCCCTAGTTTTCATACAACGACAGAATTCTTCTATCTCATACTCGTAGCCATTTACCGCAAAGGGATGGGCATAGGTATCAATAATTTTTTCATCTGGGGAAATCAATTCCATCTCCTGGGCCATCCAGAAGTAAGGAAGGATAATAGTACCTTCAGTTCCCACAATCCGAGCCTCCTTCAATACAGAACCACATTCTGTGTCGATGGAACAGGACAGATTTGCCACTACATCTCCAAACTTCAGGGCAATGCTATCAAAGGCATCCACCCCAGTTTCTGTCATGCGAGCCAGGCAATCAATTTGTTCTGGATACAAGAGACCTTCCCCTGCATCGCTTCCCAAATAGGATTCCACTGTGGTAAGGGCAGCAGTAACCGGGTAAATTCCCACGTCCAACAAGGCTCCCCCTGCAAGGTTGATGTCGTAGAGGCGGTTCATGGGATAGTCTGGATCGCTATAAATGGGAGCCGCAGTTCGGGCAATGCAAAAATCAGCATAAATTGCCTTCAATTTTCCAATTCTCCCCGCTGCCACCCATTCCATGGCCTTCCTAAAGGTTGGATTAAATTTTGTCCACAAAGCCTCTACATACAAGCCCCTGGTTTCAGAAACTATTTCGTAAACATTTTGCAATTCCCTAGCATTAACAGTGGCAGATTTTTCGCACAATACGGCCTTTCCAGCTTTTAATGCGGCAATGGATAGGGCAGCATGGTTCATGTGGGGAGTTGCGATATACACTGCATCGATATTTGGATCAGCAAAAAGAGCAGCATAATCGCTGTATACCTTGGCAAAGCCCCATTTTTGGGCAAAAGCTTCTCCCCTCTGCTGATTTCGAGAGGCAACACCATAACAGACTGACTCGCCAGATGACTTGAGAGCCTCTGCAAAAGAGGCGGCAATACGACCAGCGCCAACAATACCCCAGTTTATTTTTTTCACAACTTACTCCACTTTACTTGCCATTCAGCAAAATATTTTATATCTTTAGGTTAAGATAACAACCATACTACCATAAAATCGGTATTATGACTATCAGAAGGAGATTTAGGAAAATGGCAAAACAGTTGCTTTTTAATGAAGAAGCCCGCAAGAAGCTGCTCTCAGGTGTAGAGCAGATTTCTCAAGCAGTTAAGGTTACCCTTGGCCCTAAGGGACGCAACGTGTTGTTGGACAAGAAATTTGGTGCTCCCACTGTTACAAAGGACGGAGTATCTGTAGCTCGGGAAGTTGAGTTGGAAGACCCCTACGAAAATATGGGAGCACAGCTCCTGAAGGAAGTTGCCACCAAGACAAATGATGTTGCTGGAGATGGAACAACTACCGCTACTGTTTTGGCCTACTCTATGGTTAGAGAAGGTCTTAAGGCTGTTGCTGCTGGCATGACCCCCATCGAATTAAAAAAGGGTATGGACAAGGCTGTAAAGCTGGCTGTAGATGAAATTAAAAAGAACTCCAAGGAAATCAAGGGACCAGACGAGGTTTCCCACGTTGCCTCTGTTTCTGCAAACAACGATGAGGAAATTGGTTCTATTCTTGCTGGTGCCATTGAAAAGGTTGGCAAGGACGGTGTAATCACTGTAGAAGAATCCAAGACCATGGAGACAACTACAGACTTTGTAGAGGGCATGCAGTTTGACCGTGGATACATCTCCCCCTACTTTGTCACCGACCGTGACCGCATGGAAACTGTGTTTGACAATCCCTATGTTTTGATTCACGACAAGAAAATTTCCAGCATGAAGGACTTGCTGCCCTTGTTGGAAAAGGTTGCCCAGTCCGGCAAGGCGCTGGTCATCATCTGTGAGGACATGGACGGAGAGGCCCTGGCCACCCTTATCGTGAACAGTCTCCGTGGTACCCTCAAGACCTGTGCTGTAAAGGCTCCCGGTTTTGGTGACCGCCGCAAGGCCATGCTGGAGGACATTGCCATCCTCACTGGCGGACAGGTTATTACAGAAGACCTTGGTCTCAAGCTTGAAACAACTGAGCTTTCCCAGCTTGGTCAGGCTAAGAGCGTAAAGATTGACAAGGACAACACCACCATCGTAGACGGTGCCGGCAATGCCAAGGACATCAAGGAAAGAGTCGCCCAGATTAAGCATCAGATTGAAGAAGCCACCAGCGAATACGACAAGGAGAAGCTCAAGGAGCGCCTGGCAAAGATTTCCGGTGGTGTAGCTGTAATTAACATCGGTGCTGTTACTGAAGTTGAAATGAAAGAAAAGAAGCACCGTGTGGAGGATGCACTGTCTGCAACCCGTGCAGCCTTGGAAGAAGGTATCGTAGCTGGCGGTGGATTGGCTCTAATTCAAGCTGCAGAATGCCTGGAGAAGGCTGACACTGCCGAGCTCAGCGATGATGCCAAGGTTGGCTTTAAGATTGTTAAGCGGGCATTGGAAGAACCCATTCGCCAGATTGCCGAAAATGCTGGTCTTGATGGTGCAGTTATTGCAGACAAGGCAAAGCACGAAAAGAAGGGAGTGGGTTTTGACGCAGCAAAGATGGAATGGAAGGATATGGTTGCCGCTGGTATCATTGACCCAGCCAAGGTAACTCGTTCTGCATTGCAGAATGCCGCTTCTGTTGCCAGTCTCTTGCTCACCACAGAATGTGCAATTACAGACCTTCCAGAAAAGAACCCACCAATGCCTCCTGCAGGAGGAATGGGTGGCATGGACGGAATGTATTAATGCCCGCTTGTTGATTATGTCTGAGCCAGATTCAGCCATAATCAACAGAATACCCCCAACTGGTGTTTACCATCAGTGATATGTACCCCTTTTTCTGGACAAAAGTAAAAGGGGTATTTTTTTATCCAGCAGGTTTTGAGAAAAAAATTGATTACCAGTACTGATGAGGCACTGATGTACCATTATCAGTATGACACGGCCAAGAAAAAGTACAGAAATTTTGCCGATGACCCCATGGCTCTGGAAGAGGTGGCAAATTTGCCCAAGGATATACAGAGTGCCATTTCCACAAGTCGAAAGGGAAATGGAGCCATGCACGAATTCTCCTAGGAGGGTAAAAGCTCCTATATTTTCAAGAGTCAGGTAGAGGGGACTCCCTTTACTGTTTATCTCATTACTCATAGGAACAATCTCCTTACGGCCACCAATTCCATCAAGCTTATTGCCATTATTATGGCAATAGTCAGTACAATCTTTGTCATTATGGCCTCATTCTTTACCAGTGGACAGTTTACCAAGCCCATTCTGCAGGTAAGCGGAATGTTGAGCCAGCTTGCATCAGGAACAGGAGATTTGGGTATCCGTATGGATGAATCCCGTAAAGACGAGGTGGGAGATCTTGGGAAAAACTTCAACAGTTTCATGGAAGCCCGCTACGACTTGATTTCCAGCATCGTCAATGAATCCAACAAGATGGGAACCACTTCCACCACCCTGAAAACACGGGTAGATGATATTTCTGTAGATTTGCGCTCCATTACCACTTCCATTTCTCTGCTCCACTCAAAGGCAGAGGAACAATTCCACAGCTGCATTGAAACTATGGGAACGGTAGAACAAATCACCAAGAACATTGGTAACCTTGCAAACCAAATCTCCAGCCAGTCAGCAGTGGTGGAGCAGTCCTCCGCCTCAATCCATCAGATGGTGGCCAGTATTGGAACCATAAAACCTCACAGGGAAATATAAGCTTTAATCTACAATTATTTGTAGGCCGGGCTTTATCCGATTCAAAAGAACTGATAGAGTTTTGAGGTGTACCCCAATTAATTGGAGATACCCTTTGGGATACACCTCAATTTTATTTCATTGGATTTTTTTAAAAAAGTGTGTTATACTATTGCCATAGTTTTTCATCAAAGAAATGCCAAGGAGGATCCAGTGATACGCAAATGCATTCGAGGCTTAGTGGTTCTAGCCTTAGTGGTTCTAGCGGGTTGTTCTACCCTTCCCCAAAATGATACGTCCATCATCCAGACAACAGATACTCCCATGTTTTGGGAAATCACTTCCCCTACAGGAACAGTGGTGCAGATATTGGGAACAATTCATGTAGGCGCTCCTTCAGACCAACTAATCAGCCAACAGGTTTTGGCTGACTTCCGTAAGGCCGACCAACGCTACGGAGAGTTGGGAATGGAGGATATGAATGAACTTCCTGCAGCTGTCATGAAGCTGCTGGCCACTACAGTTCTGAAAGACCAGGAAGGTAATTCTGTACCAATCACCTCACTATTAGATGAAGAAACAGGTTCAGTGTTATCTTTGATTCTCCAGCTAGGTATGGCCAATAGTGGAACACCCCAAGAAGAAGTGGAAGCCATGTTGTTTATGCCACCTTGGTATTGGAACACCGTAATGAATACTGCCGTCACAGAAGTTGCCGGATTGAGTGCCGAACTGGGAATAGACACCCAATTGTATAACGATGCTATGAGCCAGAATCTGTCCGTATTGGGTTTGGATTCCGTAAAAACCCAGTTGGATGTTTTAACCTATGGTAGTGTAGAGGACCAACTAATCCTTTTGGAAGACATCATCAACAGCACCTTGGACGGTTCAGCAAACCAAGAACTGCTGAATTTATACAATGCTTATGTGGCCAACGACCATGAAACCATCGCTTCCCTCACCACCAATCCCTTTGAAGGCGTGGAAGGATTGAGTGACGAATACAAGGATAGCTATCTGACTCAACTCCTGTACCAACGGAATCAAGCTTGGGCAGAAACTATCTCCACACTATTACAAGAAGAAAACAAGCATTACTTTATCTTTGCCGGAGCCGCTCATTGGCTTTGTGGTCCCACCGTCTTTGATTACCTAGTGGAAGAAGGTGTGGCCAACTGGCAGTAAAATAGCCGGGTTGACTTTAGCGGGGGATTCTTTGTAGAATATTCATCATGCACAGAGAATCCCTGGCTTTTAAAAGCAAAAAACGACTAGCCCTTGGTGTTACCTTATTGCTGGCAGGTTTCGTCATGGCTCAAAATATAACCACCGCAGCCAGTTTTTTTCAGTCTGTTTCTGAGTACTACGGAACCATCAATGACTACGAAGCAACTATGAGTATTACCGCTGGCCGTAGCCAAATGCAGGGACAGGTTTCATTCAAGAGACCAAACCTCCTGCGCATAGATTTTTCCAACCCCAAGGATCAGGTAATTCTTTTTAACGGAGATATGCTGACAATTCACCTGCCTGGGATTTCATCAAACCTAAAACAATCTGTCTCTCCTTCTTCAGACCAAGCGGGAATGAATCTTGCCACACCCCAGGGACTAGCACTGATGAATCGCTACTATTCCGTAGCCTACGAAGTAGGACAGGATCCCGTTCCCCTTAGTGAAAGTAACCCGGAACAGGTTATCAAGCTGATTCTCTACCCCCGGAATTCTTCAGAAGGGTTCCGCAGAATCAAGCTGGCAATTGTCCCGAACACAAAACTTATTCGTCAAGTGGAGGCTCTCACTACCCAAGGACAAACCTTTGTTTTTACCTTTAGTGATTACAGACTGAATCAGAATATCCCTGACCAGCGCTTTGTATATGACGCTCCATCAGATGCAAACAATTTCAACAACTTTTTATTTTCAGAGTAAAGGATAGCAATGGAAAGCTTTGGTAATCTCTTGAGACAGGCTCGTGAGAGCAAAAATATTGACATAGAAGTAGCCGCTAGCGAAACAGTTATTTCCAAGACCTACCTTCAGGCATTGGAAAAGGAACAGCTGGAAAAATTCCCCAGCGAAACATATTTGACAGGATTTTTAAAGAACTACGCAGAATATCTGGAAGTAGATGTAGGACACATCACTTCTCTGTATCGAGCAAAGAAAATCCAAGAAACCCCAACTCCCACAGATTTGTGGCATAAAACTAAACCTCGTTTTGTAAAACCTCTTGTTGTTAGCCTTGTCTCAGTGGCAGTAATTGGAATTGGAATTGCAGTCTATTTTACCTTCTTCAACAAGGAGGATGAGATTAATGGTACCACTGTTATTTCCTCAAACGTCGCTACAAACCGCCACACCCTAACAGGTGAGCCTCTGACGGAAAGAGTGTATAGGGGTGATATTATTGCTGTTCCAACAGAAGCAGGTGATATTGACTTGATTATTGGAGAAACCCTCAATGAATTGAGTATTATTACCCCTGCAGGAACTCAAACTCTGGAACTCAGTGAAGAACGGGAACTGGATATTAACGGAGAAGGTGGCTCAGAAATTATCGTATATCTTTCCGATATTTCCCGTACCGATGCTAGTCGTGGAGCAGAAATTCGGGTATTGCTAAAAGACCAAAGCCTTGTAGCCGTGGCGGAGACAGATTTGGAGAGTATTCCCGAGGCATCTCAGGTTGCAAACCAGCGGTACACCATCCATGAGGACAATAGGGCCTATCCCTTTACCACGACCATTACAGTTCGTGCGGCCTGTATGATTCGTCACCGCATTGACTCAAAGGAAGAGATTGAAGACTACTACACAGCAGGAGATCAAATTACCCTCCAGTCTAACAATGGAGTCCGTCTGTGGATATCCAATATCAATGCTGTAAAACTACAGGTTCAGGCCGGTCTTAGAAACTACGACCTGGAAATGGGCAAGGCAGGACAGGTTGTAGTAGAAGACATTAAATGGGTACGAGAAGCTCCCAATGTTTATAAATTGGTGGTGATTGGCCTTGACTAGTTTTTTCCTTGACCAGCACGGTTGCGCAAAGAACCAGATTGACGGCGAGCTGATTTTGACCCGCCTCCTAAAAAAGGGCATGAAGCGGGTGGACTCTCCGGAGAAAGCCGACCTCATCATCGTAAACTCCTGCGGATTCATCGAAAGCACCAAGCGGGAATCCCTGGAGGCGGTCATCGATGCCAAGACAAGCTATCCCAAGGCAAAGGTCTTGCTGGCGGGCTGCCTTTCGGAACGCTACGCCGAGACCTTGGCGGAAGACCTGCCGGAGGCTGACGGCATCATCGGGAACGGGGACCTTTCCGCCATCGACGCTGTGGTGGACTCCATGACGGAGGGCAGCCGCCCGGTGGAAACCTACGACCAGCAGGGAGTCTGCTGCGGCGATCGGGAGGAGCTCTTGTCCTTCCCCGGCTCCGCCTACGTGAAGATTACCGAGGGCTGCGACAACCGCTGCTCCTTCTGCGCCATCCCGCTGATTCGTGGCACCATGCGCAGCCGTCCCGCCCAGGACATCATTGATGAAATCAAATCCCTGGTGGCACGGGGAATTGTAGAGATAAATCTGGTGGGTCAGGACTCCGCCGCCTTTGGCATGGACGGAGCTCATCCCCACAAGAAGGAGATTTGGAGCCAGTTTGACGGTACGGGAACAAAGCTCAGTCCCCTGGCCCAGCTTTTGCA
>JAGBFT010000097.1 GCA_017936345.1 Spirochaetaceae bacterium
CTTGTAGCCCACCAGACCGGGATAGCCGGTTTTCAGCTGGCGGGCGATGAACTCGCTGACGCTGAGGGCGGCTATGCGGCGGGGCTGGGTGACGGCAATCATGCCGGAGCCGGAGTAGCCGGCCTCGTGGAGGATGATGGGGAGCTGGGTGGTCTTTCCCGAACCGGTGGGGCTCTGCACCACCACCACCTGGCTTGCGGCCAGGGTCTCAAGGATGCGCTCCTTCTGCTGGTAGACGGGCAGGTCAGTGTAGTCGTTCTTCATCTAGGCTCCTTCCGCCACGAGACATGGCATTCAGTTCTATTTTGGAGGATTCCGCCAACAGTATAATGGAGAAAGAATCATTTCTCAAGATATTTTATGGAAAATACTTTTTTAATGTTGTGTAAAATACAGTATCATTGTATAATCTTCGCTGACTATGTTTTTATTATGTCGGCCTTGTTCTGGCATTTTGACCGTGTTTTGAAAATGGAGTTACCTATGACCTCTCGCAGAAAGGAAATTTTTTTTGTTGCTTTGTGTGTTGTTTTTTCAGCCCTGTTCACCATAGGCTGTTCAGATAGCCTGTTGCATCCTGCTCAGGACGGGGCTCGTATCCTTGTCCAGCTGGAAAATAGCAGTTTAAGGAGTGGTGATACCCCCCCCCCTACAGAAAAATGGCAGGGAAGCGCCTGGATAGAGAATCGGGATGGCTCAGAATCCCACCATCAGGATATTTCCTCAGCAGCAGATGAGTTTTCCATCACCTTCGAGAACGTTGTCATAGGCTCGGAAATCAGGATACATCTTGATGTGACCAGCTCCGGCGAAACAGCCAAACGGTACAGAGGTTCCAGCAGCTGGAAGAAAATCATTGATGGTGTCAATGTTATTGTCATTGTGTTGAAAGAGGTTGGGGTGGATGCTGCCACTCCCACTATCACCAAACAACCTGAAGGAAAGACTGAGAGCTTTGCTGCTGGTGGAACTAAGGATATAACAAAAAAGCTCATGGTAGAAGCCTCCGTTTCTGACGGTGGAACCTTGACCTACCAGTGGTACTCGAACAACACCAATTCAACCGAAGGTGGAACCCCCATTGAGGACGCTAACTCGGACAGCTATGAGGCTTCTGTCCCCGCAGGGGAGACAAAATACTTTTATTGCATTGTCATCAATACAAACAACAATGTGAGCGGAAACAAGACTGCTTCTGTCACTTCCAATGTGGCCAGCCTTGCCAGCATCGAGGGAAGTCTTGAGAGCATCACTGCCACCTACAAAGGTGAATACCTATTGGTGGGAGAGTCCTCAACGGATTTCACTGTCATCGAAAACTATAGTGATGGAAATAACGTTGAAATACCTCTTACCGATGGATTGTACACAGTCGTGGTGCCTGCAAATAGCATCGGGAATGTACCGGTCACCATCAAGAGTAAAGATGGCAGCATGCAGACCCAGGTTCCCGTGCCGATAAAGTACGAGCTGGATGTGGACAACCTCACCCTCAATGGTTCCACTTCTGTTGAGCAAAACGGAACCTTAAAGCTAGTAGCAAACTACTCTGATACCATCTATCAAATACATGAAAGTGATGGTAGTCCAACAACCTACATAGTTAAGGATTATCTAAATATTTCTTGGCAAGATGCAACAAATCAGCCAAATTCTTGGGAAGCTATGGCAGAAACAAGTAATGCCGGTACTGGCAAAACAGCTACCGTTACACTTACACCAACAGATGAATGGTGTGTTACTACAGGTGGAATCACTGCAAGCCACACCTATACTGTAACTGCAATAACACAAACTTATAGCATTGGCGACGAATACCGAGATGACAGTGGAGCCTTAAAAGGTTATGTATTTGAAGTTAGTGACTCATATATTAAGATTGTCGGAACTGATGAAAACCAGGAATACTCTTATTGTGGTTCTAGCAACAATGTCCAGGATTGGAGTACTTTAATTTCAATTAATGACGGAGAGACTATGTATAGTAAAATGGTAGAAGAAGGTGTTACAGAGATTCCAAAGACTGTATTTTATCATGCTTCACTAAAAAATCAAACAGATTCTGGTTGGTATGTTCCCACGAAAGACGAACTGTTCAGAATATTCACAATGAACGATCAATATGAAAAATTACCTCTTTCAGGAGCATATTGGAGTTCTACTATTGCTAGTATTACAGGAGGTTACACAGCTTATTACGTACAAGGTTCTGGAGCATCTCCAAATGATTCTGGTACTGGCTATGTAGACGAAGGAAATAATGCAATTGCTGTAAAGAAAATTACTTTAAATTAACTTGATTGATATAGGTTTGATTAACCGCCAAGGGGCTCCCCAAGAGGGAGTCCCTTTTTCGTTGTAAAAGTGTAGTCATCACCGTACCACATCCTTCCATCCTTGTATACGGTAAAATGGTATAAATACGAATTATTGACGCAAAACTCCTTGATAGGATTATTCTTTTTCTGTACAATATACGGTAAAAAGGTGTAAATACGAATTATTGACGCAAAGGAATCCCTATGATTGAACGAAGGCGGTATCTTGACCAGCTCATA
>JAGBFT010000098.1 GCA_017936345.1 Spirochaetaceae bacterium
CCTGCGAGTCCAGTTCTAAATAAAATTTTAAAAAGCCCTACGGGCTAGAACCAAAATTACGGAACCCCAAGGCGTTGGAGTATTTTGGTTCTAAAAAATGGATTTAATTTGCAAGGATGTAAATTAATATAAATGGGGAGGGGTTCCATCGTGAACGCATCCGGCGGTGCGGCCTCCGGGTCCAACCGGGTCAACCGCGGGGCAACCTTGGTTTCCGTCTGGTGCGTCCCAGAGGCTGTCGCTTACTAGGGTATGCCCTTCCTTGCTTCTTATTTTTCATCGTTCATCAGCCTTGACAACAACAATTCCAGCTCCCGGTTGAACCGTGTCGTCTCCACCTCCAGCTCCTGCAAAAAGTCAGTGTCCTCCAAGGTACCAATAACCGCCTCTTGTTCCTGTGGATTGCGATAGGTTATGGAACGGAAATAGTCTTCAAAGTCCTTTTGACGGGAGCTGCGGGAATTTTCGTACATATAGTTTGAAACAATCAGAACATCGTCGTGGATGTCTTTGAAAATGGACTGGTCAAAATCGCTGATTTTTCTACTATAAAGCCATTCCAGAAGATAGATGCTGTAACGAGCCTTCCAATTCAGGTACTGATTTTGACACTCATTGTAAAAATCGTGCACTTGATTCCAGTTGTCTATTTCCCTTGATTTTATTCGGTGCAACAGTTCTTGTACCTGCTGCTCTGGAATTATTTGTCCTCCCAAGTTGCTCCAGCCTGTGTACAGGGGAATGGAGTGAATTTGCTGGAGGAGGCTAGAGTCAAGAGTTTGTTGACCTTGGCTATGGCAAAAATCCATTAGGGTTTGCACTGCAAAGTATTTTACAATTTTGCGATACTCCTTGTAGCCCTGGGCACCCTTGTAAATGCGGCTCCCGTATTTTTTTTGTACCTGAGGATCCTCCATTACAAGGTCAGAGTCAGGGTTTTGGTGAAGGAAGTCCTTTGCTTCCTGCAAGCTGGAAAGTCTCAAGGTTCTACCTGTCAGCTCCACCAGTCTATCAAGAGCCAGTAAAACCTCTTGGATTGAGTCGGGGGCAAGGGGATTGGTTTCAATGTGCTGCTCCTTAACGACCCTCTTGTCCCGCTTTTTGAATTTGCTGTTATTACGGGCAATGGCAAACATATTGTATAAAAACCAGTAGGCCGGTACAATGCGAATTTCATGGGTACGGGAGCCCAAAGACACCAGAGAAAAGGGATAATTTACGTTCAGTTCCTGCTGGTAGGAACCCTTGGACACAAGACAAAAGGATGCAAATCGACTGTTGTGCTTGAAGTCGGAGGCAAGGCCCGGCCAAAATCCCCTGCCGGCCAAAATTTCTCCGTCGGGGCTACGGGAATTGTGGTTGGAGCCAATGGTGGCGGCGGCGGCAATGTTGGACTGGCCCAAAATTGTGGTGGCAATGAGAAAGGAGGTGTTGTGGTGCTGCTCGTGAAAGGGAAAGATGAGGTTGTTCAAAAGCTCGCAGCAGGAAACGGTGGAGTTATCTCCCAAAAAGGAGTTTAGGAGGCGGGCTCCGTATTTGAGCTGGCAGTTACGACCGATAATAAATCGCACCGCCACCGCCTGGTAAAAGACCTTGCTGCCGTAGCCCATAATGCCGTTTACCATTTCTACGCCCTCTCCAATTTGGGAAGGTTCGGCCTTGCTGGAGCAGACGGTGATGTTTTTTAGCTTAAGGGCTCCCTTAATGTAGGCATGGCTTCCAATTTTTGCGTCTTTTATGAGGACTGTGTTTTTTACCACGGCGTCCTCGTCCACAAGACCCATAGTCTGTTCGTCTTTGTTGTTTCCTACCTCGGTAAGCTCCACAAGGCGGCTCATAAGCTCCGTATCTTCCCGGTAACGACTCCAAATATAGCCGTCGGCCGGAAGAATTCCCTCAAAGGGGAGAATGGCCCGGCCATCATTTTCGTTGCCCACACCAATTTGTATCCGCACATCCTCATCCTCTCCCGCCTTTACCCAGCCATTGCCAAACTTTGAGTGATAGGTACAACTCATTTCTTGTATGTTGAATAAAATTACCCTGCTTTTAACATGATAGTTTACAATGTACGCTACGTTGCGGATACAAACATCGTCTTCAATCACAACTCGGTCAAGATAGGAGCTGTAGAGTCCGCAGTCTAGTTCCAGGTCGTGGTATTTTAATCTGGCTTGCCGCAGCTGCCCTATAAGAACTGGTCCTTGGAATCGGCAATTTTGAATAAGGCAGGGGTTGAATTCTTTTGCGGAAATTTTTACCCGTACATTGCTCCAAGAAGGGCAGACGGAAGAATTCCCTGCTGACCCAAGAATTTTTATTTCTTCTGGTGAAAGGGGACGACTATTTTCAAAAAAAAATGAATCAGGAACCCCTGTATATCCATTATCCTTAATAGGAAAAAGTAGTTCGCTCATATAATTTCCTGTTTGTGGAAATATTATGGCAAGATTAATCTTTTTTTTCCATAAAAAATCCTTGAAAAATTGAAAGGGTAAAAATATATGTTATAATCATAGTATGGTTGAAATTGAATTGAAGGCTCGTCTACAGGATATTGCGGGTTTTTTTTCCAAAGTCTCGTCGTTTGCCAGGTTCCAAAGGTGTTGCTATAAAGATGATACCTATTGGAAAGAGCCTGTCAAAGAAATTCAGATTCGCCTTCGGGAAGAAGAGGTTTTTTTTACAGATTTTTCACAGTTACACTTACAACAGTGGCCTACGGAGCCCATTGTTTCTGATGGAAAAAAGTGGATTCCTTTTGAAAAGCCAACAGAAAATGAGAGTTCCCCATCTTCTGCAAGGAATATAGTTGTCACCTACAAGCGGAAGGCAGTTTTAGGCTCCTCCTTTGAGGTAAATCAAGAGCAAGAATTTCAGATAGATAAAAGAGAGCCATTGGAAATCTTTTTGCAGGATACAGGCTTTTCAATTTCACTAAAAAAGGAAAAGTTGGTCGCCGCTTGGGAATGGGAGAATGTGACACTGGAACTTTGTTTTATTCCGGAACTTGGGAATTTTCTGGAATTAGAGGTTCTTTCTTCCTGTGATGCTCCTGAGGTAGTGGCTGCCGCTCGCAAAAAATTGCGTGCTGTATTGGCTCTCTGTGGGGTAGCTGAGTCCGCTATAGAAGGAAAATATTATAGTCAACTGTTACAGGAGGTAAGAAACCCTGGTAATAATTAGGTTTGAGATGGTGCAGGTTCAAGGAAGGGAACCTGTGCTGGAGAATTTTTTTTTATTACCGATAATAGAATTATGGCAGAAGAATTCGATTTTGAGCAGGCCCTGAAGACGGCATTGGATGAAAAAGTTTCTTGGTTTAACTCTAACGTAATGGTCAATATGCTGGATAATTACCGCATTCTCTATTCAGCGTCAAACAATGTAATGGGTTTGTTGCTCCAGAAGGGGCTTATTACCGCAGATCCTTATAAGTTGGACAAAAAGATATCCGATGTGGTTGTTCCAGAGGATGGAGAGTATTCGGAATCCGACAGGGCCAAGGTATTGGGTGTACGTCTTTCTGACTATGAGCGTGTTTTAGACTTCTTGTGTAATTATTTTAAGTTTTCTGTTGAAAATTTTACCTTGCCAAGAATTAAAAAACTCATTGGATTGAATAATTGTTTCCAGTGGGGAGCTATGGCTGCCAACAACAATCACCCCAACACAAAGGGCTTGACAGACTTGATAACCAACATCCGTCAGGGCTCTGATTCCATGGCCATCAGTTCAATCAACGGCTCTATTTCTGCTGCTTCAAGGGCAATTGTTGAAATTAATGCGGCCTTAAAGGAATCTTCCGATCTTCAAAGAGAAATTTACAAGATGGAGGTTCGCAGCCACGTCATTTCCCATGGTGGTTTTTCTTGGAAGAAGGGGGATTCTATTCCTGACGCTGTGGCCCAGATAAAAAAACTCTTCCCCTCAACCATGGGACGTCAGCCCTTTTATCCAGAGCTCATAGAGGAAATTGCTCAGGAATCCATTGGTTCCGCTTCAATTCAAAAGCAACAAGACTTGTTGAATCGATTGAAGGTTGTTCAGCAAACAAGGGAAAAAAAGAGAGTTCGCCTCGACACAAAGGTTCTGATTTTGGATGCCGTTAGAAACCTAGCCGGAATGGCTCCCCAGCTGGAAGTGGTAATCTATAAGTTGCGGGATAACAGCGCCTTGGTGCAGGATCAGAGTAACACTCCTTGGGAAAAGTTCAAGAAGGCCTTTAGAAAGGCTTTTGGTTTAAAACCTCCTGTAATTGAGTATACAGTACCCATAGTGGACGCTATGACCAAGACATCTCGAAACGAAAAGGTAAACTTTAGCAAGAGTGTTAGCGAAATCACTAAGAGGATGAATTTTTATGGCGCTCTTTCTTCTCGGGAAAGTCCTTCTTATCAAAAGATGGAAGCTCAGAGTGAGGCCGAAATTTATTCCTTTTTGACAAAGCAGCTTTCCGAGTGCCAGCAGTTGTTAATCTTGTTGCTTGCCTACGACAAGTTCTTTAAGAATGAAGTCCAAGGTCCAAACAAGTCAAAGGTTAAGGGTTTGACCATGGAAACTACTTCCATTAAGAATACTATGGTAAAAACAAACCAACGTAAGGCTGAGTATGCCGCCTATGTAGAAGAACAAAACCAAATGAAGCGGCTGGGGATTGTGGATGAAGAATAGGGTTCTCTCTCTTGTTTTCTTGTTTGGGACGGCGGTTTTGTCTGCACGTCCTTTTACTATCGTCGATTCCGTCCATCTTTACAATTTAGACCCTCATACTGCAAACTACGCTTCCGAGGCACAAATGCTGACCGGATTGTACGAGGGACTTTTTTCCTATGACCCCTTTTCCCTGGAACCTCTGCCGGCCCTGGTGGTTGACTACAAAATTTCTAGGGATAGATTGCGTTGGACCTTTACCATAAAGGAGGGGGCCCGCTTTAGCAATGGAGAGGAAATTACTGCCCAATCAATAAAGGACTCCTGGCTCACCTTGTTAAATCCAGCCACAGAGGCCCCCTTTGCATCTCTTTTAGACTGCATACAGGGCGTTCCGGAATACCGTAGCGGACAGGGACTGGTAGAAGAGGTTGGAATTTCTGTAAGGGGAAAGTATCAGCTTTCTCTCCGTTTAAATTCCCCTACGGAACACTTGCCCAGCATTCTCTGTCATCACTCCTTTTCGGCGGTGCATCCAGACCCCACAGTTTTTAGTGGTCCCTTTGTTTTGGAGTCATACGATGGGAGCCGTCTTGTAATGAAGAAAAATTCCTATTATCAGGATGCCGCCAACGTAGCCCTGGATGAGATTGTGGTGCTTCAATCAGATGACACAGTGGAAAATGCCCATTTGTTTAACACGGGAGAGGTTGACTGGATTCTTTCTGTGGCAGACATTGGCTCTGTCATAGATTATGACACTGTATTGATAAACGCAGAGTTTGCCACCGAATACTTGTTTTTCAAGGGCCATAAGGCTCCTTGGAACCAGGCTTCTTTTCGCAATGCTTTGTTGATGGCAGTGCCTTGGGAGGCGCTGCGGGGCAATAGTTTTGTACCTGCCTCCACTCTGATTTATCCCATCGGAAATTATATTGCTCCTCCTGCCCTTGCAGACTTTGACATGGACGAGGCTCGCCTCTTGTTGGCTCAAGCCAAAGAGGAGGCAGGTTTGGCAGCTGATGAGCCCTTGGAAATAACCATAGCTGTAGCCGACTCAGAGTATTCCATGACCCAAGCAGAAATCCTTAGGCAAAGTTGGACAAGTCTAGGCCTTACCGTAAATATCAGTGCCACTCCCATGAACCGTTACCTGGACAGTATCGAAAGTTGGGATGCAGACCTGTTCAGCTATACCTGGATTGGGGACTTTGCCGACCCATTGGCTTTCTTGGAATTGTTCCGTTCTAATTCCACCTTGAATGAGTCACATTGGGGTAGTGCCGAATATGATAGACTTTTGGAGGAGGCTTCCTTTGCCACCGGAAAAGAGCGGGATGAGCTTATGGCGGCTGCTGAGGATTTGCTTTTGTCAGAAGGGGTAATCCTGCCTGTATCTCATCCTGTAACGCTTAACATCATTGACTTGGAGCAGGTCAAGGGATGGCATCTTAATGCCTTGGATATTCATCCCTTGAAGTATCTTCACCTTGAAAAGGTTGTCCCGGATATTCCCAATTTAGTGCTGGCAAAATAGCTGTAGACAGGAATTCTGGACGTAAATATTGACATTTTGGGGTATTCCATGGTAGGATTATCTCCCGTATATCTGCGCATAAGCGTACTGAGTTAGGCTGCTCACCTGGCTTGGGGCTGCGGTTTTCCGATGCTGGAAGCCAAGGCGTTTTTAGAAATCTTAGTAGACAAGGTATATGCATGAAGACTATTTTTGTGAATGAACGCGATGCCGTCCGTAACTGGTATATTGTTGATGCGGCAGGCAAGCCCTTGGGACGGGTTGCAGCTAAGGTTGCAAGTGTTCTGAGAGGAAAGCACAAGGTTACCTTTGCCCGGAACCAGGAGATGGGTGATTATGTTGTGATTATCAATGCTGACAAGGTTGCCGTCACTGGTGCCAAGTTCACTGACAAGTTGTATCATCACCACACTGGTTATGTCGGTGGACTCAAGACATTCACCTTCGAGAAGAAGATTCAGCGGCATCCCGACGCCCCCCTGAAGCTGGCCATCAAGGGAATGCTTCCCAAGGGACCTTTGGGACGTGCCATTTTGAAGAACGTGAAGATATATGCTGGAACAGAGCATCCTCACGCTGCCCAAAATCCCCAGCCTCTGGAAGTCTAACAGGAGTATATTGTGGTTAAGAATATCGGAATTGGTACAGGAAGAAGAAAGACTGCTGTTGCCCGTGTATTCCTGCGGGAAGGCACAGGAAAGATTGTTGTAAATGGCAAGGACGTTGCTGACTATTTTGCTACCGCCGACCAGATTCGGGTAGTGCGTCAGCCTCTCATGGTAACAGCTAGTGAGAACAAGTTTGATGTTCTCATCAATGTTACTGGTGGTGGATTGAATGGACAAGCTGGTGCTTGCCTTCATGGTTTGTCCCGGGCTTTGACCCAGGTTGACCAGGGCAACTATGCTTCTCTGAAGGCTAACGGTTTCCTTACTCGAGACTCTCGTATGGTTGAGCGAAAGAAGTTCGGTCAGCGTGGTGCTCGCCGCCGCTTCCAGTTCAGCAAGCGCTAGTGGTTTTTATTACCACAACAAGGCAGATCTCATGGGATTGTGTACAGGTTACCCTTTCCATGGGGTCTTCTTTTTTTATAAGAACCTGTTACCTACAGGTTCTTGTAGACCATGAGATAGTAGTAAACCGGCACTTGTCTGATGTTGAGCTTGAAGATTTGATTGCGGCGGGCTTGGTTTTTGCAGCGGAAAAGGCTGCTATGGGATATCTGGAGCGGGCAGAACATAGCCGCCATCTTTTGACGGTAAAGTTAAAAAAGAAGGGGTATGCTGATGTTTCCATACAGAGAGCGTTGGATTATTTGGAAGAAAGGTCGTATTTGTCTGACCTACGATATGCTGAATCCTGGTTGCGTAATCGAGCTATAAATCATGCCGAAGGGCGCAGCAAGCTGTTAAGTGGACTTCTTTCTAAAGGAATAGATGGCAAAATTGCAAATGCGGCCTTGGATAATTATTTCCATACTATAGATGAGGATGCTGTTCTAAATATGGCTATAGAAAAATGCCTTCGATTAGGTAAATCCCAGGAAGCAATGGAAAGGTATTTGGCAAGAAAGGGCTTTTCTTACAAACAAATTAAATCAAAAATATCTAATCTATAAATATGGAGAAGTCGTATTTTTTTTTCTTTTGCAAAATTCGCTTTTTCCCTTGTTATTTTTGATATATGGTATTAAAGTTTATTATGGTTGATTTGAAACAAATTAAGAGTTGTGTTGTTCTAACGTAGTGAGGTAAGTTTTATGTCTAAAGAATTTGAAAAGACCGTTGTTTACTCAGCCCTTGAAGTGGCTAATATTTGTGGTGTGGCAAATCAAACTGCTATCAACTGGATTCGTAATGGCTACTTGAAAGCCTATAGTACTCCTGGTGGACAGTATCGTGTATATGCAGATGATCTGGTTGGATTTATGACAGAACGCAATATGCGTGTTCCTGAGAATTTGGCTTCTATGTGCAGTCAGAATAACGACAAGGGTCTTCTTATTGTTGAGGATGACTTGGGACTTAATACTGTTCTTTATCAATATTTGACGAAGGAATTCCCCGAATGCCAGCTTTATCAGGCCTTTGATGGATTTGAGGCAGGTTCTGTAATGACAGGAAAAAAACCTTCTGTTGTAGTTCTAGACTTGAATTTGCCCGGTGTTGATGGCTTTGAGCTGTGCAAGAAAATTAACTCGTCAGATGCCTTTGGCAATCCTGCCATCATCGTTATTACTGCACTCCAGGATTGTGGAATTGAGGATAAGATTAGTGAGATGAATGCCGTGGCCTTCTTCCGTAAGCCTGTAGTTTTGGAGGAATTGAGCCAGGCTATTAGAACAGCCTTTTCTAAGGTAGCAAAATAAAATTTCAGATAAGGCAAAAGGTGCTGGGTCTCGTTCAAACTTTGTTGAAGGAGGTCAGCACCTTTTTAGTTTGTTGGTAACGATAAACTACTGCTGAAAATAATAGGCAGGATAGGAGAGTTCCGGCATAACCTGCTCTTGTGCCTCCAGCAACAAGGATTCTGTTCCGCTTATGGAGTCTCTTCCTTTTACAAGGGTATTGATGCCGGTAAAAAGATAATTCATATAGTTGAATTCTTGTTCAGGAGTAAGATGTATAAAATCCACCTCATCTATCATCAAAGCCTCCTCGTACTGCGAGTAGGCTTCTTCCAGGCGAGAAATGTCATCTATGAGTCCATTGTTCAGGGCTTGGTCCGCGGTGTATATTCTTCCGTCTGCAAGGGATGCCGCCTTCTTAAAGGTTAGATTTCTGCTTTCAGCAACAATGCCTACAAACTGGTTGTAGCTGTCATCAGCTATGGATTGCATGATGGCTGCCTGCTCTTCTGTAACAGGGACGCTAATTCCTAACATATCCTTATTGCTGCCCGCAGTAAAGGTTGTAACCTTAATTCCGTGCTTATCCAAGAACTGGGAAAAGTCTACGGATTGTCCGGCAATTACACCGATAGAACCGGTAAGGCAATTCCTGTTGGCAATAATATAGTCTGCAGCACAGGCTATGTAGTAACCGCCTGAGGCAGCCATAGGGCCAAGGTAAGCCCAAACAGGTTTTTCACTGGTCTCTTTGTAATCCAAAAGTTCAAGATAAACCTCATCAGATTCATACACACCACCACCAGGAGAGTCAATGTATAGGAGAATTCCCAGGTTCTTATCGTCGTAGGTTAAATCCTCTATGGTAGATATGAGCCATTCCTGATTGTAGGTTTCGTTGGCTTCTTGAATAGTTCCTTCTATGTGAACTACTGCAACATATTCTGTATTTCCTGAGGGTGTCTGAAAAGAAAGTTTGCCAGCAGCCGGAGAATTGGACAGCACAAAGGAAAAATTCCTCATTGAATCTGTTGGAAGGGAGGCCGAATCCGGCTTGTTGAAAAAATTTATAATGCTGCCAAGAGCCAAAATTCCACAGAGTGACAAGAGAACAAATAAACCCATTTTTTGCGACTTTTGTTTTGGCTTGCAAGAGCTTTTTCCAGCAATCCCCTGGGGGCTCTGCCCCTGACTTTCCTCTTGATTGGGCACTGCACTGTCAGGACCTTTGTTCTGGGCTGAATCGTCAGAAGTTGACTCAAGGCTAGACACCTCATTATTGGTTGAAATGTTTTGCGAAAAATTCTCAAAATCCATACTGTCTCCTAGTTTAAATCCGTAAAGTCAGATGCTTTTAGTGTACCAGTAGAAAGGGCCTGCTCCTTAAGGTAGGCATAGGCATGGGTTTTTGCTCCCTGATAGTAGGGCGTAAGGAAGACAAGGCCCAGGCTACCGGTCAACAAGCTTAGTATAACCCAGCCGAAAAAACTCAAATCCTGTACAAAAAGCTCTCCCTTGTAGCCACGGGTTATTATTTTGCTGATTTGCAAAGCCTTGCTTACGGACAAGTTGGGGTTTTCTGCAAGGATAAAGTAAATCTGTGAATAGGAATAGGATTTGACGATTCCAGGAATGATAAAAAGAAGACCCCATAGGAACAGCCACAGGGAGACCCACAGGGTGGCAAGAATTCCCTTGAGCCAAAGATTCATGCCTTCAATGAAGGTTCCATAGCTGACTGCTTCTCCTGCCTTAAAAAACTTGATGGAAAAATAAGCTAGGGCCATGGCTGCGATTCCTGCTATGGCAATGGACAAAAGAGTGAATATTAAATATAGCTGGAAGCTGTCATAATAGTACCTGGAAAAAGGGAGGTTGGAAATCCAACCGAGCACAAGGATTGTTGCTGAAACTAAAAGATTTATCCTCCAATTTCCCTTGAGTCGAGCCAAAGCCTGTACCTTGTACTCTTTTCTGTTGAACATGGGATTCTCCTCTATTTCAGGGAAGATACAGCTCTTCCCTTGAAAAAAAAATAAAATAACACTATTCTCAAATTATATCATAACAAAGAGGTTCTGTCATGAAAGGGTGCTTTGATTTTACTGTTGAGGAATTAGGTTCTTGCAAGGTTTTGTCTCCTATCCATCTGTCTAAGGAGAAGGAGGATTATCAAGCCAATTATGTAAGGGATGGGGAGCGCATCCAGTATGACATTGATAGAATAGACGGCGAGGA
>JAGBFT010000099.1 GCA_017936345.1 Spirochaetaceae bacterium
ACCAAATCATCGCCGGCGTAAAGATTGATGTGCACCAGTGGCTCACCCCCACTGCCGTCAGCGGCAAGCAGTCCACCTATCTTGCCATTCCCGTGTCCTGGAAGTACAAGTTCTAGGCTGGCTGTGTAGAAATTGGAATGCCCCCTTGACAACTGGGATGATGAGGCGTAGATTTTAGTTCATGGAGGTTGGTATATGGCGGTAATGACAGCAGCAGATGCAGCAACAAATTTTTTCAAACTGATGGATTTTGCAAGGCAGAGTCATGAGCCTGTTATCATTTCTGGGGAAAGAAATAATGTGGTGCTTGTTTCCGAAGAAGATTGGAATTCCATTCAGGAAACCTTGTATTTATGTTCCATCCCGGGGATGAAGGAGTCTATCCTGGCTGCCCGAAATGAACCCTTGACAGAAAGTGTTGAAGAACTTGACTGGTAATGTGGATAATCAAATACTCAAGGCAGGCGGTAAAAGATAGCAAGAAAATCCAGCAAGCTAACCTCAAGAAAAATGTAGTCAGACTTATTGAGATATTGAAGGTAAATCCTTTTCAGACACCGCCACCCTATGAAAAGCTTGTGGGTGATTTGACAGGTGCTTATTCCCGACGAATCAATATACAACACCGTTTGGTTTACGAAGTTTTCCCTTCAGAGGAAGTTGTTCGTATCCTGCGGATGTGGAGCCATTACGAATGAATTTCTCCAAGACAAGGTTTTTGTTCTCTTTCACGGCGTAAAATCTTATACCACAAGTCAAAAATCCTTTTTTCCCTCATCACTTTTTTTCCTCATCATTGATGGAATTTGTGTCCATTATGGGATATAATCTATCTCAAGGAATCTGTTTCCATGTTTTTGGAGGAGGAGATGATTGCATGACACGTAATTCACTAGAGCGAAGGAAAGTTTTTTTTGGAAGGCTCGCCAGCCTTTCTGTCATTGCGTTTGTTGTGGCGCTTGCCTTGCTGTCAGCAGCCTGCAACAATGTCAATCTTACAGGAGAGGGGGGGGGTACTGTTTCCCTTGCCATTGATGAGGTTCTTGCCTCGGAAATCCGCAGTGCAATTCCTGCTCCCCTTCGGAGTACTACTGGGGACAACAGTACCTACACTCTGACTGCCAGCATTCGGGGTGATTACAGTGAAGAAAAAACTGAATTCGCCACTGAGGCAAGCCTTTCAGGAGTAACCTTTACCTTTAAAGGGATTCCCACAGGAAAGGATATCATCCTGGATGTAACTGTAAAGGTTGGTGACAATACCATTTGGTACGGCAACTCCGGCAAGCACATGGTTGTCAGCGGGATTAACAAGCTGAATGTAGCTGTAGGCCGGGTAAGCGGCGTACTGTTGTGGAATAATGATAGCGTAAAAATTGCTCCCTACGGGAAGCATGAAGAAGCAGGTACCAAAGTGCTAGATGTTCCGGATGTTTTACCTTCTTGGTGTTTTGACCACTTGAGAAATCTTTATGTGATTACTAGTACTGGTGTTTCTATGTATGATTCACAAGGTGATGGAACATATTATTCTACCCCTAGTAACTTTATTGGAAGTGATTTTAGTTATCTGTCATATGACAGTGATTCTAGGACGACTTTATATGGGATGTCTACCAGTCAAATTTCAAAACTAATAGCGAATAGCCCATCAGAGCCTATAATTAATTCGCTAAGTAATCATGGTATAAACACCCCAGTTGGTTTTGCAGTTCACGGTGGAAGTGCCTATGTTGCAGATCAGTCTAGTGAGGATGACAACGGTATTCCAAGCATAACTATTTCATCCTTTAATTTGACAACTCAGGACTTTACCCTAGGAATTGCGTTTAAGTTGCCAACTGTTTTCGGTAGTCAGCCTACCTACCAAATGATTTACCAAGAGGGAGCCTTGTACTTGTTGTTGAGCTGTGTTAAGGATTCAGCTCCAAATATTTATTCGGTGGGTGCTGTTGCAAAGATAGATGCCAAGACGCTGACTCTTGATACAAGTTTTGGAACAAATGGCTATCTGGGGCTTGTTTCCACAAAGCGAGAGGTTTCCTACAAGGATTCATCTGGACAAGACCAGTCGTATTCCGTTTATGCTGCCGGCAATTCTACTGAGGAGGTGTTTTCTAAACCCTTGGGCTTTGTGGCCATTATGCCCAAGAAGCTGGTAATTGCTGACGCAGGATGTATAGTGTCTGAGGAAATTGTAGACCAGGGAGGAGTGTCTAAATTAAAGGGCGATGCCGTGTCTCGCATTGTTACTGTGGATTTGGAAACCCAAAGCCTGGGCTTTGATGATTTGAATCCGAATCAGTATTACTGGACTGGCAATCCCCTGGGATCATCTGTTGAAATTTCTTCTGATACTTCTTCTGATACATCTTCCAGCTCCTTCTAAATGCCTCCCGCCATCTCCGTCTGCATTCCTGTATACGCCACGGAAAGAAGCCTGCCTGCCTGCCTCCAAAGTGTGGCGGCACAGCGGGGGCTGGAGACTTGTGGCGGACGGAATGCGGCTTCTCTGGAAATCATCGTGGTGGATGATGCCAGTCCCGCCGCCGACCCGGAGCTTAGCTCTCCCGCCCGGATTGTTTCCCAATTCCAGCAGGAAAGCCCCTGGCCGGTGGTGTATCTTGAGCATCAAGAAAACAGGGGGATTCTAGAAGCCCGCCGCACCGCCGTCCAAGCCGCCACTGGGGACTACATCTTCTGTCTGGACAGTGACGATACCCTGCCTCCCACTGCACTTGCCACCCTGTACCGTCATGCGGTGGCGGAGAATGCGGACATTGTCCACGGGCGGGCTCAGGTGGTGGTGAACCGAGAGTATGGGTGTGCGCTTGACTCCCAAACGGAGTCAAGCTTGCTGAAAAGTGTGCAACGTAAGGCGGGAGCCATTTATCCCGGGCAATTGAAGGATGGGGCTATTCTCCAAAGTGTGCTGGTGGATAAAACCCAAAACACTTTTTTGTGGGGCAAGCTGATTCGGCGGGAACTGTATCTCCATGCTCTTGCTGCCATCCCGAGTGTATATTGTTCCATGGCAGATGATTTGCTGCAATACATACTCATAGCACACCATGCCCGCTCATACTTGGGGATTGGAGAGGTTGTGTACAACTACACCGTAAACACCGGCATTTCCTCCCACACAAAAATCACTTCTTTGGAGCGCTGGGAACAGGTTTGCTCCGCCGCCTCAGTTTTCACGGTGCTGTTCAATTGTGTGGAGGACATGAGCGACCCCTTTTCTGCTGAGCAAAAGGACTCCATTCGGAATTTGTGCCGGTTCTACCTCATCAATAACCTGCAGCAATTGCAGCTCTTTGTTGTCCCTGAATTGTATCCTGAGGCACACAGGCTATTGTGCGAGTTTTGGGGACCAGACTTTGTTCGGCAAGCTGAAAGCTTCTTGCAAAAGAAATGATTGTGCTATTGTTGGGAGTCCCCGCCACTGCCCAAGCAGTCACCTGTCTTTATGCTTGGTGTTGTTGGTTGTGAGGAGCAGGAGTATGAGGTGGCCGCCGAAAATTTTGTTCCCTGTGAGAATCAGACCGAATTACGGCAAATGCTGATGGAGACCGCACGGAATGCCATAGAAGCGAGAAAAACAAAGAAGCGTCCTGTTTTTAGGTGACACACCGATTCCAGCGGAACCACAACACGTGAATTGTCTCGGTGACAACCACCCAATAACTTGCCAGATACGTACTTCATACATATAATATAAGTATGTATATCAACTGGGATGAAGCAAAGAACGAATGGCTGAAAAATAATCGTTACATTTGCTTTGAACAGATTGTGGAAAAAATTGCGGCAGGGGAATTTGTGGGGCCGGAGCATAATCCCGCAAGAGCTGGACAGCAGCGGATAATCCTTCGGTTAAATGACTATCCGTATGTCGTTCCCTTTGTGATTGACGACGAAGGAAACTGGTTTTTGAAGACGGCATATCCTGACAGGAAACTGAAGGGGAGGGTGTGATGGCAGGTATTGACGATGCAAGAAGGATGCAGGAGGAGGCTTTTTGGAATTCTCCATTGGATAGTGAGGAGCAGGAGTATGAGGTGGCCGCCGAAAATTTTGTTCCCTGTGAGAATCAGACCGAATTACGGCAAATGCTGATGGAGGCCGCACGGAATGCCATAGAAGCGAGAAAAACAAAGAAGCGTCCTGTGACAATCAATCTGGACAGCGAAGCGATTGTCTATTTCAAGCAGTTGGCGGGAGAAACTGGAATTACCTACCAGAGCTTGATAAACCTGTTTCTCGTGCAGTGCGCAAAGGAAAAGAAGCGTCCTGTTTTTAGGTGACACACCGATTCCAGCGGAACCGCTGATGACATCCATTCCACCTTGGAGGAGGAGCGCTTTCAGGGGTTTGGAACTATCAATGGCATTGCTATTGTCACCATCTTTTATTCGGAGCGATGTTCCGACGGAAAACTCAGGCATCGTCTTATTTCCGCCCGGAGGTTGGACTCCTTGGAGAAAAAGGCTTATGAAAACTACCTGCAAGCTTACCGATGAACAGGTTCAGGAACTACAGGCTTTGGAGAACCATCCTGTTGACTACACCGACATTCCCCAGACGACAGATTTTTCCAAGGCACGGCTTAGGTATTACACCGTGAAGCCGGTGAAGCAGAGCATTACCCTTCGCATTG
>JAGBFT010000100.1 GCA_017936345.1 Spirochaetaceae bacterium
ACCTGTTACAGGGGTGGTAAAGTCATATTCACTTGTTAACTCTTCATCACTGTACCAACCACCAAAGACGTTGTTTTCTAGGGTTGGGTCAGCTGGCTTGGTGGCTGTCTGTCCTCTTACTATGGTTTGACTGTCAATAGAACCTGTACCATTGTTAGCGTTAAAGAAAACGGTGTAGGTTACAGGCTGTTCTGGGTCACCACTTCCTTGGTTTCCGCTACCACTTCCTGTGCCATCACCAGTACCTTGGTTTCCGTCACCACTTCCTGTGCCATCACCAGTACCTTGGTTTCCGCTACCACTTCCTGTGCCATCACCAGTTTGCTCAGCAACCGTATCATTCTTACAACCCACCAGTGGTAGGGTTACCGTTACCACTGCCAGTAGAGCTAAGGCTACTAGCATCCATTTCTGACCTTCTTTCTTCATTAGAAACCTCCTTTAACTTTATTTACTCCCAACACCTGCTGGGTTAATTGATGATGAATGGGTTTAAACGCAAAAAGCCAGCAAGAAATTTCCCCTGTGGAAAAATTTCTTGCTGGCTTCCTTATTCCAGATAAATCTATTGTCCAACTTCCAAACTCTAAGCTCCAAGCTCCAAGTTCTAAACTCTGTGTTCTGTGTTCTGTGTTCTGTGTTCTGTGTTCTGTGTTCTGTGTTCTGAGGATTGTATTGGGAACAATCCGCTTGTCAAGAGATTTTTGCTACTTTCTGAAAAAAAACTTGTTCCCACTTCCTTTACTCCAACACTTTGATAATTTAATCTAGCCTTATTCTCACTTGATTTTACTGACTTGTCAAGGGTGGAAATCAAAATATTTAATGAAACAGAAAAACATTTTTATCCACTTTTATTGACTGGTACAATCTACCATTCTCTCCCCTTTGATAATTCAATTATTCTTGTTATACTCAGTCTATGAACTACGAAATTCTATCAAAAGATTTTACCAATGGGCTTTTAGAGCGTTTTTTACGATACACTCGTCAGTGGACTACTAGTGACCCTGATAGAGCCGACCAGGGAATTGTTCCTTCTACCGACAGGCAGTGGGATTTTGCAAAGATTCTTATGAAGGAATTGCAGGATTTGGGGATTACCGAAGTGTTTATCAGCGACCACTGCTATGTTTGTGCTCGTCTACCTGCTACTGCTGGCATGGAAACTGTTCCTGCGGTGGGTTTTCTAGCTCACATGGACACTTCCTCAGAAGTGTCTGGTGAAAACGTGCAGCCCCAAGTTGTTGAAAATTACGACGGCAAGCCCCTGAAATTAAAGGGTGGGGCTACCCTAGACCCTGAACTAGATACAAAGTTAAAATTGGTGGTGGGAGACACTATTATTACCAGTGACGGAACTACCTTGCTTGGTTCCGATGATAAGGCTGGCATTTCCATCATTATGACTGGGCTGCATGAGATTGTTCAAAAAAATATTCCCCACGGAACCATAGAAATCATCTTCTCCCCTGACGAAGAAACAGGTCACGGCATGGACTTTGTGCCCATTCACTGGCTCACTGCCAAGCAATGTTATACCTTTGACGGTAGTACCGGCGGAGAAATTGAAGATGAATGCTTTAATGCCTGGAAGAGTGAGGTCACCTTTACTGGCAAGGCAAAGCATACAGGTTACGCCCGACCAGACATGGTAAATGCTACCATTATGATGGCAGACTTTTTGTCCTTGCTTCCTCGTCACGAAGCGCCAGAAACCACTGACAACTATCAGGGGTTCTACTGCCCTATGGATTTAAGTGGTCATATTGAAGAGGCCAAGGTAAGCATTTATCTCCGGGATTTTAATGCTGAATCTATGGAGAGACGAAAGCAAACAGTTGAAACCTTGGCTAATGCTGTTGTTGCAAAATACAGAGGTTCTTCCGTTCAGGTAACTCACACCATGCAGTATTTGAACATGAAGGCAAAGCTGGATCAGCAGCCTCATATTATGGAAAATCTAGTCAAGGCTGTAAGAATGGCTGGTCTTGAGCCAATCTTCCGCCCCATTCGTGGTGGAACGGATGGTTCTCGTCTCACAGAGCTAGGTATTCCTTGTCCAAATATCTTTACTGGTGGTCATAACTTCCATTCCCGCATGGAATGGGCTTCTCTTTCCCAAATGGCTTATGGTGTTCTTACACTACTTAACCTTGTGGCCTTGCAAGCCGATAAGTAAGTAGTTACACCCTTGGGAGGGGACTTGTGAACACAATGTATAGTTATCTGATTGAAGGTGGCTTTCCAATTAAAGGAACTGTTACAGCTAGCGGCAATAAGAATGCTGCTTTGCCTTGTTTGGCTGCCACCTTGCTCACCAGTGAGCCTGTTATTCTTGAAAACATTCCTAATATTAAGGATACAGGTGTGATGATTGAGATTTTGCAGGCTCTTGGTGCTTCTGTAAAAAGATTATCTGAAAACAGTTGGGAAATTTGTGCTGGAGACGGCCTTGGGATTGAGATTCCTGTGGAATTATCCAAAAAACTTCGGGCCTCTATTCTTTTTGCGGGGCCTCTTGTAGCCCGTACCGGAAAGGTAAAACTGCCCCCTCCGGGAGGGGATGTTATTGGCCGCCGCCGCTTGGATACCCACTTTTTAGCTCTCACCGAACTTGGAGCCCGGGTGGCGGTAAACGGGCAATTTACCTTTAGTACCAATAAGTTGGCAGGGGCGGATATATTTCTGGACGAGGCTTCTGTTACCGCCACCGAAAATGCGGTAATGGCGGCAGTCCTGGCAGAAGGCCACACCACCATCACCAATGCTGCCAGCGAGCCCCACGTTCAGGATTTGTGCAAGATGCTCAACGCCATGGGTGCAAGGATTACCGGAGTTGGGAGCAATATTCTGGAAATTGATGGTGTTCCTGAGCTTCATGGTTGTACCTATCGGATTGGACCTGACTACATGGAGATTGGTTCTTTTATTGGACTGGCGGCGGCTACCCGTGGAAGTATTTCCATCAAAGGTGTGAATCCAAAGGATATGCGTCCCATTAAATTGGCCTTTGGTAAGCTGGGAATTACTTGGCATATTGAAGATGATGTACTTTCTGTGCCAGAAACTCAGTCCATGCAGGTTAACACGGATCTTGGTGGCATGATTCCTAAGATTGATGACTCTCCATGGCCGGGATTCCCACCAGATCTTACAAGTATTATGACGGTGGTGGCAACTCAGGTTGATGGTACTGTTTTGATACACGAAAAGATGTTTGAGTCACGAATGTTCTTTGTGGACAAGCTCATTTCTATGGGTGCCCGCATTACCTTGTGTGACCCTCATCGTGCGGTTGTAACTGGTGCTTGTACCCTGCATGGAGATAAATTGGTGTCTCCCGATGTTCGTGCTGGTATGGCAATGATTATTGCTGCTATGGCGGCTCGTGGAGAAAGTGTTATCAGCAATGTATATCAAGTGGAACGTGGATATGAAAACTTGACAGAGCGGCTTCAAAGTTTGGGTGCTCATATTACCAAGGTGTATCCCGACAAATAAAAAAGACCAGAGGTGTTGAATTTTTTCAAAGCCTCTGGTTTTTTTATGGTTTAATTCTTATAAGTTTTGTCAGGTTTGACTTCTTCGACCCACAAAGAATAGGGCTGCAGAGAACACAAAGACTAATGCAAGCACAAAGATAATGGGGACAGCAGCAAATCTGAATATTCCGAATAGACCGTAGTTTAGCAGTCTCTGGGTGTATTTTGCAATTTCCAGGAGTACATAAACGCCTACGGTAAGTAAGAATGGTGTTAAAATCCAAGAAAAGCGGAATCTGCCGGACATTATACGATAATTCCATCCGATGCTGGCTGCAACGATAAAGAATACAATGTACAAGAAAGGCTTGCTCATCCTTGAACATGCGTCCTGACCATAAACTACCTGTGCATATCCATAGTCCGAGGCCTTCAATGACATCTGTATTACATCGGCCAGCATCATTTCTTCTGGGTTGGGAGATGCGTTTTTTAACAAGAGGAAATCCTTGTAATCAATGGGTAGGGTAATAATTTGTTTTGTAGCCTGAGACTGTCCTTCGGCAAACTTGTACACTGGCTTGTTAAGGCTGTTTGGCTGTACCCTATCAACAGATTCCAGCATAATCATAGGAACTGTGCCTTTCTCCATATCCAGGTCTGTATATTCCAAGGATTGTCGTGCGGCTGTATCAAGGGAGTCTATGGACTGGCTCATTATTTTTGCGTAGGGAACATACAGGGATTTTTCAAAACGTCCAGCCATGCTAAAGTTGTAGATACTTAATCCACGGGCATATTGAACCAGGCCTCCGGTATTGTTCACAGAAGAAAGTCCCTTGATGAAGACTACCTGCTCACCACCATCTTGTCGTTTTAAGCTGAAGGCAATGTCCCTTCTGTCTTCCAGACCGTATGAAATAGGAATCTCATCCAAGAAAAAATATTGGGCTTCCATTTCTATGGCTGCGGCTGCATAATATCGGGCAATGTCTTCATCGTGAGGGTATCTCTTCATTAAATCACTAAAACTATAGTAGGCTTCTACCACGTTGCCCATCATTAGCTGGGAATAGGCTAGCTTCTTTAGACGATATTGCTCTTCTACAGCATCATTTTCAAAGCGAACGGGCTCGTCCAGCATATTCCAAGCATCTGCAGCCATTATTTTAGCGTCATCAACATTGGCACTTCCTGGTTCAGCTACCCTTTGTGCTATCATAGAATAGTAATGCGCATCAATCCAATTTTCTGCTAAATAAGCCTCTTGTGCTTTTTGTAGCAGTTCGTATGAAGTAATGTTCCTTTCCTGGGGAATAATACTAAATTTTTCGTGGGTAAAGATTGCTGAGTTAAGAGCATCATTGTAGTCGGTTCCCTCTAACTGAACTTCCAAGTCGCTTTTTAATGTGCTGGCTTCCTGGGCTCGGGGATTAATTCGTTCTGCGGCTTCTGCATACTGAATGGCAAAAATCAAGTCACCACTAGTATGATATTTTTTTGCGGCAGACATATACTCCTTGTATAGGGCAGGTGCTTCTTCCATTTGTTGTAACCCTTGTTTAACCAAAGGATTAAAAACTTCTTGCCCGCATACAACAATGGTGGTTCCCACAATGGCGAAGATGGCTACAATCTTAAATTGAGAAAGGATGTAGGGGGAGTATTTTACCATAATGTGTTTGTCGTCCCTTCCAAATAGGGAGGCATATGTCACTACATAAATACTAAAAAGTGCTGCCGGTAACCAGGCTAAAAATAATTCGGTTGCGGACAATAACTTGTAGGAAAATTCCATTCCTGGGATTAGCTCTGGAATTGTCAGGCTCTGGTTGATATAAACGAACAAACAGATGAACAAAAGTACACAGTGGATTGGGATTGCCAGTATAAGACGTTTCATTCTACATGCTCCATGTTAGGATCTGGTCGGAATATGGACAACAGAATACCAAGACAAGATAAAATAGCTGCGATAATGCAATTCAGCAACCAGTTGGGGAGTGTTATCAGATTAAAGATATTTCCATCCCACCCAAGGGTATAAGACAGATTGATTATACAAATTGCAAGGTAAACTAAAACCGCCACACAGAAGTTAAGGAGTCTCCACTGGAATAATCGCCTTACTCCTATTACTGCATATAGGGCTAAACCCCAGGAGGCAAAGGCAAGCCATGGAATGAGTCCCTCTGAAAAAGCCTCCATGGCACTTTTATTATTGTAATATAAAGCGGGAAGAACTGTATCAAGAAAACTCGAAATAGATAGGGTGTTGTAAATTAGAATATCAGAAAATGGCTGAATATCACTTTGGAATACCGGCGCACCTTCTAAAAGTACGGAATCATCCGAAGTGTTGTTAATATCCTGTAATTTAAAAGCCACACCGGTGGCAGTTTTAGTTGTATCATCTACGGACGAATAATAATAGAGGTTTCCATCATCTGGTCTAAAAAATTTAGGAGTAGGGACTGCTTCTTTTCTGTTGTATACATCTATATCCTCAAACTTATTGGCACCAACCAAACAAAGAGGGATGATGACTAGCCAGGAAACAGCAGAGAGTACTGTGTGTGTTATAATTCGAGCGAGTCCGTTCTGGGGATAACGGATGGTATAGGCAATGCTAAAAAGACCTGTCCCAATAGTAGCTGCTCCTCCCCAGACAAATAGGATGGACAAGTATTGCGTGATGGAAGTAACCTCTAAATCTCTTCCAACTACAAAATTAGTAGAATATATAAAAAGGAGGGTAACGCAAAATCCGAGAATTGCACCAAATAGTATTACAGCAAAAAAAACACCCACAAGAGAAGCGATAGTTTTCATATTATGTATAGAATAACATGAACATAAGACAAATACAACCAAGATTTGATTAAGGTAACCTTTTATTTTATAATGAAAATGTTTTAACCTATAAAAATAGAAAAAAGGGAACTGTCAGACAGCTCCCTTTTGCATCATATTGTCTTTAATGCTTATCCCACAAGAATATTTCCCTTTTCATCCACTGCCAAGATGGACTTGCATTCAGAACAGCGGAATCTACCGGAACCTGTAGTTTTTAGGCGCTTTGAACATACAGGGCAACTAAAAATCATAGGGAACACGGGCTCTTCTGTTTCAACTTCTTGATGGTAGAAGGTAATGGCCTCCTCTATGCTGTCTTTGAAAAGGAAGAGCTGTGAAAAGCCCAGAAGCTGGAACACTTCCAAAACTTTTTCAGGCATATTGACAAGAACTATATCCCCACCTTGTAATTTAATATTCTTCAATAGGGAGGAAAAAACACCAATACCTGTAGAAGAAACATAATTCAAATCTTTACAGTCAAAAATCAAATTTATATAACCAGCTGCTAAAATCTTTTCAATTTGTCCCTGAAAGAAGTTGGCCGTATAAATATCTATGTACCCATTAAGGGCAATAATAATACCTTCTCTAAAAGAGTCATCAGAGACAAGTGTGATATGAAGACTATCGTTAGTAAGCTCATCAAAACCTGAGACTAAAGAATTGTTGTCCATAAACTTCCTTTAAAAATAATCTAAGTCAATCACTGTAAATAGTAATACACTTTTAATATTATGTCAAATTTATTAAGTAGAAAAATTAGAGAAAATTAATCTTTTTGTCACCCCCCCCCCCTATACTATCGGCAACATAGCCAGTCTTTAAGGATTCCATCCGTCATCTATGTTTAAAAGCGCCCCGTTTACTTCCTTTGTAAGCAGGAGGTTTATTGCAGCGGTAGCAATGATTTCTGGAGAAATAACTTTTCCAGAGGGATTCTTCTTTGCCAAGGTAGCCAATAATTTTGGGCTTTGGTATTCTGTTTCTGTTAAACCTGGCAGAATACCATTGCAGGTGATTCCACAACCACTATACTGGGCTGCTGTAGACTTTACCAGGCTGCAAAGGGCTGTCTTTGCTCCTCCATAGGCGGCATTTGTACGGTAGGCCTTTACATTGTGGGTTAAAGTTCCGCCAAAAAGAAGGATTCGCCCCCAATTATTTTCTTTCATGTGGGGTAAAGCTGCTGAAACACAGATGCCCGGGAGTGCATAATTTAACAGCGAAATGTTTATCCACTCAGAGGGAAGGGTTTCTTCTATGGATTTTTGTAAAAAAGGACCAAAGGCAACACAAAGAATATCTGTAGTTTTTATTTCTTCCATCAAGAGTGTACGGGAAAACTGGGAGAGATTTTCTCCTGTAATTTCTTGGATGATAGATTGATGGAAAGCTTTTTGAGGAGAAGCATTTTGTAGGCTGTCCATTAAATCCTGAAGTTTTTTGGAGTTGTGTCCACCATGGACAAGGAGGCTGGCCCCAGCTTGAGCCAATTTCATTGAAACATGAGCCCCAATTCCCCCTGAGCCTCCAATGACAACCGCTTTTTTTCCTGCAAAATCTTCCATCATCCTTCTGTAAATCACCCAAAAGCAGTATAGTGTATTTATGGATTTATCGCAAATATACATAGTTTTATGCAGACCAGAAGAAAGTCGTAACATTGGTTCTGTTTGCAGGGCAATGGCTAATTCAGGCTTGGTGAACTTGAGAATCGTGGGCCGCCGAGAAGATTACGATGATGAAAAGGTTCGGGTGCTGGCCATTCATTCTGTGTACATTTGGGAAAGGGCCGAATTTTACGATAGTATAACCAATGCAACAAGGGATTGCAGTTTTGTGGCAGGAACAACAAGGCGTCCCGGAAAGAGAAGAAAAGACAAGCTCCTTTTGCCAGAAGAGCTGGTTTCACAGGTAGTAAAAAATGCTGGAGGTGCCATCGTTTTTGGAAATGAACGGACAGGTCTTACAGACAGTGAGCTTAATGAATGTACCATGGGAGTTACCATTCCCAGCCACAAGGATTTTGGCTCATTAAATTTGTCCCATGCAGTTCAAATTATTGGATATTCGATTTATCGTGGAACCCATCTCAATTCGCCCGGTATAACACCAGTAAGTATGGAAAGACTTGACAAGACTGTCCATACCATAGCTGATGACTTGCAAAAAATTGGTTTTTTTAGCATAACTGGTCGGGACGATATGGAACGATTTTGGCGGGGAATCCTTTCCCGTTCCGGTCTTTCTGAAGGTGAATGTAAATATATCGAAAAGATTTTTAATAAGGCTGTTGGGCTTGCTGGTCGGAGTTCTGTGAAGGTAAACAATTAAAAGGAGATGCAGGCTTCTGGAATCATTTCCTTTGAAGAAAGGATGCTGGCTCTGACCAGACAGTTTTTTAACTCCCGTACATTGCCGGGCCAGTGGTGGTCCATCAGTTTTTGTATGCTATCTGATGACAAGTCTTTTTTATATGGCTTGAGGAAGTGTTGGGCTAGCTGGGGGATATCAGTTTTTCGTTCCCTCAAAGGTGGTACTTCCACAGGTAAAATCGCAATACGATGGAATAGGTCACTACGAAAAAGCCCCTGTTCAACTAAAAGCTGAAGATTGGCATTGGTGGCAAAAATAAACCTGGTGTTGCATTTTACTTTGTGGGGAGAACCTACCTTGGTATAACATTGCTCTTCAATAACGTGAAGAAGCTTTGGTTGGATGGCAATGGGGAGGTCTCCTATTTCATCAAGGAAGAGTGTACCAAACTGGGCAATAGAGAAAAAACCCTCTCTGGAAACAGCATCGGTATAGGCTCCTTTTACTGTGCCAAAGAGCTCTGCCTCTGCAATGGAAACAGAAATGCTCGTCATATTTACTGCATAGAACGAACGATTTTTTCGTGGTGATAATTCGTGAATAAGTCGGGCTAGGTAGGATTTTCCTGTTCCACTTTCTCCAGTGAGCAATAAGGGGGTGTCTGTTTGTGAATAGTGATAAATCTTTTTTTTTAATTCAACAATTTTAAAAGAATCTCCCAAAAACTGTTCTAGTATTGTACACGTGGGTGGAGGAATCGACTGTGAAATAACATCATGATTTGAGTGTACCATGTGTTCTTCTATTGTTTTTTTTAATTTTATTCTTTCGCAGGGTAGATTGATAATCTGCTTTATGCCTATCTTGTAAAACCATTTTGTAAAAAAAGAGCAGTTTTTGTTGGTAAGAACAAAAATGGGAGTAGATGGCCTTTGTTTACATAGTTTTTCTAGTAATTGAGGATTGGTTGATATAAAAAATGAATAGTCAAACAGAATGAGTGAAGGAATGTTTTTCTTGATTGTATTATACAATTTATCCCAGTCGCTACAAAATTTTAGATTGTATGGTCCTAAATATTGCCGACAAAAATCCCGTATCAGGGGATTTGAGGAGACTACAAGGATGATTTTTGGCAATAGGCATTTCCTCTGTCATTGTTCATTCTTTTTTGATAATTTGCACCAAAGTAATAATAGGTTATACCAAATGTACGGCAAAAAAAGAAATATCTTTAGTGGATTGTGGAGAATCTCTATCCAAATTTCCATTCCCTTGTCAAATAGGGAGGATGAAATTCGTTTTGTTCTTTTTGCAAAAATGTTGATGATATCTTTGTTATATAGAAAGAGACTGGAAGAAAATTTATTGCGTCGGTTATATGCCCAACAATCTTTTTCTGAAACACCGTCACTGACCAAAACAAAGGAGGGTGAGGCCTTGTACATCGCTGCAATAATGTCACTTTCCATATCCTTGGAATAATTTCCTACGTATCGTCCCACTAGCCGAACATTAGGGAAGGTTGCATGGACATTTTTTTCTGCCTTTGAAAGAGCTCTTTTTCTACCTCCAAAAAGATAGAGGCTTTTGTAGTGTGAGTCTAAGATGGAAAGACAGGAAATAATTGTAGAAAAAGGATTGTAGCGGACTGGGGGAGCCAACTGTAGTTTATTGGCTCCTTTAATTATACTTTTTGACACAGGGAGAACTAAATCTGCATTTACAAGACATTCACGGAACTTGGAGTTGCGACGGGCTTTTAACAAGTCCCAAATATTGAGAAAGACAATTTGCTTTGTTCCGGGTCGCTCTAAAAGACCTAGTAAAACCTCTTCTAGATTTCCTGGTGAAAGAATATCTATAGGTACATTTAAAAGTTCGATTCGCTTAATTGCCATTGGGGTCTCTCCGTCAATAAGTTTTGTAAAACAGCCAGTCCATAAATGGATGCTGTTTCTGCTCTTAAAATATTTGTATCAAGGTGAACAGGGATAAAGCCTCTTGCCTTGAGCATTTCAATTTCTTCAGGAGCAATACCCCCCTCACAGCCAGAAACCAGGCTCGCCAAGGATATCTTTGGTGAGGCCATGGCTTGGTGAAAGCTTTTAGTTCCCTGGCTTCTTTCGTATAAGACTACCCCCAAGGAATCTTGTGTGGCAGCGTCATTCCATAGTGCCATTGCCTGTTCTAGGGTACAAGGCTTTGCAACCTCAGTTGCCACAGGAGAGCCACTTTGTTGGCGAGCCTCCCGAATAATTCGTTGCCACCGCTCACTCCGTTGGTGGACTGCATCCTTTTGGCAATGGAGCCCCAAAATTGGTATCACTAAGGTTACTCCCAGTTCTGTAGCTTGCCGCAAAATCAAGTCCATTTTTTGAGCCTTGGGCAAAAACTGAAACAGCCACAGGGGTGCTTGCTGGGAGGAACGAGCTGCTTCCACCTCCGACGCCTTTACCCCTGTTTCCAGTGTTTTGTTCCCGGAACAACAGGAAAGGGTCAGACATCTCCCGGAAATAGTGACTACGCTCATAGACTGGAGCTGCCCGGAGGGTAGGCGTACGTGAATGGTATCGCCCTTTCGTAAACGGAGCACCTGATACAGGTATTTAAAGTCTTTTCCTGTAAGGGTGAGGCTCCCTTTGTCGTCTGGCATAGAAGGCGCTAAAAACTGACGCATCTTGCTAATTTGCTGTGGCTATATCCTGGCTTTCTTCTTCTAGCTTGGCCTCTTCCTGCAATTCTTTTAAGGTTTTAGCCCCTGCCACCAATCTATCAAAATCTTGTCTTTGGACAACCTCTAGGGCAGCATTTAGTTGTAGGTCAAAATCAAGGTCATAAAGACGAGGTTCTCGCACCTTGTCTGCCTCCAATCGAATGAGACGGCGAAGAAGCCGCTGTTCCATTGGATATGTCTTATACAACTCTTGTGCCAATTGGTCAATTTCCTTTTCGCTCATATTGGGGTTTGTCATTCGTTTTGTCAAAACACCGTCTTCCATCAGCTTGATGTAGGATTCCTGCTCCTGTTCGGTAAGCTCTGGGAAGGGAACCTCCAAATCTGGTGGAATACCAATCTTGTCAATGTTTGTGTCAGATGGTGTGTAGTAGCGGGCGGTAGTAATTTTAATTCCATCTGTGGCAGAAAGAGCCAGGGGTTTTTGCACAGAGCCCTTGCCGTAGGTTTGCTCTCCCACCAAATATGCCAGGTGATTGTCCTTTAAGGCACCTGCAAGGATTTCTGAGGCGCTGGCAGAACCCTGGTCGATAAGAACTGCGATGGGAATACCCTTGGGCATGGTAGTTTGCTTGGGGGAGGCTGTGTACATAAAGTTTTCGTAGGTAAGACGACTCTTTGTGGAAACAATAGGTCCCTTGTCAATAAATTTATCTGCAACCTCTACAACACTGGTAATGAGTCCACCGGGATTATTCCGTAGGTCAATAACAAGCCCTGTAAAATTTTCTTTTTGGAAGGAATCCAAGGCATCCTGTACCCTCTGGGGAGTTTGGGGAGTAAACTCTATGATTCTCAAGTACCCAATGTCTTCTATCATGCCGTACTTTACGGTGGGTACTTCAATAAGGGCTCGTTTTAGAGTGACCGGGAATTCCATAGATTCACCACGACGGATTATCAAATCAACAGTAGTACCAATTTCTCCACGAAGAATGTTTAGCACCTCGTCCATGGTAATTGTAGATGTATCTGTGCCATCGATAGATATAATCTTGTCCTGGGGCTGGATTCCGGCCAGATACCCCGGGGTTCCCTCCATTGGATGGGAAACCTCAACGTAAGCAGGTTTTTCTGGGGTTGACTCAACAGCCTTTGTAATCTGTAGTCCTACACCACCAAAATTTCCTGCTGTAGTATCTGAAATGTCACGGGTCATAGAAAGATCCATATAGGTTGTATAGGGGTCTTCCAAAGAATCCATAAGCCCCTTCATGGCTCCTTGATACAGGATTTCCGGGTCCACCTCATCTACATAATTGCGATGAACATAATCAAAAACACTTCCCAATAAATCAATGTACTGCCGCCTTTTGATATTATATGAGGAGCTGTCGTCACTGGGAATATGTGCAGTTTGAGAAAAAACACTGACAGTGGGAAGGAAAATTAAAATTAAAGAAACCAATGCAATAAGTAGGGTTCCCGCCCAAATTCTTTTTTCATTTTTTACTGAATGTATCATGGCATTTATTGTACTTTAGTATTAAACTTTGTCAAGCTAAATATTTTAGTTATGAGAGGAAATCGAGACCGTGATGTCATTTCTAGCAAATTCAGTAGGCTACGATAAAAAAATTAATATAGGGTAATTTCTGTTTGCACCTATGCACACAGAAAACTCCTTACTTGATTTTTGACTTGTTGCATTATATGATGGTAATGATGGCACCTCCCTTAGAAACCTTATTAATGGACTTTATTCGCATTCAGACTGAAGCCTTTACTCTAGGTGATATCCAAGCTGGATTTTCCTATATTGGTGTAGAAATGTCTTTGGATGAGATAGAAGCCTATTTACAGGTAAATCCCTTCGTATTTCCCCTTGAAGGTGGACTCTACTTGACACGGGCAGGAGCATTTACTGGAGCACCCTTTAGCATAAGACCTACAGCAAGGGAGATAGAGGGTGGGTACTTGCTGCCAGGACATCGTTGTATACCCTTTGTAGATTCCGAGCAGGCTTCTGGTACAATCAGATTTTCATACGACAACAAGCTTTTGCCCCATAAGGTGATGGAATTCCCCTTGCGAGAGGTTCTGTCGTATTTTTCTCTTTTTGGAGAAGAGTATGCAATTCAATTTATACTTTCAGATCCGGCTGCACGAGATACAATTTTGCGTTCTTTTGAGGAGGAGCTTCCTCAGACTGTGTGGCTAACGGTAACTGATTGTTCTGATTTGTACAAAAACTGGGGCTTTAGGCGGGGTGATTTGTTGGTAGCAGAAGTATCTGATTGGCGAGGTGGGATTGTAAAAATCAGACCTATGTGCAGTCATAAGGACAATCCGTTTCAGCAGCAACCAGTGGACCAACAACGGCAGGAATGGTACAAGGTTTTTGAACAGAGAATGCAGGAAAGCTTTGATGTTTATGGACCTGGAGGAACAATAGATGAACAACTGGCACGTGTTTTTTTTGTTCATAAAAACGAACTGTGCAAAGATGTTTCTGGGACTATAGAGGATGCAATTAAACATTCCAAGGTAATCGGAATTGAGCCTTACGGAGTGGAAAGTCGTCTGTGGTATAAGGGACATGATGTTCCAGCTGTGGGGCCTTGGTTGCAAACAGGTGAAGTGGTGGAGGATTCTGATGCGGCAGTTTGGAGTGGCGAGCAATTAAATTCAGAATTAATGGTATGGCCACGAGTTGTTTTGACTCATGGATTGTAGATGGACTGTATCGTAAGGAAAATAATGAGGACACGCTGGTATCCCTTGTTTTGGGGGATGTGAGCTCACCCTTGGGGCTATTAAAGAAAAAGCGGCTCCAAGGAACGATTCGTTCTAGGAGAGCAAAGCTAAAAGAAACCTACAACTGGTTTGCTGACTTTGAGCGGGGGCCTGTCCGACATAGATTGCTGGAACTGCACAAAAAAGTTTTTGCCCTGGTAATGGACCTTGATGATGTGGATGACCAATTGGAAGGCTTTCCACAACAACCCTTGGTAATTTTGACCCAGCTGTCAACCCACATTCAGTATATGCTGGAAAGTTTGTTGCGGGATGCAAATTTAAAGGATGAGGACATAAAGGCAATGGCAGCTTCCTTGGAGGGAATGGAATACAACTTTGAGGAAGTGTCTGGGGAGTTGCGGGCTGCTCTTGCATCAACTTATAAAAATAGGTTCACAGTGATTAAGGGAAAGAAAAAAGACTAGGCATTTTCAGTTTTCCTTCACTTTTCTTTCGATATTTTTATATTCCGTAATTTTTTGATTGATAATAATAAATCCTCTTGGTATAATCTATAAAATACAAGTTACATGAACTGAGACCATTTCACTGGACTGAGGGGTGATGGGGTTTGTAACGAGAAATAGGAGTACAATATGAATATGAAGGGCTTGGAAGCCACTGCACTATCTATTCGCAGTTTATCTATGGATGCCATCCAAAAGGCAAAGTCTGGTCATCCCGGATTACCTCTTGGTTGTGCTGAATTGGCAGCAGTATTGTATGGAGAGGTGATGAAGCACAATCCCGCAGATTCAAGCTGGGTTGATCGTGACCGTTTCTTGCTTTCTGCTGGACATGGCTCCATGCTTTTGTATTCAATTCTACATATCAGCGGTTACAAGGTGACCATGGATGATGTCAAGTCTTTCCGACAGATTGGTTCTCATTGTCCGGGTCACCCTGAATATGGTGACACCGATGGTGTTGAGTGTACCAGTGGACCCTTGGGACAGGGACTTGCCGTGGCAGTAGGTGAGGCGATGGCAGAGACCATGCTGGCTGCCCGTTTCAATACAGCTGAGCATAAGGTCGTTGATCACTATACCTATGCGCTGGTGGGTGAAGGTTGCTTGATGGAAGGTGTTTCTGCAGAAGCATCCAGTTTGGCCGGTCACTTGCAGTTGGGAAAATTGATTGTGTTCTACGACGAGAACACAATCAGTATTGATGGTTCCACCGACATTACCTTTACAGAAGATATTGCCGGTCGCTACAGGGCCTATGGCTGGCAGGTTTTGGCTGGCGATATGAATGACATGGCTGGAATTGCCAAGCTGGTGGAAGAGGCCAAGGCGGAAAAAGATAAGCCTACCCTGATTATGTTGAAGTCTGTAATCGGAAAGGGATCTCCTGTTGCAGGAACTTCCACTGCCCACGGTGCGCCTCTTGGTGATGAAAATATCGCAAGGACAAAGAAGGATTTGGGTCTGGATCCTGAAAAAAACTTCTACGTGGTTCCTGAGGCCTACGATTACTTTAAGGCACGTGGGGCAGAATTGGCTAAAGCCCAGGATGATTGGAAGAAAACCTTTGATGCCTGGTCAACTGCCAATCCTGAATTGCGAAAGCTTTGGGATGATATGCACAGCCTGAACGTGGAGGCTATTGAGCTTCCCAGTTACAAGGTGGGTGACTCGTTGGCAACACGTGCCGCTTCTGGAAAGGCTCTGCCTGTAATGGCAAGGGCTTGTCCTGCATTGGTTGGTGGCTCTGCTGACTTGGAGGGACCTAACTCTACAGCATTGAAGGATTATGGCGTATATACCGCTGATAATCGTGAAGGACGAACAATTCGCTTTGGTATCCGTGAATTTGCCATGGCTGCCATCAGTTCTGGAATTACCTTGCACGGTGGACTGAGAGGCTTTTGCGCTACCTTTGCAGTTTTTGCTGATTACGAGCGGCCAGCCCTGCGTGTGGCCTCTTTGATGAAGCTGCCTGTTATTTATATCTTGACTCACGACTCTATCTTTGTTGGTGAGGATGGTCCTACCCACCAGCCTATTGAAACCTTGGCATCCTTACGAGGAATCCCTGGCGTGCAGGTTCTACGTCCAGCTGATGCAGAGGAAACAAACGAGGCTTGGAAGATGGCAATGGACTCCAAGGACCATCCTGTGTGCTTGTTGCTCAGTCGCCAGAACCTTACAGTGTTTGAAAAGGCCGACGCTGACTGGAAAAATACCATCAAGTGTGGTGGCTACATTGTACGGAAGGGCGGCGACAGACCCGCTGTTACTGTGGTTGCAACTGGTTCAGAAGTAGAAATGGCTCTAAAGGCTGCAGAAATGGTAGAAGGCAAGAGTGTTCGTGTGGTTTCTGTACTGGATAGGGAACTGTTCCTAAGCCAGCCCAAGGCTATCCGTGATACAATTCTTGGTGACGCTCCCCGAGTTGTGGTGGCAGAGGCTGGAATTAAGATGGGATGGGAAGCGGTAGCTACCAGTTCAGAAGACTTGTTCTGCCTGAATGGATTTGGAGCCTCTGGTCCTGCCGCAAAGGTTGCAGAGCACTTTGGCTTTACTGCCGAGCGGCTGGCCAAGGTGCTGATGAAGTAGGAAATTGAAGGTGGGCTTGTTGGTGACTGAAGCATCTTTGGAGGCTCTTGGGAACAGCAGCCTCCAAGGGTGCTTGCGTATGAGAGCCCACCAGCAACTCCTATGTAGTGAACGCCATCAGGAGCATCCACGACAGAAGCATTGAGACACAAAAATAGAGTGGACACCCTGAAGGGTGGGAAAATACGTCAGGTATCGCTACCCTAAATGTGGCTTCAACCAAAAACGCTGGCAGCCACTAAATCAAGCCTTTGCTTACAGCATCCATCAAAAAATCATTGAGCTTTGTTTGCCAGCCCTTTCCCATGGACTTGAAATGATCAACAAGATACTTGCTCAATCTGATGGACACCTGCTCCCTTTTAG
>JAGBFT010000101.1 GCA_017936345.1 Spirochaetaceae bacterium
CATGTCCTCCAGATTGTCAAAGGAGGCCCTGTCTTCCGACTTCTTGAAGAACCATGCGCAGGCTCCCTCAAAGATTTTGTCCGCCAGCCCGCCAAAGAAGATGTACATGCCCATGCTGATGACCCAGAAGATGAACATGTTCAGAGTGGCCTCCGCATAGATGAAGTAGAGCACGCTGGCAATCATCTGGAGGGTGAAGATGGGAATCAACAGGGGAAACATTTTCTTGCCAAAGCGGGACCAGGCAATGCCCAGGGCAATGCCTCCGCCCCAGCCGATGACGGTCTGGAGGGAAATGAGCCGGGGAGAAAGCAGCTCGTACACGTGCTTTGCAATAACCGACTCGGACATTCCCGTGAACAGGTAGTAGAGGGCATTGGCCATGAGAAGGGGCCAGTATCGTTTGCTGTCAGAGATTAAGGACATGGTAACTCCTGGCACAACTATATCATGGAGTGAGATGTTGATGCAACGGGAACAGGTGGGCTGTTACCCACCTGCTCCAGTTTAAAAAAAATCCCTGGGAGATGAAAATACAAGTAAAAAAAATGAATTTTTATTAGAATATGGTTATAATGGTTAGGGTAGAGAGTTTTATGTTTAATATTATCATCGCTATATTGAGCTCATTTCCATTTTTGTTTATTGCTTCTGTGTCCTTTACAGTTGCGGGAATTAATTTTGTCAGCAAGTTTGTTGATAATATAAAGCCGGATTTCTGGTACAAACTGGCCTTTGGCAGCTTGAATGGTATAATTGCCATTGTGGCAGAAACCTTTACCACCTCAAATGCCCCCTACATCATCATGATTTTTGTACCCTTGGTTACGGTACTGGAAATTATGAGTATTTCCAAGAATCCTCTGTGGATTTATGTGGTTATTCTTGGGGCCTTTATCCTAAATGTCAGTGTCATATATAACAATGTGGTGGCAGTTTTGGAAATTGGCTCGTTTTCTAGCAGCCAAAATCTCAATTCTTTGGATTACCGCATTTTGTTTTTTTCCCTCACCCTGGTTGTAAGTACCCTGGCCCAGCTTTTGTTGACAAAGGTTCTCCCTATCCGGGAGCTTAATTTTATTGTTTACCGTGTGGACAGAAGCCTAATGCTTGTCATATATATATACATTGTCAGCATTACACTCTTGGTGGTTTCGTTTACCTCTGCACCCGTTATTTATGTGGTGTCTGGAGAAGAAGTCCTATTGCGCATCATCTACTTTGAAATGATTCTAAAGGATACGGTAATGTTGGCAGGTGCCTACGTCATCCTCTTGTTTTGCTGCCGTGATGCCCGAAGCGAATTTGCCATCATTTCACTTAAAAAGAATCTCCAATGGGAAAAAGAATTCCGTACCAGCACCCAAACAAAGGCCTTCTGCAGCTATTCGTACAATGCTACACGAGAATGGCTTGAGTTTGAGCATCCCATTTTTTCTTCCTATTCAGACAATCCCTGTAACGAAAACTATTATGTGTTGATTCAATATTACATAGATATGCTTGTTCACCCAGAAGACAAGGCAAAGGTTTTATCAGAGTTAGTTGAAAAGGATATCAAGCAAAAATCCCAAAGCAAACTTCTGACCAGTCAATTCCGGCTTAACCGGGAGCTTTTGTTGAAGTTGTTGGACAATGCTGAAAGTCGAGAATTGTTTAAAAATACCTCACGGGAGTGGGTTTGGGTTGAAGCGAGGGACACTTGTATCACAGACATTAGCTCTGGTGACTTGATTGTGTATGTGGACTTGTTCAATGTGGAGGATATGGTGCAAGAAAAGGAGAAACTGGTATCCGCCGCAACCATGGATGCTCTTACAGGATTGAACAACCGTGCTTCTGCTGAAATTCGGATACAGAGTTTTTTGTCCTCCAAAAGCAAGGATGGAGCCTTCTTTATTTTCGATTTGGATAACTTCAAGCAGGTGAATGATACCCATGGACACCCGGAGGGAGATAGGGTTTTACAGGAGGTTGCAAGGATTCTTAAATCCATATTCAGGTCGGAAGATGTGGTTGCTCGACTTGGCGGGGACGAATTCTGTGTCTTTGCTCCTGGAATGGTTTCTATGGATGCAGTTTATCGTTGTGTTGTTCCGCTTCTAGAGCGATGTCATTTTGAATATGACTCGCCGGAGGGAAAATTTGTGGTGACAATGAGTATTGGTGTTGTCCTTGCCTCTAGTACCGACTATAAGTACAGCACCCTCTATAAATATGCTGACAAGGCTCTATATTCTGCCAAGGAGGCTGGAAAAAATCAGTGGAAGTTGTATGACGGGCTGCGCACTAATTCCATCTGTTGAAATAAATAGTTTACAAATGACGAGATTTCTTGTATACTTGTAGCCAAGTTGTGTGACTAGTTCTTCAAAAAAAACATAAGGCAGGTGTGTTTGTGAAATCTCCTAATTCTGCTCGAAAGAAAAACTCTTCCATCCGTTCCAACTTTATCATTCAGTCTACTATCATTATTGCCATGATGATGGTTCTTATTGTTTCAATCGTTATGGTGCGTATAACAATCAATGATATTTTGGAAAACCAAGAAAAGACGAGTATCTGCCAGCTTTTGGCGAATGAGGTGAGACAATCTTCGGAAGATTTGACAAATGCCTGCCGTATGTACATTGTAAGTGGTTCAGAAAGCCACTATAACGAATACAATGAAATTGCTGCTTGGCGTTCAGGAAGGGCTCCTCGTCCAACTAACATAGCAGAAAACCTTTTTCCTGGTGAAACTATAAGCCTTTTGGAACTGCTGGAGCGCTCGGGCTTTACAGAGACGGAGCTTTCCACCGTAGAAACCTCTCTTGTTGTGTCTGACAGCCTTGCTAAAACTGAGCAACAAGCAATGGAAAGTGTTCGCCTGGGTACTGTAGTGAATGGTCCCCAAATGGCTATCCCCGGGGAATCCGTTAGGGATTTCGCTATGCGAATCGTTACCAGTGATAGCTACAATTCGGTTTCCCACCAAATCTTACATCCTCTGGATTTGCTCGTTGCCAGTATTGCCCAAAGAATGGCGGAGGAATCCCATGCTATGGACAAAAAGATGTTTGTGTACCAAACCTTGATGTTCATTGTAACTGTACTTGTTGTTGTTCTGATTATCTTCTTTGTTGTTTTCTTGCAGCGTTCTTTGCTAAAGCCTATTCTCCAAACATCCCAGGCTCTCAGTGTTGTTAGTTCCGGGGATTTGCGGGTGAGGCTTGAGTCATCATCAGATAACGAGGTGGGGCAGATGTTCCAAGACTTTAATAGTACCATGGAGCATCTTTGTCATTTGATTCACATCATTCAATCCTCTTCTCAAGACCTATCTGATGTGGGGGATAATCTTGTTCAAGATATGACAGCGGCGGCCAGCTCTATGCACAATATGGAGCGAACTATTTCCGTTGTAAAGGACGAGGCTATGACCCAAGCTGGAAGTGTTAAGGAAACCTCTGGAACAATAGCCCAAATTATTGATACAATCAAAAGACTAAGTTCCAGCATTGCTCACCAGGCTTCTAGTGTAACAGAATCTTCTGCCGCTGTAGAAGAAATGCTGGCGAATATAGCTTCCATTTCGTATACCTTGGAAAAGAATGACGAGGTGATACATGAATTATCCTCTGCTACAACCACTGGAAGAGATACGCTTACAAATGCAACGGACATCACTCGAAAAATAAATGAGGCTTCCGGCAGTCTTATGGAGGCATCAAGGATTATCCAGCATATTGCTAGCCAAACAAACCTGTTGGCCATGAATGCCGCCATTGAGGCTGCCCATGCCGGAACAGCGGGACAAGGTTTTGCTGTTGTTGCAGATGAAATCCGTAAATTGGCAGAAGAGTCCAGCACGCAGGGCAAAGCTATTACGTCTACTCTAAAAACTCTCAGTGGAGATATTACCCATCTGGATGATGCTACAAAAACCGTTGAAGAAAAGTTCAATGCAATCTATGGCCTTTCTGAAAAAATCATGCAATCCAGTACCCAAATGAATCTGGCTATGCAGGAGCAAAACACTGGCAGTAAAGAAGTGTTGGTAGCCATCAAGGATATTAATGTTGTAACCCTTGAGGTTAAGGAGGGCTCCGAGGAAATGTTGGAAAGAAGTGAGACTGTGGTACGAGAAATGACCAATTTGAATCATCTTACCAACGACATTACTGCCAGCATGAACGAGATGGCAGAAGGTGCTGCTGAAATTAACGAAACGGTTCAGAATGTAAACTCCCTTACTTTGGACAATAAAAAGAGTATAGAGACCCTTTCTGAAGAGATTCAGGTGTTCAAGGTATGATGCCAGGAGGGCTCTGTAAGAGAATAAATATTTACAAAAAAAGACTTTAGTATTATAGTGTGTTTCCAGTTTTAAAACGTAGATGTGCTAGCTATCTTTACAGGAGTTTCTTTTATGAAAGGTTCATCTGAACACGTGAACATCAAGCGTGGTCTTTCTTTGCGGCTCAATTTCACATTGCAGTCAATCAATATTCTCTCCATGATGGTGGTGCTGATTGTGATGATTGGTCTGGTGCGCTCCACCATGGACTTGTTGGAGCGGGATCAGGCAAAGGCCACCATCTGTCAGCTACTGGCCACAGAGCTGAAGCAGTCCTCAGAGGATTTGACCAATAGCTGCCGTATGTACATTGTCAGTGGTGGGCAGCCGTCTCACTGGAACGAGTATCACCACATCCTTGATTGGCGGTCTGGGGCTGTTCCTCGACCTGCGAACCTGCCTAAAAATCTGCATCCCGGAGTAGCCATCGATATGGTGTCCCTGCTGGAGGAGTCTGGCTTTACCGCAGAGGAGCTGTACGTGGTGGAGCATGCTCTGTCAGAGTCGGACCGCCTTGCCGTGACGGAAGTGCAGGCCATGGAGAGTATGCGTCAAGGCAGGTTTGTGGACGGCCCAGAAAAGATGCGGGAGGGCGAATCAATTCAGGATTTTGCCATGCGCATCGTTACCAGCGACAGCTACAATGCTATCTCCCATGAGATTCTCAGTCCATTGGACACCTTGGTGGCAGACATTACCGAGCGAATGAATGATGAGACCATCGCCTTGAACAAGCGGATGACCGTGTACGAGGTTGTCATGGTGGTTGTAGCCGTTGCCGTTGTGCTAAGCATGTCTGTGTTTGTTATTTTCCTGCGCCGTTCCCTGCTGGAGCCCATTCTTCAGACGTCAAAGGCCTTGAGTGTGGTTTCTGATAGTGACTTGACTCCCTCCTTGGCCGTAAAGACCCACAACGAGGTGGGACAGATGTTCTTGGATTTTAACGTTACCATGGAGCATCTTCGTACCCTGATTCACACCATCCAGACCTCCTCCAGGCGACTTTCCGAGACTGGCTCTGATTTGGTGCATCATATGTCGGACACGGCAAATTCTGTTCATCACATGAGCGAGACTATTGCCAACGTGAAGGGTGAGGCCCTGACTCAGGCAGCCAGTGTTGAGGAGACCACGGCCACCGTCACCCAGATTATTGAGACTATCAAAAAATTGAACCAGAGCGTGCTTCGGCAGGCAGCCAGCGTCACCCAGTCGTCAGCGTCTGTTGAGGAGATGGTGGCGAATATCGCCGCAATATCCCAGACATTGGATCGCAGTGACGATAAGATTAAGGCCTTGGCCACGGCTACCACAAAGGGACGGGATACCGTTGCAAATGCCACCGAGGTTACTAGAAAAATCAGTGATGCTTCCGGCGGCTTGATGGAGGCATCTGGAATCATCCAGCACATCGCCAGCCAGACAAACCTTTTGGCCATGAACGCCGCCATTGAGGCCGCCCATGCCGGTGAGGCGGGACAGGGCTTTGCTGTCGTTGCTGACGAAATCCGCAAGCTGGCAGAGGAGTCCAGTATGCAGGGTAAGGCCATTACCACCACACTGAAAAGCTTGAGTGGTGACATCGCCACCCTTTCCCAGGCTACTCGAACGGTTGAGGAGCAGTTTAGC
>JAGBFT010000102.1 GCA_017936345.1 Spirochaetaceae bacterium
GGAATGACCCAGGTGTTCGACGAAGACGGTAACCTCACACCGGTTACTGTGATCCGCGTTGACCCAAACGTGGTTGTAGCCCGCAAGACAAAGAAAGCTGCTGGCTACGATGCAATTGTTCTTGGTCTTGGCGAACTCAAGAGCAAGAACGTCACAAAGCCCTATGCAGGTCAGTTTCCTGAGGGAATCACCCCCAAGCGGCATCTTAAGGAATTCCGTGACTTCGATACAGAGCCAGCTGTAGGTGATGAAATTGGTATCGAGCTTTTTGAGGGTACCAGATATGTAGATGTTACCGCTACCTCAAAGGGTAAGGGCTTTCAGGGTGTAATGAAGAGGTGGGGTTTCCATGGTGGACGTGCGACACACGGTTCAAAGTTTCACCGTGAAGCTGGTTCAACAGGAATGTGTACCTCGCCCGGGCGCAGCTTTAAGAATATAAAGATGCCTGGACACATGGGTAATGAGCGGGTTACCGTACAGAACCTGAAAGTGGTGAAGGTTGACCCTGAGTTGAAGGTTGTGATGGTTCGTGGGTCTGTACCCGGGAAGAAGGACTGTACGCTGATCATCAAGTCCGCGGTAAAGAAATAACGGCAGAGGAAGACGATGGAAAAGAAAGTCTATTCAGTCGATGGTAAAGAGCTTAGGACTATTACTCTTGATGATAAGGTGTTCGGACTTCCTGTCAACGAAGACGTTATCTATTATGCCATCACTAACGAGTTAGCAAATAAGCGCGTAGGTACAGCCTGTACAAAAGACCGTTCTGAGGTGCATGGTAGCAATGCCAAGCCCTACAAGCAGAAGGGTACAGGTCGTGCTCGTCGCGGTGATAAAAAATCCCCTCTTGTACGGGGTGGCGGAGTGGTTTTCGGACCCAAGCCTAGGGATTTCAGTTTCAGGCTGCCCAAGAAGGTGAAGCGCCTGGCAATGAAGTCAATTTTGAGCATGAAGGCTCAGAATGACACATTGACTGTAATCGAAGATTTTACAGTAGAAAGTGGAAAGACAAAGGATTTGGTTTCTATTCTTAAGAATTTTCCTGCTGAAGGTCGTGTAGTAATCGTTTTGAAGGACGATGATGCAAAGATTAAGCAGGCTGGACGCAACATTCCAACCGTATCCTTCCTGTCTTACAACAGGCTTCGGGCCCATGACCTTTTTTATGGAAGAAAGGTTATCATGCTGGAGTCTGCAGTTCAGAATCTTTCTGAATTCTACAATACGGAGGCAAAATAATGATGTACGAAGATATCCTTATCGAGCCTGTTCTGTCAGAAAAAGCAACTTTTTTGCGTGAAGAAAACAAGTATGTTTTCAAAGTGAGCCCTTTTGCTGGAAAGATTCAGATTAAGGAAGCTGTTCGCAAGCTTTTTGGTGTAAAAGTTGTGGACTGTACAGTGATGAATGTTGGTGGAAAGAAGAAGCGTGTCCGTTACCGGACTGGCAAAACTTCCAGCTGGAAAAAGGCTATCGTCAAGCTTGCGCCTGGCGAAACGATCAAGGTGTTCGAGGGCATCTAAGCCTTTGGTCACATGATAGTAAGGGGAACCAATAACTATGGCTCTTAAAGTATATAAGCCGATAACCGCAGGAACTCGAACACGTATTGACCTGCGGAAAGATGAACTGACTACGGACAAGCCCGAGAAGAGCTTGACCCATGGTCGTGCGGCGCGTGGTGGACGTGGTGCCAAGGGACGCATCTCTGTGCGTCATCAGGGTGGCGGACACAAGCGCAGGTACCGCGATATTGATTTTAAGCGGGACAAGCACGGTATTCCTGGTACAGTAAAGACCATTGAGTACGATCCAAACCGCAGTGCCAATATTGCATTGATTTTCTATGCGGATGGAGAGAAGCGCTACATCATTGCTCCCAAGGGGCTTGTTGTAGGACAGAAGATTGTATCCGGACAGGATGCAGCTCCTGTAGTTGGCAATGCTCTTCCTTTGGAGGCAATTCCAGTTGGATTTACTGTTCATAACATCGAGTTGACCCTGGGACGTGGTGGACAGCTGGTTCGTTCAGCTGGCGCAAGTGCCCTGGTTGCAGCTAAGGAAGGTGACTATGTAACAATTAAGTTGCCCTCCAGCGAAATGCGCCGTGTGCACAAGAAGTGCTACGCAACAATCGGTGTTGTAGGAAACGAAGATAGAATGAATACCCAGCTTGGTAAGGCTGGACGTAGCAGATGGCGTGGTGTTAGACCTACTGTTCGTGGTATGGCCATGAACCCTGTTGATCATCCGCTTGGTGGTGGTGAAGGCGCCGGAAAGGGACGTAACCCAGTTACTCCTTGGGGACAGCCTTGCCGTGGATACAAAACCCGCAACAAGCGGAAGGTGTCAAGCAAGTTTATTGTTTCACGCCGGAAGAAGAAGTAGCAGGATAGGAGATAACCGTGTCAAGATCTGTTAAAAAGGGTCCTTTCATTGAGAAGAGCCTGTACAAGAAGGTTATTGAAATGAACAAGGTTGAGGATCGTAAAATGATTAAAACGTATTCTCGCTGTTCAACAATTATACCTGAAATGGTTGGAAACACCATTTCGGTTTATAATGGTAAGTCATGGGTACCGGTGTATATCACAGAAAACCTCGTGGGACACAAGCTGGGTGAGTTTGCTCCTACTCGTATTTTCCGTGGCCATGCTGGTTCTGATAAGAAGTCTGGAAGATAGGTGGTATGATGTCTGAGAAAACTGGTTATAAAGCTGTTTCAAAGTTCTTGATAGCATCCCCCACTAAGGTTCGTCCTGTGGCTAATGTAGTCAAACGGAGAACCTATTCAGAGGCTATGGCTATTCTTGAGAATATGCCTCAAAAGGGTGCTCGGTTGATTCGTGGAACAATGAAGTCCGCCATCGCCAATGCACTGTATGCTAACAAGCAACTTGATGAAGATATGTTGTATGTAAAGGAAATTCGCATTGACGAAGGTCCTCGACTGAAGCGTGTGTGGTTCCGTGCCCGCGGTCGTGCTGATATGCTTCTGAAACGTATGTGTCATATCACTGTTATAGTAGATGAAAAGGCGGGGGAGTAAGATGGGACAGAAAGTACATCCTATCGGACTGCGTCTTGGAATTAACAAGACCTGGCAGTCACGCTGGTATGCAGATTCCAGAGAATATGCTGATCTGGTGTTGGAAGACCTGAAGATTAGAAAGATGATTGATGATTTGCCTGAGTGTAAGAATGCTGATATTTCACATATCGGAATCATTCGCCATCCTCAGCGAGTTACCATCATGATTCACACAGCTCGTCCTGGTGTGATTATCGGTCAGAAGGGTGCCAACATCGAAAAGATTGGTGCTGAGATTCAAAAACGATTAACCAAGAAGGTACAGATTAAGGTAAGCGAAATTAAACGCGGCGAAGTAAACGCTTCCCTTATCGCACAGAACGTTGCCCGCCAGTTGGCAAACCGTGGTTCATTCCGCAAGGCCTTGAAGCAGGCTGCCGGAAACGCCATGAAGGGTGGAGTTCAGGGTATTAAGATTCGCATTAGCGGTCGTCTTGGTGGAGCTGAAATGTCACGTACAGAGGAGCATAAGGAAGGTAGAACACCTCTCCACACTCTGAGAGCTGACATTGATTATGGTTTTGCAGAGGCCCATACAACCTTTGGCAAGATTGGTATCAAGGTATGGGTATATAATGGAACGAAGTTTAGTCACGAGCAGAATGAGGATGCAGGTCAGACTGAAAAGAAGCCTCGTCGCGAACGTTCTGAACGTGGTGAGCGGTCTTCTCGTGGAGATCGTGGCGCTAAAGTTTCAAGGAGTTAGTGATGGCACTTGCACCTAAAAGAGTAATGCACCGCAAGGTGCAGCGCAGTAGAATCAAGGGAAATGCAACTCGAGGAAATCACATCGACTTTGGTGAGATTGCCCTGGTTGCAATGGAGCCTATTTGGTTGTCTGCACGTCATATCGAGGCTGCCCGTGTTGCAATGAATCGTAAGATTAATCGTAAGGGACAGGTTTGGATTCGTGTATTCCCAGATAAGCCTATTTCTAAGAAGCCTGCGGAGACCCGAATGGGTAAGGGAAAGGGTTCCCCAGAGTTCTGGGCGGCGGTTATCAAGCCGGGTCAGATTCTGTTTGAAATTGGTGGTGTTGATTTGGAATTGGCCGCAAGTGCTATGAAACTTGCAGGTAGTAAATTGCCAATCAAAACCAAGATTGCATATCGCCCCACGATTGAGTAAGGAGTAAAAGATGGCAAAGAAAGAAAAAGAACTGTCCTATTCCGAGCTGATTGTGAAGCGGAATGAGTTGAAGAAGAAATACATGGAGTTGAGATTTCAGATGGTAATCGGCCATGTAGATAATCCCATGCAGAAACGTACAATGCGTCGAGAAATCGCACGTGTTAATACGCTGATTCGGCAGAAAGAGATTGCCGGTCAGGACCAGTAGGAGCTGACCCGTGGAAGAGCAGGTTGTTCAAACTAAGAAGGGTGCAAAACGCTCGTTTGTTGGTATTGTCACCAGCGACAAGATGGACAAGACAATCGTTGTGTCCGTAACAACAAAGAAGCTGCATCGGCTTTACAAGAAGTATGTTACTCGTGTCAAGAAATGCAAGGCTCACGATGAGTTGAATGATGCCCACATCGGTGATAAGGTTCGTATCGTTGAGTGTCGTCCTCTCAGTAAGGAGAAGTGCTGGCGTCTTGCCGAGATTATCGAACGAGCTAGATAAGGAGATAAAGAATGATTCAGATGCAGACTAATTTGAACGTTGCTGACAACTCCGGTGCAAAGCGCGTTCAGTGTATTAAGGTTATCGGTGGTTCACACCGCCGCTATGCCAGTATTGGTGATGTAATTGTAGTAGCCGTCAAGGATGCTATTCCTACATCAAATATTAAGAAGGGATCAGTAGAAAAGGCTGTAATTGTGCGTATTTCCAAGGAGTATCGCCGTCCCGATGGAACTTATATTCGCTTTGATGACAACGCCTGCGTTATCATCGATGCCAATAAGAACCCCAAGGGAAAGCGCATCTTTGGTCCCGTGGCTCGTGAGCTTCGTGACATGGACTACATGAAGATTGTGTCACTGGCACCGGAAGTTCTGTAAGGGGAATTGGATATATGAACAAGAAATTCAAGATCCGCAAGGACGACATGGTAGAAATCATTGCCGGCAAGGACAAGGGAAAGCGTGGAAACGTTGTTCGTGTTGTTCGTGACAAGGACAGAGTGATTGTTTCCGGCTGTAACATTGTAAAGAAGGCAATGAAGAAGCGAAGCCAGCAGGATGCAGGTGGAATTGCTGAAATTGAGGCACCACTGCATATTTCCAATGTAGCGATTGTGTGTAAAAAATGCGGTCCTACTAGAATCGGTTATAAACTCGACGGCGACAAGAAGTTTCGTGTCTGCCGTAAATGTGGAGACACACTGTAATGAGTAATTACGTACCCCGGCTTAAGAAAGTCTATAAAGACACTATCGCCCCTGAGTTGTTTAAGGAGCTCGGTTACAAGTCCGTGATGCAGGTTCCTGCAATCAAAAAGATTGTAGTGAGCATGGGCGTGGGTGAAGCACTTAGTAATAAGAAACTCCTTGATGCCGCAGTTACTGATATTACGGCAATTACCGGTCAGAAGGCTGTGAAAACAAAGGCAAAGAAGAGTATTGCTAACTTCAAGCTGCGTCAGGGCAATGAGGTTGGTGTAATGGTAACATTACGTGGAGCTCAGATGTATGAGTTCTTGGATCGTCTGATCAATGTTGCATTACCTCGTGTAAAGGATTTCCGTGGAATCAAGGCAAGTGGTTTCGATGGACACGGAAACTTCTCTCTTGGTGTTACAGAGCAGATTATCTTTCCAGAAATTGACTTTGACAAGATTGAAAGAATTGCTGGTATGAATATTTCTATCGTAACTAGTGCAGAGACAGACAGTGATGCCCGTGCCCTGCTCACCAAGTTCGGAATGCCTTTTAGAAAGTAAGAGAGGAATTCATGGCTAAGAAATCATTGATTATTAAAGCTGCCCGACCTGCCAAATACAGTACACGTAAGTACAATCGGTGCCAGGTTTGTGGCCGTCCCCGTGGATATCTTCGGAAGTACAAGATGTGTCGTCTTTGCTTCCGCAAGTTGGCTAGTGAAGGCTTGTTGCCTGGTGTGACAAAATCCAGCTGGTAGTTTAGGAGAAGAGAATGAGCGTTTCAGATCCCGTAGCAGATATGCTGACAAAGGTAAGAAATGCGGCAATGGCCCGCCACGAGAAGGTTGATGTTCCTGCTTCTAAGCTTAAGCTGGAAATTGTCAAGATTTTGAAGACTGAAGGTTATATCAAGAACTTCAAGAAGTTATCTCAGGATGGGCTTAGTTGTATCCGCATCTATCTGAAGTATGACGATGCAAATGTACCGGTAATTCATGGGTTGAAGAAAATTTCTACCCCCGGTCGTCGTGTATATTCAGGATACAAGGACCTGCCCCGTGTTCACAACGGATACGGTACAGTAATCGTGTCAACCAGTCATGGCGTTACCACAGGTAAACGTGCCGCTGAGCAAATGGTTGGCGGTGAATTGATTTGCACAATTTGGTAAGGGGAGGAGTACATGTCTAGAATTGGAAAGCTTCCTGTTACCGTACCCGCAGGCGTTAAAGTTGACATTCAGAACAATGTAATTTGTGTAGAAGGTCCCAAGGGAAAATTGTGTCAGGATTACACAGCTAATGTTAAGGTTGAATTGAATGACGGAGTTATTTCTGTTGTTCGTGTGGATGAATCAAAGGCATCAAATGCAGCACAGGGCTTGTACCGTAATTTAATCAACAACATGGTTACCGGCGTTACAGTTGGTTTTACAAAGAACTTGATTATCACTGGTGTTGGTTTCCGTGCTGAGGTTCAGGGCAATCTTTTGGTTATGAACCTTGGATACTCATCAGACTTTATTGCTATGATTCCTGAGAATCTTACAGTGACTGTTGAAGGACAGAACAAGGTAATTGTTGCTGGAATTGACAAGCAGGCTGTGGGCGAATTCTGTGCCCAGATTCGTAAGCTTCGAAAGCCCGAGCCTTATAAGGGTAAGGGTATTCGGTATGAAACTGAGACCATCAGAAGGAAGGTCGGTAAATCCGGCGTTAAATAAGGGTAAGGCGATATGTTGAAGAAACTTAATGAAAAAGACAGAAAGCGTCTGAAGAGAAAGATTCATATCCGAAAGCGGGTTTCTGGTACTGCAGAGCGTCCTCGTATGACTGTGACTCGCAGTAATTGTAACCTCTATATGCAGGTTATTGATGATACTGTTGGAAAGACATTGGCTTCTATTTCCACATTGGAAAAGGAGTTTGCTTCATTAAAGCCTACTGTTGCAGACGCAGAGAAGCTGGGTGAGGCAATGGGCAAGCGTCTTGTCGAAAAGAATATCAAGACTGTGGTTTTTGACCGAAACGGGTATTTATACCACGGTGTTGTAAAGGCTCTTGCTGACGGCGCTCGCAAGGCTGGAGTAGAATTCTAGGAGAAGCTATGGAACACCAGAAGAATTTTGATAGAGATCAGCCCAAAGAGTTTGTAGAAAAACTGATTAAGCTGAATCGCACTGCAAAGGTTGTGAAGGGAGGTCGTCGCTTTTCTTTCTCTGCCTTGACTGTAGTAGGTGATCAGAAGGGACGGGTTGGCTTTGGATTTGGTAAGGCTAACGACGTTACAGAGGCCATTAGAAAGAGTATCGATAAGGCAAAGAGGAATCTGGTAACTGTGCCCATCAAGAATGGTACAATTCCCCACGATATTCTCGGCAAGTACAAGAGTTCATCTGTGCTGCTGAAGCCGGCTTGTTCTGGTACTGGCATTATTGCCGGTGGTCCTGTACGTGCTGTGCTTGAGGCTGCTGGAGCAACTGACGTTTTGGCAAAGTCCTTGGGATCAAACACATCGGTGAATGTAGTTCGTGCTACCTTCGATGCTGTTTCAAACCTGATGGATGCCCGTGTAATAGCAAAGAACAGGGGTAAAACTCTGAAGGATTTGTGGGGGTAAGGTATGGCTAAGAAGGTCAAGATTACGCTCGTGAGAAGCACTATCGGACAGAAGCCCGCTAAAAAAGCAACTGTACGTAGTTTAGGTTTAAGAAAGATTAACTCCGTAGTAGAGCAGGAAGCTACACCATCCATCTTGGGAATGGTTGCTTCTGTTTCTCACTTGGTTAGAGTTGAGGAGATGAACTAATGTCAGAATTGATTCTTAAGGCGCCAGTCGGTGCAAACAAGAAGAAGAGAATTGTTGGTCGTGGTTCTTCCTCTGGCCGTGGCACAACAGCTGGTCGCGGAAACAAGGGACAGCAGTCCCGTTCCGGTGGCAAGGTGTATATCGGATTTGAGGGTGGCCAGATGCCCCTGTTCCGTCGTATTGCTCAGCGGGGATTTTCAAACTATCCTTTCAAGAAGGAGTTTGATATCGTAAACCTGTGTGATATTGAACTTAAATATGCAGACGGTGAAACGGTAAACAAGGAAACTTTGGCTGCAAAGGGACTTGTAAGAAAATCTGCCGTTTTGATTAAGGTATTGGGTAATGGTGACCTTACAAAGAAGGTTACTGTAGCTGTAGACAAGGTTTCTGCCTCTGCAAAAGAGAAAATCGAAAAGGTTGGCGGAACAGTAACTGAAGCTAGCAACTAAACGGAGCGAAAAACGACATGGCAAACAATCCTATTGTAAATATGTTTAAGGTAAAGGAACTCAGAGAACGAATCTTCTTTACCTTGGTAGTGCTAGCCGTTTTTCGCCTTGGTAGTGTTCTCACAATACCTGGAATCAATCCTCAGGCTTTGACAGCCTATTTTGATTCCTTGACCCGTGGTAATGCGTTCGTGGACTACATGGACTTTTTTGCCGGTGGTGCCTTCTCAAATTTCTCTGTATTTATGTTGGGTGTAATGCCCTACATCTCAACACAGATTATTATGCAGTTGGCTCTTATCATTTTTCCGAGCTTAAAAAGGATTGCTCGGGAAGATGGGGGTCAGAAAAAGGTTCAGGCATGGACGAGAATTGGTACAGTCGCTGTATGTTTGATTCAGTCCATGGCTGTAACTGTGTATGCTACCAGCATTCCTGGCGCTGTTGTTCTGGAAAATTCCTTGCTATTCAGGTTTGTCGCCATGATAAGCGTAACAACCGGAACAATGATAACCATTTGGCTTGGTGAGCAGATTACTGCCCGCGGAATTGGTAATGGTATCTCAATGCTGATTTTCGCAGGTATTGTTGCTCGCTTGCCTTCTGCTGTATGGGAGTTGGGATCAGCCGTTGTGGATGGTTCGATTAACCCTGTATTTGTGATTGTAGTTTTGTTTATGTTTGTTGGAATTATCATTCTTGTTGTTTATGAGCAGCAGGGACAGAGAAAGATTCCTGTACATTATGCAAAGCGTGTTGTAGGAAGAAAGATGTATGGAGGACAGAGTACATACATTCCATTTAAGATTAACCCTTCTGGGGTAATTCCGGTAATTTTTGCTTCTTCTTTCTTGCAGTTCCCCCTACAAATTGCTACTAGCCTTGGTCCAGATGTAAGATGGCTCAACAGGTTGGCGGCATTTTTGTCACCTACAGGTGTTTGGTATAATATTTTCTTGGTATTACTGATTGTTTTCTTTGCTTATTTCTATACTCAGGTGCAGTTTAATCCCGCTGAAATTGCAAAGAATATTCGGGAGAATGGCGGCTCAATCCCCGGAATCAGAACAGATAAGACAGAGGAGTATCTGCTAAAGGTACTGAATCGGATTGTGCTACCCGGTTCATTGTATCTCGCAGGAATCGCTGTCTTGCCAACGATTATTCAAGGCTTGTTTGGTTTTCCCCAATCAATTGCTATGTTGATGGGTGGAACTTCACTGTTGATTATTGTTGGTGTAGATCTTGATACAATGAGTCAGATTGAGGCATTGCTGAAAATGCATCATCATGACGGACTGGTCAAGAAGGGTAGGATTCGGTCACGGAATCTGTAGATTTTGTGAGAAAACTCTAGAATAAGGTAGGGAAGTGTGTTATAATCGTTGAACCCAGATTGTAATCATTGCGATTTGCTAGAATCTGGCTATGTGAACACACTTCTTTACAGGAGGATTTTTGTGAAAGTACGAACCAGTGTAAAGCCCATTTGTGACAAGTGTAAGGTAATCAAACGATTCGGAGTTGTTCGGATTATTTGTTCTAACCCTAAGCATAAGCAAAGACAGGGCTGAGGAGTAACAGATGGCTCGAATTGCGGGAGTTGATCTCCCTAACAAGCATGTCAATATTGCATTGACATACATCTATGGTATTGGACGTTCTTCTGCCAATGATATTTGTAAGAAGACAAAGGTAAATCCTGATGCACTTATTAATGATTTGTCTCAGGAAGATTTGGCAGCTCTTCGTGCTATCATTGACGCAGAGTACAAGGTAGAAGGACGGCTTCGTTCTGAAATTGGTCTGAACATCAAGCGTTTGATGGATATCGGTTGTTATCGTGGATTGCGTCACAGGAAGGGATTGCCTGTTCGTGGTCAGCGTACTCGTACCAATTCACGTACACGCAAGGGTAAGAAAAAGACCGTTGCAGGTAAGAAGAAGTAGGATGGAGGTGAGATAACGTGGCAACCGTAAAGAAACGTAAGGAAAAGAAAAGCGTTTATGAAGGTAACGTGTATATTCAGGCAACCTTCAATAATACAATTGTAACAATCACAGACCTGAAAGGCAATGCATTGTCTTGGGCCTCTTCTGGTGGTTTGGGATTCCGCGGAGCAAAGAAATCTACTCCGTTTGCCGCACAGTCAGTTGCTGAGACAGCTGTTCAAAAGGCAGCAGGCTATGGCTTGCGGGAAGTTCATGTGTTTGTAAAGGGACCGGGAGTCGGACGTGAGTCAGCTGTTCGTTCCTTAGGTGCTATGGGTCTTAAGGTTAAGTCAATCTCTGACGTTACACCTATTCCACACAATGGATGTAGACCACGCAAAACACGCCGTATGTAGTAGAGGAGTACAGGAAGAATGGCTAGATATACAGGTCCCGTTTGTAGACTTTGTAGAACAGAACAAAAGAAATTGTTCCTGAAGGGTGAGCGTTGTAATAGCGACAAGTGTCCTATCAACAAGAAGCGTGGTGCTCCTGGTAAGGATCCTAAGGCTCGCGTTGGTAAGAAAAGCGAATACGGCCTTCAGCTGCGCGAAAAGCAGAAGATTAAGAGAATGTATGGAATGTTGGAAAAACAGTTCCATTTAACCTTTGAGCATGCACAGAGAATGGGCGGCGTAACAGGTGAAAACTTGATTAAGCTCTTGGAAAGTCGATTGGACAACGTGGTTTACCGATTGCACTTTGCAACAACTCGTTCTCAGGCTCGTCAGCTTGTTTCTCACAGACACATTCTTGTAAATGGAAAGTCTGTAAACATCCCTAGCTATAGAGTTAAGCCTGGTGATGTTATAGAGGTGAGAGAAAGTAGCAAGAAGATGACTGCGATTTTGGATGCTCTGAATGAAGTGTCAAAGTCCGGAACAATGCCTTGGTTGAGTGTTGATGTTGATGCTCAAAAGGGTACCTTCACTGCATATCCTCGCAGAGAAGAAGTGTTGGATCTCGCTGACATTAAAGAACAGCTCGTAGTTGAGCTCTATTCTAAATAAGAGGAGTTCTGATGGCCCGTAAAAATCTGCTTAAAAGTTTTAAAATGCCAAGGGGAATTAACTTCGAACAGGAGGAATCAACTGACAGGTATGGAAAAGTTGTTGCTTATCCATTTGAGCCTGGTTTTGGTACTACTGTTGGAAATACATTGAGAAGAATTTTGTTGTCATCTGTACAGGGATTCGCCATCTCATCTGTACGAATTTCTACATATGATGAGAACAATGTTGCCCACGTAACTCATAGCGAATTTGACAAGATTTTTAATGTTGTTGAAGATGCTATCGAGGTATTGAATAACTTAAAACAGATCCGATTACGGTTGACCGGAGACACTGAGCAGGAAACCTTTCTCTTTGAATTCAAAGGGCCAGGAAAAATTACAAGCAAGGATTTTGCTCGTGAAAACCTGCAAATCTTTTCCGAGGACTTGCACATTCTCACTATGATGGATGGCTGTCACTTGGAAATTGAAATTCAGGTTGATTGTGGTAAGGGATATGTGCCTGCAGAAGATAATGAACATCGAATAGAAGTTGTTGGAACAATGGCAATCGATGCGATTTATACTCCTGTCTTAAAAGTAAAACATGCAATTGAACCTTGGCGTGTCGGTCAGCGTAATAACTACGAGAAGCTCGTTATGGAAATCTGGACAGATGGTACGACTTCTCCTGAAGATGCACTTGCTGAAGCTGCGAAGATTGCAAAAGAATATTTTGCTGTTTTTATTAACTTCAACGATAGTGACATTGGGCATGACAGGGATTTTGACGAAGGAGATGAAAAGATTCGTAAGATTCTTAGCACTCCCGTTGATGAATTGGAATTATCTGTCCGGTCTTCTAACTGTCTCAAAAATGCCAATATCCGTACAATTGGAGAATTGACTAAGAAAACAGAGGAAGACATAGCTAAAACACGTAACTTTGGTAAGAAGAGTCTTACAGAAATCAAAGAAAAGCTCATGGAATGGGGCTTGAATTTGGGTATGACAGATTATAGTCATTTGAAAGACACTGATAAACTGCCAAAGCAGAAGGAAGAATCTGATGAATCATAAGAATGGATTTAACCCTCTTTCCCGGACTACTGCGCATCGTCGTGCAATGTCTCGGAACATGGTAACTTCGCTCTTCCGATATGAGCGGATTACTACAACTAAGGCAAAGGCCTTAGAAGTTCGAAAGGCAGCTGAAAAACTGATTACACGTGGCAAGGTTGATACTGTTCACAATCGTCGTCAGGCAGCTCGCTATATTCAGGATGAAACAATTCTGGCTAAATTGTTCACAGACATCGGTCCTAGAATGAAGGATCGTGCTGGTGGTTATACTCGTGTTGTAAAGCTTGGTTTCCGCCAGGGCGATGCAGCTGATGTGGTTATCCTTGAGCTTGTAGATTACAAGCTTGATTCTGGTGAAAAAACAGAGAAGAAGGAAACAAAAAAAGCCAAGGCACCTGCCGAGAAGAAGGCTGCAGGAAAGAAGGAAGCTTCTGAAAAGAAGGCACCTGCAAAGAAAGCGAGTGCAGCCAAGTCTAAGGCAAAGGCAGAAGCTTCTGCAGAGGAATCTGCTGAAAAGGCTTCTGAATAAGACCGCAGGTTTTCCTGCAAAGGAGTTAAGATGTCTAAATCTCATCGCGGTAAAGGAATTCAAGATTTGGCTGCCCACGGACGTGGTGTTTGTGCTCGTTGCAAGAAGGATGGTATCAAGGTTCTGTATGAACAGGAGATTGATGGCCAGAAGGCAAAGATTTGCAAATATTGCAAGGCAGCAATCAAGAATGGAAAGTCTGTCTAAAATCTGAATGACAGTGCAGGCCGTCCTAATTACAGGACGGCTTTTTTTGTTTTAAAGATAAAAATAGATTCTAAAAAGAATTTTTCTTAAGTGATAGACAAAAAAATTAAGTTTTATTAAAATAACGGAAATTGTAATGGAGGTTACAAATGAAAAATTTAGTAAAAAAGACCTTGCTTGTTCTTTTTGTTGTTATGATTGCTGGTATGATGTTTACTGGTTGCAGTAAGGAAGCATCAGATACAATTAAAATTGGAGGAATTTTCCCTCTTTCTGGTAGCGTGGCTGTTTACGGTACAGAGTGCCGCAATGGTGTTGAGATGGCAATTGCAGAAATCAATGCTTCTGGTGGAATCAATGGGAAGATGATTGAGTTGATTGCGGAGGATGACGAGGGAAGTCCTGAAAAATCTGTAAACGCTTACAAGAAGCTTGTTACCAAAGATAATTGTAGTATTATTATTGGCTCATTGACTTCAGGATGTACTGCTGCAATTTCGTCATTAGCACAGGCCCAAAAAGTATTGTTGCTTGCACCTGCTGCAACACAGACTGATATTACAGATGCAGGCGACTATGTATTCCGCGCATGCTTTATTGACCCATTTCAGGGAACTGTGGGTGGTAAGTTTGCTCTTCAAAATCTTGGTGCAAAGAATGCTGCTGTTCTTTACGATGTGCAGAACGACTACTCCATTGGTTTGTATGAAAACTTTAAGATTGCCTTTGAGCAGGGCGGTGGAAAAGTTGTTGCCGAAGAGTCTTACAGTACTGGAGACAAGGATTTTAATGCTCAGTTGACAAAGATTAAGACAACAAATCCTGACGTCGTTTATCTTCCTGATTATTACGGAACAGTTGCCTTGATTGCAAAGCAGCTACGTGCCCAGGGAATCGATGCTCCTATCGTTGGTGGAGACGGATGGGACGGAATCATTGACAATGCCGGTGACGAGGTGCTTAATGGATACTACTCTAACCATTATGCGGCTGACTCAACAGATGGCAAGGTTGTTACCTTTGTAAATAGCTACAAGAGCAAGTATGGCTCAACACCAGTTTCCTTTGCTGCCTTGGGTTATGACTGTGTATACCTGTTGAAGGATGCAATTGTTGCTGCTGATTCAGTTGATTCATCTGTTTTGAAAGACCAGCTGATGAAGACAAATGGTGCTTATGTTACAGGAAACTTAACCTTTGATGCAAAGCGCAATCCCGTTAAGTCTGCTGTAATGCTTGAGATTGTAAAGCAGGATGAAAAACTGACACCTATTTATAAAACAACAGTTAATCCCTAATCTTTGATTTGTTGATTGTGCCGGATACGGCTATAGTTCGTATCCGGTTTTCATATTTTAAACACAAGTAAAAATAATTGCGTATAACTGAAGAAAAGTCTTTCAAAAACACTAGAAATTTTGTAAAATAGACGGACAAAAATTACAATAATTAGGTAATGAAATAGGTAACAAAAACCTATCTTCTATAGAGGCCAGTAACTGACGGAGTGAATCATGGATGGGGGAAGTCTTTTTCTTCAGCAATTAATTAACGGTTTATCTTTAGGTAGTGTGTACGCACTAATTGCACTAGGATACACCATGGTTTATGGAATTGTAAAATTAATCAATTTTGCCCACGGCGATATCTTGATGGTTGGTGCGTATTCAGGATATTTTGTTCTAAAGCAATTTGGAACAACACCCGTGGGAATGTTTTTAGCTTTTATTTTTGCGATGACTGTGTGTGCAGTTATTTCAATTTTGATTGAGCGTTTTGCCTATAGACCTTTGCGCTCTGCACCTCGGCTCAACTCTCTGATTACAGCCATTGCCGTATCATTGATTATTCAAAATGGTGCTCGTGTTCTTCCCTTTGTGGGTCCCAATCCTCGGCAATATCCTACAATGGAAACAATTAATATCAACCTAGGGCTTGTATCAATTTCAAATATTCAGCTGATAGTTATCGCCTTGTCAGCAATTTTGATGATTATTCTTAACTACATTATCAACTACACTAAAACAGGCAAGGCAATGCGGGCTGTTTCCTACGATATGCAGGCTGCAAGTCTGATGGGAATTTCGGTGAACAAGACCATTGCCTTTACCTTTGCCCTAGGCGCTGTTTTGGCTGCTGCTGGTGGTGTGCTTTATGCTACAGCTTATCCACAAATTGAACCGACTATGGGAACAATGCCCGGATTGAAGGCCTTTGTTGCTGCCGTTCTTGGAGGAATTGGTTCTGTTCCAGGAGCAATGTTAGGTGGATATATTTTGGGGATAGCGGAAACAATGACCAAGGGATTTTTGGTTTCACAGTTTTCGGATGCAATTTCATTTTCAATTCTCATCATTATCTTGTTAGTTAAGCCTACAGGTATTCTTGGTGAAAAGATTAGGGTAAAGGTATAGCCATGAAAAATAAAGTACTTCGTGATATGCTAATTCCTGGTTGTGTTGCAGTGGCTGCAATTTTTGTTCCATATTTGTTGATTTCAGTGGGCGTAATAGATGCCTACACTGCTCAGATAATTACTTTGGGCGGTATAAATGCAATTATGGCCATCAGTGTAAACGTGATTTGTGGTATTACAGGCCAACTTTCCCTTGGTCAGGCTGGATTTATGGCCATTGGTTCGTACACAACAATTATTTTGACGCAAACAGCTGGGATGCCCCTTCCTGTAAGTATCATAATTGCTGCACTAGTAACCGTGATTTTTGGAATTTTGATTGGATTTCCTACTTTAAAATTACAGGGTGATTACTTGGCTATTGTAACCCTCGGTTTTGGTGAAATTATCCGTGTAGTGCTGGTAAACTTAAAAGACTTGACTGGTGGTGCCAATGGATTGCGTTTTACAACAATCTTTGTAGCACGAGCAGACTATGCCTATCTTGTAGTTATTGGGATGTTGGTCCTTGTAATTGTATTGTTGCAGAATTTTGTTCGTTCTACCTATGGAAGAGCCATACTAGCAGTAAGAGAGGATGAAATTGCTGCTAATTCAAACGGTATTTCTGTTTTTAAATATAAGATGATAGGATTTGCCATTGCATCTTGTATTGCTGGAATTGGTGGTTCTTTATATGCTCCATTCATTGGGTTCGTAAAACCAGATTTAGCCTCTTTCAATAGAAGTATAGATTATTTGATTTTTGTTGTGTTGGGCGGAATGGGTTCTGTTACTGGTTCTGTAATTGCAGCCTTTGTTCTAACATACTTGCAAGAGTTCTTAAGGTTCCTGCAGGATTATCGTTTGTTGATTTATCCACTTATTCTTATCTTTGTAATGCTTTTTAGACCACAGGGATTGCTTGGAATGAAGGAAATTTCATTTGTAAGGGCTTGGGACAATCTTACTGTTGCAATTAAAGAAAAGAGAGTTCCAAAATTCAGTCTTGCAAAATCAGGCGGAAAAAAATCAAAAGATGGAAAGGGAGACACACAATGAGAGAACCAGGTACCCTGCTGCTGCAAGCAACTGATATTTCCATCGTATTTGGTGGGTTACGAGCTGTAAGCGATTTTAATTGCGAACTTCATGCCGGTGAGCTTGTTGGTCTGATTGGTCCCAATGGTGCTGGTAAAACCACAGTGTTCAATATGCTTTCAGGAATTTATACTCCTACTGAAGGTGAAATTAATTTTTGGGACAAGAACGGGCGCGTTCATGTGGCATCTAAAAAGACTCCAGCCCAACTGAATAGGATCGGTATTGCACGTACCTTTCAGAACATTCGCCTGTTCAACAAGTTGACTGTTGCAGATAACGTGAGGATTGCCCTTCATTCCCAGAGGGGGATAAAACCCTGGGATGTGTTGTTGCGGACACCTTGTTTTAGAAGAGATGAATTACAGATGACGGCAAAGGTAGAGGAGCTGTTGCGTCTGTTTAAAATTGACAACAAAAAGGATGAAATAGCCGCAAATCTACCTTATGGTGAACAGCGAAAATTGGAAATTGTGCGGGCATTGGCTGCTAATCCGTCAATTTTGCTGTTGGATGAGCCTGCTGCAGGAATGAATCCTCAAGAGACTGATGAACTGATGAAGCTCATTGCCTTCATCCGAAAGGAATTCAGCCTGACAATTCTTTTGATTGAACACGATATGCACTTGGTTATGGGTATCTGTGAACGATTGATGGTTCTAGACTATGGAAGGATTATTGCTAACGGGACACCAGACGAAATTAAATCAAATCCAGATGTAATAAAGGCCTATTTGGGAAATGAGGGTGGCGGCGAGGAGGCTAGTCTATGATGCTAAAAGTAACTGACTTGGAAGTTTCTTATGGGGCAATTAAGGCTCTTCGTGGAATTAGTTTTGAGGTAAATGAAGGGGAAATTATTACCCTGATTGGTTCAAATGGAGCTGGAAAAACAACCACCCTTCATTCCATCTCGAATATAATCAAAAAGGCTGGCGGAACTGTTTTCTTTGAGGATGAAGATATAAGTTCAATGTCTCCTGATGCAATTGTACGAAGGGGGTTGATTCAGGTTCCAGAAGGCCGGCGTATCTTTGCAAATCTTTCTGTTCGGGACAATCTTGAGATGGGAGCCTTTACCAGAAAAGATAAGGCTGGAATTAAGGAAGATTTTGAAGTGGTTTACGAGATGTTTCCTCGACTCAAGGAACGTGTGAGGCAGGTTGCCGGAACCTTGTCCGGTGGGGAACAGCAGATGTTGGCAATGGGACGGGCTTTAATGTCAAAGCCAAAGCTGCTGCTGCTTGATGAACCATCTATGGGATTGGCTCCCATTCTTGTAGATGAAATCTTTTCAATAATCCAAAGAATCAACAAGGCTGGAACAACAGTCTTATTGGTTGAACAAAATGCGTATAAGGCACTTTCTATTGCAGATAGAGCTTATATATTAGAAACTGGTTTGGTGACAAAGTCTGGTAATGCAGATGAGTTGGCAAGGGATAATGCAGTAAAAGCCGCATATCTTGGTGGTTAATGTAGGTATCTTTTAAGGAGGAAAAATGATTATTGCAAATGTAATGACACGGAATCCGATTTTTGTTTCACCTGACATGTCAGTGAATGATGCCCGAGCCCTAATGAATAGGGAAAAAATCGGTAAGCTGCCTGTTTTGGACAAGAACAACCGATTGGTGGGTATTGTTACCAAAAAAGACCTAGTAAAGGCTGGTCCCTCTGCTGCAACTTCCTTGGATATGTATGAGATTAGCTACTTGTTGTCCAAGTTGAAGGTAGAAACAGTAATGGTTCGTAATGTTCTGACAGTACAACAAACAGAAGTTGTGGAAGAAGCGGCCCGTATTATGGCGGATTCTGATGTTGGATGTTTGCCTGTGATGAAGGGTGAGCTTTTAGTAGGAATCATTACAGAAAATGACTTGTTCAACACCTTTGTTGATATGTTTGGCGCAAGACACGAAGGAATAAGGGCAACCTTTCAGGTGGAAGAAAAGCCCGGAATGATAGCCCATCTTTCCAAGGCCATTGCTGACGTAAATGGAAACATTGTTTCTCTTGTTACCTTTGATGTAGATGATGCTGAACAACGGCGTTGTACGGTAAAAGTAACCGGAATCGAACGGGAAAAATTTGAAGAAATATTAAAAGAGTCCACTCTGGAAGTAGAGGATATACGATAGGTAATTTGTTTGTCATTAACTTTTGAAAAAAAAGAGGCTACCAAAGTGAAGTGCACTTCATCTAAGGTAGCCTCAAAGTTTTAAAGGAAAGATTTTTCTGAAAATCTTGCGGTTTATTTTACAGTAATTGAAATCTGCTTGGGCTGTGGCTCTGGTTTACGTGGAATATCCACAGAAAGAACTCCGTGCTTAAATTCAGCAGTTACTTTTTCTGCGTCAATATCCTGTGGAAGGGTAAAGCGGCGGGAGAAGCAACTTGAGCGGCGTTCTTTGATGAGCCATTCACCTTCTTTTTTCTCTTCTTTCTTCTCTTCTGTTTTAGAAGAAATTGAAAGAATTCTATCCTTTAGGTTAATTTCAACGTCTTTTTCTGTGAAGCCAGGCAAATCCATTTCAAGAATATAGGCAGCTGGTGTTTCACGTACATCAACCTTAGGAGTTACAACTGGTGCAGAAGCTTGAGAAGGTACCAAATCGCCTAAGTTCCTATCAATTACATCAAAGAGATCAGATGTAAACCGTGGGTTAAAAAATGCTAATGAATTCATGTGTTACCTCCATAGTTAATAACATTCGATAAACTTGTAAGTAGTAGCTTACACTTTAAATATAGCAAGTCCCGTGCCAACTTTCAAAAAAAATGAGGTAGTTTTAAGTTTTGTATGTAACTAGTTGTAATATGAAGAATTAAAAAGAATGGAAGGAATAAGATATGGTTTTAGAGAAAATAAAAAAAAGCACATAAAAAGGGATAAAATGACTCGATTCAAAAAAAACTACAAAAAAAAGTGTCAAAATGAAACACTGTACTGTGTCAAAATTGAAAGGAGGTGACAAAAAAGAACCGATTCACTCAGAAAACTCCCGGCAACCTTAACAGGTAAGGTTGCTTTAATCGAGAGTAAGATTATGGAGAAGGAAAATGCAACATAGCAGTCAACTTGCATTTCCCTAACAAATTTCAACAAGGGGTAATCTTGTAAACAAAAACTACCATTGTTTCTGATTAAGAGAGACTGCACAAGTGCTTTTTATACGGAAGGATTCTGGAAGGACTCATGCTGAACTCTCTTAATCCATAATCCAGGAGTATCTGAGCACATCGTGTGTCTCCCGCCATTTCTCCACACATATGGACAGCGATATTCTCTTTTTGTGCAACCTGAACAACATATTTAATTAGGTATAGTACGGCAGGGTGCATCTCATCGTACAGTTCAGAAACATACTCATTTCCTCTATCCACTGCCAAGGTATATTGAGTTAGGTCATTTGTTCCCAAACTAAAGAAATCAACATGCTTTGCCAAGTCATGGGCAACAAGAGCTGCAGCTGGAGTTTCTATCATAATTCCAAATGGAACTACAGGAGTTTTTATTCCTTCTTCTTCCAAAAGCTCCTGTCGTACCGACTCCAGAAGAGTCTTTGCCTGGAGAACCTCGTGTTCGGATGTTATCATGGGAACCATGATTTTACAGTTTCCATATATGCTTGCCTTCAATAAAGCCCTCAACTGAGTTCGGAAAACTTGTGGAGTTTTTAAACAGTATCGTACTGCCCTCCATCCTAAAAATGGATTTTCTTCCTGAGGGATACCTAGGGCTGCAATTTGTTTGTCACCACCAGCATCTAAGGTTCGAAATACCACAGGTCGATTTCCTAGACGAGTCAAGACTTGTTTATAGACGTTAAATTGCGTCTGTTCATCGGGAAGGGAGGCACTTTCCATAAATAAAAATTCTGTACGAAACAACCCGATTCCATCTGCATTTGCCGCATTGACTGTATCTAGCTCCTCTAAAGTACCGATATTAGCCATTAATTCTACACGAGTACCTCCACCTGTACGGGCTTCTTTGTTGAGATAACTGGCCAACTCTTTTTTTTCAAGTTCCGCATCTTGTATGTGTTGTAGACAAGCAGCTTTTGTTTGTTCATCAGGGGTAACAGCTACCTTACCGGTATTCCCATCAACCGCTAGCATTGTTCCGCCTGGAATATCCAGCAAGTCATCAGGAAGTCCTGAGACCATGGGAATACCGGCTGCACGACACACGATTGCAGCATGAGATGTTCTACTTCCTGTCTTTACAACAACAGCTTTCAGGTGTTTTTTATCTAGGCGTCCCATGTCGGCGGGACCGGCCTCCAATGCGACCAAAACGAAGTCTCCAGAAATCTCACTGTAGTCTGCCTTTTCTCCTAAGCACGATTCACTGATAATTCTGAAAATTTGACGAAAGTCGTCAGCTCTTGCCTGCATATAAGGATCATCCAGCGCTGCCATATCCGCTGCGTATTCTGCGCAAACGTCGGACAGTGCGGTTTCTACATCCACTAATTTTTCTTTCATGCGAGCAATCACATCTGCAGAAAGCTCTTCATCCTGAACAATCTCCAAATAGGCTTCAAATACTTCTACCTGTTCTTGAGAACCTGAATCAAAAGCATTTTTTTGCAGACTCTGAATTTCTTTCACTGTATCTGCCAGGGCTTTTTCTAATTTCTGGATTTGTTGGGGAAGCTCTTCCTTTTTGATTGAAATTCTCGTACTGACTAGTTTTTTCTGTTTTAGAACAAATGCGGGGGCATAGGCATATCCTCCAGCTGCAGAAATTCCTTGATATACAGTCATATAACCCTCCGATTTATTCGGCTAGCTGTGAAATATACGCTTCAAGTGCATGAATGGCTGCTACTTCATCGCTGCCCTCGGCAACAAGAAGGATTTCACTTCCCTGAGAAACACCTAACTTCATAACCTTCACCAGGCTCTTGGCATTTGCTTCTTTGCCATCCTTTGAAACGGTAATATTGCTTTCAAAGCCCTTGGCTATCCTTACAAATTCAGTCCCTGGACGAGTATGTAAACCTGTAGGATTTGTTACCTTGATACGTAGTTCTTTCATTTTTATTTCCTCCTTGTTCCTTGTTCAGTCTTCAGCTTGTGCTGCAATATCTGTCAAAATACTATCTATTTCTTCCATTGAGTTCGCCAATCGGAGGCGCTCAATATTTTTTTCATCATCGAATAAATTCATTGCCTCAACGATAACGGTTTCATTCATATCTGCAGCATCTTTTGCACAAATACATAAAATAACATCCACGGGGTCATTGTCCTCATGGCCAAAGGATACAGGCTCTGCAAGGGTTATCAGCGAAAAGCCAGTTCCCTTTGCACCCATTTCCGGGCGGGCATGAGGCATCGCTACTCCTGGCACAATAACAAAGTAAGGTCCAAATTCTTGCACCATGGAAAGAATAGAATCGTAGTAACGTGGTTCTACAGTTCCTGCTTGTACTAGTAAGTCAACACCCGCACGCACAGCCTCTTTCCAATCCGAGACCTGTAGTTTTAAAGTACAAGTTTTTTTTTCTTTGATAAATTCTCTTAACATACGTCAATCTCCTTATTCTAGGTTCAATGCCGTTCGTAACCAGTCAATAGCTTCAGCAAAGCCTGCTTCATCATTTGAATCCGAGGTAATCCAATCTGCCATTTTTTTTGCCTCTTCATTACCATTGGACATACACACCGATTTTCCTGCTATTTGGAACATGGGAATATCGTTTTTATTGTCACCAATTACTCCCACTTTGCTTAATGGAACCGCAAGGTGTTCAGCCAGTTTGACGACAGCCTTACCCTTGGACACTCCTTGTGACATTATATCCACAACATCAGCCATAGAAGGCACGGCGTACACGGCAGACATTGTCTCAAGGAAATGATTTAAATATTCCAAATCATTTTTACGGACCACATCTATTTGACTGCCGATAGGGCGTTCTGTTACCAATACTTTGTAGATAGGTACAGAATCCACGTTTTCCATCAATTTCTTTAACGGAAATAATCTAACCTTGGATATGGAACTATCTTGTAACGAATCATTATATTCGGTAAATACGCGGACTCTCTTGCTTTCGTTTGAGAAATACACATCACCATTTGGAGTATACGCAAGTGTATCAAACCCTTGGGCAAAACAGAATTCCAGAACTCTTTTCTGTGTTTCTTTTTCAAAGCATTGTTGGAATATTGATTCTCCTGTAAAGATGTTTCTGATAATTGCCCCGTTTCCACCAATCACCAGAGAGGATGCCCCTGCTGATTTAACGTATTTTTCTACGAATGAAATTGGTCGTCCTGTACAAAAAAATACCGATACACCAATATTTTTCAGAGACTTTATTGCTTGGATATTCTTTTGTGGAACTGTTTTTTCATCCGTTAAAAATGTTCCATCCAAATCCGTTACAATAAGGGCAGGGATTGTACCACAAGTTCCATTGTCCATTGTCATTTCATGTCCGCTATATTTGCTGCAACTAGTTTCGCCTCAATTTCCTTTTCATCCAAAAGGTTTTTTAAAGGGATAACACAGATACCGCTTTTTTGCACAGTTTCAAAGCTACTCATAAAATTTTCTGGGCAAATCACAACATTGTACGAGCTTGCAGTGCTTTTTGCCTCGCCGATATTTGTGTGATGGATATCCGCAGCCACTTCTAGTTTTTTAAGAACTTTGGCCACCTTCATCTTGATCATCTGACTTGATCCCATGCCTGAACCACATGCTACTACTACCTTAATCATATCTTTCCTCCAAACAAATATTTCTTGGAGGGTGCTCCTCTAAAGGAAACACCCCGCTTATTTAGATTTGCAATTACAGAAAACCTAAAGGAAGATGAGTCAAGGATATGACTGGAATCATCCCTGACTCGCCTCGATTTTTACTCTTCAGCTGGTTTTACTGATTCATAATCTTCTGCCACTTTGAAGTAGTTTTCCTTGCGATATTTGCCAAAGTAGTACTGAAGCTGAGGAATAGCCAATAGGAATATCATAATGATTCCTACACCAATATATTTTGCGTTGTTCATAAGTACACCAAAAATTGGCCATACTGTATCCCAGTCAAAGTTTCCGTGCCAACCTCCAAACTGTGACAAACCAAAGTACATTGCGGCAAATGCACCACCGAGAACCTGTAGGATGCCGGAAACAAGTGGGATTGCAAATACTGCCTTAACACCACCCTTCTTGTTGGCAAATACAGCAAAGGTTGCATTGTCAAAAAATACGGGAACAAATCCTGTGATGATGAATATAGGACTGCGGAACAAGATTAATCCACCAATAGCAATAAATTGTCCTAGTGCACCGAACAAGAATCCCAATGTTACTGCGTTTGGATGACCGAAACCATAGGTTGCGGCACAGTCAATGGCAGGCATAGCACCAGGCAACATTTTTTCTGAAATACCCTGAAAAGACTCTGTAAGCTCACCTACGAACAGACGAACACCCAACTGTAGAATCTGGAGGTATACAGTAAAGGTGAAGGATTTTTCAATGATGTAAAAACCAAAATTCTGGCTAGCGGCAAAAGAGCTGTCCAATGTATGCATAGTTTCTGGACCTAAGATTGCAATGATGATTCCAAAGAAAATAACCATCAACAAGGATGTCGATACAATGTTTTCGTTGAGAATGGATAAGAAACCAGGCAGTTTGAGGTCTTCCAAGCTTTTTCGATTTTTACCACCAATTTTAGGTGCAATCAAATCTGTTAACCATACACCGAACATCTGCTGATGTCCAACTGCAAATCCAGCCCCATCTGAAAGCTCTTGGGTAGGTCCTACTGTCATGTTGGAAGAAACCGCCCAATAGGTTCCAAGGAGCAATCCCAACATGGCAACTACGCCGGGATCATTTAAAGTGGGGAAACACATCAAAATAATCCACAAGGCTGTAGATGATTGCTGAACCATGATGTGACCAGTAATGAATACTGTTCTAACCTTTGTCAAACGGCGAAGGAATACGAGAAGCAAATTCCATAGGAACGCAACCAACAATACCTGTACCATCAGTGTAAATGAACGACCAATATTTTCAACTGCTGCTTGTGCTGCTGCCTGTCCAAAATAAGGATCAATAACTACAGCATTCAAATTGAACCTCTGGTTCAGTCCTGCAAGGATGGGGCGGAAGTTGTTTACCAAACCTCCAGAAGCAACATTCAAAATCATGTAACCCACTGTTGCCTTAATAAACCCAGCAATTGCCTGGTAAAACGGACGGCGTAATAGCACATACCCCAATAATACAATCAATCCCACAAAAAACGCTGGTTTTGTGAGAATGTTATTTTGGAAGAAGCTCCAAATAGATAACACAACACTCATTATTATCCTCCTATCATGTGTTATTGACTCGTGTATTTTACACTGGTCATCCTATATACGTACTAGCCCAGACTTTGTATAGACTAGATTACGTCCGTCAATTGGTTATTCACCCTGTCTGTCCATAATAGGCGTTTTTACCGTGCTTTCTTTGGTGATGTTTTTCTAACAGGTAGGAAGGTGTTTCCAATGCATGGGGAGACAATTGTTCTGTCAGCAATGCCATTCTTGCACACTCCTCGAGAACCACTGCGTTATGAACAGCGTCACTTGGATTTTTTCCCCAGGCAAAGGGACCATGATTTCTACACAATACACAGGGCACAGATTGGTAGTCTTTGTCAGCAAAGGCTTCTATAATGACTTTTCCTGTGTTTCTTTCATAATCCTCCATTTCTTCTGCTGTCAAAAGGCGGGCGCAGGGAACCTGACCAAAGATATAGTCAGCATGGGTTGTTCCATAACAAGGTATCACTCTCCCTGCCTGCGCCCACGCAGTTGCATGGGTTGAATGGGTGTGGACAACTCCCCCAATGGAGGGAAACGCCTTGTACAGCTCTATGTGGGTATTCGTATCTGTAGAGGGATTGTATTTTCCTTCAACAACCTTACCGTCCAAGTCCACAACTATCATAGAATCCGCTGTCAGATTTTTATATTCCACACCGCTGGGTTTAATGACTACCAAGCCCCTTTCCCTGTCTATTCCAGAGACGTTTCCCCAGGTGAAGGTCACCAATTTGTAGTGGGGCAATTGCATATTGGCTTCATATACAAGCTGCTTCAGCTCACTTAACATAGTCCTATTCCCCCTTCGTGATGTGATACAGTGCAATTTCATCTGTCTCTCGATTTGCAGACAAAATTATATCCCTGCCTTGATGTTGAAACAGGAGTGCATTTGCGGGTCCCACATCCTTATCAAGTATTACAGTGTTGTATCCATCTTTGCCGTACTCCAATGCCAGTAGATTGCGTGCTCCACCTCTGTGTCCAATAATTACCACAGGTTTTCCACAAAGGGTTCCGGCACAAATGGCATGGGCAAACTCAGGGCTTGTGGGACAAGGATAAACGCAGGTATATTTGGAAGATTTCTGTTCGTAAATTGCAACCGAGTCCCCATGGAATGGACTGATGGAAACCAATTCCTTCACTCCGTCACCGTTCAAGTCTATAAGTATTGCATCTGAAGTTGCTTCTTCTAGAAGCTGCTCTTCTTTCCAGGAATCCTGGGGATTCTGGGGAGGTGTAAAACGAAATACCCCCTGGTCGCAACTTACAATACAACAGACCACCCCATTCTCTACATCCCGTGTATATCCATGGTTATGTCCTAAACCTTCTTTTATGCAGGTCAGAGGAAGCTGATTGTTTTCATCGTAGGAATCCAAATCTTCAGGAAGCTCCGCTACATAAATTCTTCCAGGATGACTCCAATCATCCTTGTAATCGTGACCAGATTTAAGTGTACAGGCAAAAAGATACCTATGCCCCTCACGTTCCAAAATATCAAAACGATGGACAAAGGGTATATCTACTATGGTTCTAACTGACCACTTTGCCCCTTCTTGTACTGGAGGAGTAACCAATACAATCTTTGCCTCTGCAGAATCATTGGGTGAGTAAAACTGGTGAACAGCAAGGAACTGTCCATCGGAACCAGGAATTTGAACCATTGTCATGGTTCCGCCTGGAGTTTCCCATATCTGATCCATGTAATTGCCTTCAATATCGAACAATAAGCACGGATCTTTCTTTTCTGCCGCTACCAACAGGCAGTCTTGCCCTTTATATCGCAAGGGTGCAACTGAATAGCATTTGGAAAGATTCCGCAAAACCTTTTTTTCAATGTACATATCCATCCTAAAACTCCTTTTTTATTTGGCTATCCAGTTCCTGTGCAAATCGGTTGCGAGCGGCTGCCAATCGTTCCATCCAATCTTGTTCTCCATGATACCAGCACTCTAGGGTAAAACGACGCACTCCTTGACACCAGGCTCCAGTAATTCCTTCAGAAAAATTAACATGACCTGTTCCAAAATCCATGTCCCTAAAAACACCAGGATTGGTTTCTTTTAGATGCATGGCAACGAGAGAGCCTGTTCCGTTTGATAAATCTTGAAGAACACTTCCCCCGGAAGCGACCATAGCATTGGTTACATTTCCTAAATCAGGATAGACATGGAGATACGGAGAATTAATTTTCCTTACATAAGCCATGGCCTTGGTTACGCTATTCATAAAAGGAGTTTCCATGGTTTCAAATCCTAACAGAACACCATAGGTAGCTGCCATGTTCACTACTTTTTGTAGGTTTTTAGCAAAACGTGCTACAGTTTTTTCTGTACTTTCTTCGTAGTACACATCATAACCGGCAATTTGAATAATACGAATGCCGAGATCGACGGCCAATTGCAGAGCCTTGTCCATTATCTCTAAAGAACGTGCTTCAGTGAGTGGATTCGAACTTCCTAAGGGATATTTTCTATGTCCGCTCAGACACATAGTCCGTATTGGAACCTCTGTATTTACCATCATTTCTACCAATTCCTTTCGTTCCTGTTGAGTCATACTCAAGCGGGCTAGCTTTTCATCTGTTTCATCGATGCTGATTTCAACAAAATCAAATCCCAACTCGCCTGCTGTCTTCAATTTTTTCTCCCAGGAAAGATTGGGGGGCAGGGCTTTTTCATATAGTCCTAATTGCCAGTCACGTCCCATGCTTTTTACCTCACTCTATAGTAATGATGGGAATGGAATATTCTGTGGAGCTTCAAAACAATCCTCAAAACCACGTCGATGGTGATATGCTCTCTTGTCCTTATCACGAGGATATACATATTTGCCACCAACTTCCCATATAAAAGGATGGAACTGGTAGTCCAGACGGTATTTTTTCATATCGTACAATACATCAATCTCATGGGTGTCTGCCATGAAATTTGTCCATACATCATAGTGAATGGGGATAACAACCTTACATCGTAAGGCTTCTGCCATACGAAGGATGTCGATGGATGTCATCTTGTCCATCATGCCGACAGGATTTTCGCCAAAGGAACCAAAGGCAACATCTATATCATGCTCTTTGCCATGCTTTGCAAAACGGATGGAGTAATGGGAATCCCCGCTGTGGTAAATATTACCGCCAGGAGTTTTAATGATGTAGTTTACGGCCTTTTCGTCCATATCCATTGGGCAAACCCCAACAAGCTCCTCTCGGTTTTCAGAGGTATCATCAGTTGTTACTAGACAAGTTCTGTCAAATGACTCCACTACAGCAACTTCAATATCCTTGATTTTTACTACATCACCGGGCTTTACGATTGTACAGCGTTCTTCTGGAACACCCCATTTTATCCATGTTTCAACGGACTTTTTGGGGCCAATGAATGGAACGGGAATCTCTTTTCCTGCTGAATCTACAGTTGTCATGCCGCTTTTGATTACGTGGGCAGCATAATTGGGATCCATATGGTCTTGGTGGTAGTGGGTTGCAAAAACAGCATCAACGTGCTTTACCCCAAAAGGATCCAAAACAAAGGGAACGGCTCTCAGGTTTGGCTGCATCAAACGGGCTCCACACATATTGGCCATCTGGTGTCCGGGCTTCATCTTGTTGTCTCCATGGGTTCTTTTTCCATTTCCACACCAGAAATCTATAGTGACATTGCAATCGCCGGGGGTTTTTACCCAGATTCCTGTGCATCCCAGCCACCACATGGCAACGTTTCCTGCAGGAACGCTTTCTGCTTCAATTTCTTCGTTAAGCCAGGTTCCCCATTCAGGAAAGGTGGAAAGAATCCAAGATTCTCTTGTAATATCATTAATCTTTGACATAAGAAACTCCTAAAAGGTTTAATACAATATCATTATCAATCATAAAATTTGATATGTCAACAAAAATAAATCATAAATAGTGCATAAATTTATTTAATAAATTTATTTTATTAATAAATTGATTCATAAAAAGGCATTTACGAACAGAGTTGTCCGCTTTTCTTTGCTTGCACTATTAAATATATATGTGTTAATATGCATACTGAGAGTGTGTTTATATTAATCTGGAGTTGTTTGAATGAAGAATAGTAAGGCCATGGTATGGCAACGTCAACAAATCCTCTGGCAAAAGTTATTGGCGAATCAAACTGTCACTATAGGTGAAATGGCAAAAGAGTTGGAAGTTTCTCATCTAACACTCCGAAGAGACTTGGAATATTTTGAAAAGAAGGGGCTTATAGAACGATTTCATGGAGGAGCCCGTATTTTGCCCCATGCATTGGCACGGGATGTTTCTCTAGGTAGTGGAATAGACATTCAACAGAACAAAAGAATTATTGCCAGTAGGGCTGCTCAAATGGTGGAAGATGGTGATACTATATTCATCAATAGTAGTACAACGGCCTTTTTTTTGTTTGAAACTCTTGTGCACAAAAAAATAACTATAATCACAAATAACGCAAATGCAATTCGTTGTGCAGATTCAGGGAAAGCGGAAATTGTTTTTACGGGGGGGATTATCAGTTCTATAAAGCATTCTATGGTTGGGGATATTGCGGTACAAATGTTAAAAAATATCCGTGCCAACAAGTGCTTTTTAGGAGTGAGCGGAATCAGTACTAAGGGAGATATTTGTACAGCAATTTTTCAGGAAACTATGATTAACAGCATGATGATTCAACAAACTCATCAGCAAAGAATTATTCTTGCAGACCATACAAAAATAGGGCTACAGCACAACTTTACAATTGGTTCTATAAATCAGATAACCCACATCATAACAGACAATAACATAAGTGAAGACCAAAGAAAAATATTTTCGGGACAAAATATTGAGTTGATTACTGTGCCGTAGAAGCAGTCACGATTCTACCAATTTTGATACTACGAGGTTTTATCTAAAAAAACATTGACCAATGGCTTTCTATGTGGGAAAATAAGGTATGAGAACCTTCCTTTCTGTCCTGCTGGCTTTAATAAGTCTTATTTCTGTTTCCTGTAAAAAATATCAGGATTTGACTCTAGCTGAAATTCAAGAGCTTACTGCCAGTACTGACTCCAAACTCATAGAGCAAACACAGTCCAAGCCCTACAAGGGGCAAGAGTGGCAGCCTGGTACTGTAGGTGGAACCTGGAACACTTCTATTTTGGCAGACCCTAAGACATTTAACCACTTGATTGCAGAGCGGGATGCAGATAGCGCCGCAATCATTGGTATGACCACCGATTATTTGGTGGATTACGATATGCTTACCCGCCAATGGATTCCACATGCCGCCTCCTTTGAAATAGAAACTGACTACGAAAACGATACCCTCACGGTTCATTTTACCCTGCGGGATGACTTGTACTGGAACTGGTACGATTCAAATAAAAAGATTCCCGTCACCTCCGACGACGTGGTGTACTGGCATAACGAAATTGCTGGAGACCCAGAGTTTGGTAGTAGTGCCTACAACAGTCAATTTGTCATTATGCCAGATGGAAGTCAGGAGAGAATTCAGTGTGTAAGGGTAGACGACAAAAGGTTCGATTTTATCTTCCCAAGAATTATAGCAGAACCCCTCCTTGCTACCAATACTTCAATTCAACCCGCATTTTTGTTCAGGGAGGCAAAGGAAAAAAATGGGGTGGAAGGGGTAAAAAATATCCTGAACGCCTCCACCAATCCACGGGACATTCCATCTTGTGGTCGCTGGTTTATTGCAGAGTATACTCCTGCCCAACGCCTTGTGTTTGCTAGAAACCCCGACTATTGGCAAAAAGATTCAGCTGGAACCTCCAATCCCTATCCTCAGCAGATGATTGCCCAAATTGTAGGAGATTCTAATACCCAGTACCTTTTGTTCCGTCAAGGAAAGCTGGAAACCTATTCTCCCCGACCAGAAGAATTAAGTGCGGTGGTGGATGAGCAAGGTCAAGGCTACACAGTCTTTAATGCGGCGGGTTCTTTTGACTCCATGCTGTGGTCTTTTAATCAAAACCCCATAAATCAGGATAAGCCCTATTACAGCTGGTTTGTTAACAAAAAATTTCGTCAAGCCATGAGTTGCATTCTGAACCGAGACCGCATTATTAATCAAGTTTATCGTGGCTTGGGAGACCCCACCTATTACTTTTTTCCACCACCAAATCCCTACTACAATCCAGATGTCACCCTTCAGTATCGCTACGATTTGCAACGAGCCACCCGTCTTTTGGAATCTGTGGGATTTTACAAGGGTAGTGATGGATTCTTATACGACAGTGCTGGTGTAAAGGTGGAATTCGACATTACCGTTCCCTCTGCCAATACAATGCTAAACGATATTGGACAAATTATAGCAGATGAGTGCGCCGCCATTGGAATAAGTGTTCACATTCGGCAAATTGACTTTCAAAAAGTGGTTGAAATGCTTACGGCCACCTTTGACTGGCAGTCCGTTATCATTGGGCTTGGTTCTGCCATGTTCCCCACCCAGGGAAGCAACGTGTGGCCTTCTGACGGAAACCTTCACCTATGGTATCCCCTACAGGAAGAACCTGCCACGGAATGGGAGGCTCGTGTTGACTATCTGTACAATGAGGGAAGTCACACTGTAGACCCAGAGGATGCCCAGGTGATCTGGGATGAATACCAACGAATCCTTTTGGAAGAATGCCCTGTGATTTATCTCATTCGTAGTAGGGGATTTTTTGCCATTAACAATCGTTGGGATTTAACCAACTTTTACTACGACAACTTGAATGGAGCCATGACTAATTGGCTTTATCTTAAGGCGGAAAATTAAAGCTTCCGTAAATGAGGATAAGAATATGAATACAAGCCTTTTTTGTAGAAGATTGCTAGTAACTATCCAGTCTCCTTTCATAAAATTTAGGAAAAAGACACCCCTGTTATCCTTTGTGGTAGGTCGCCTTATTACCATGTTTTTTCTCCTGTTTTTACTTGGTTTTGCCCTCTTTGGACTTATGGAATTAGCCCCGGGAGACATCGTGGACCAAATGATGACCCAGCAGCTTTTGTCCAGCGCTCAGGGCGGGGCTCCTTCAGGCGGAGTACAGGGAGGAGGTTCCACAAGCCAGGATAATTTTACCCAAGTTCAAATGGAGCAGCTGCACCGGGAGTTTGGACTGGATCAACCCTTTTATATTCAATATTTTAAGTGGCTCCAACGAGTTGTTTTTCATGGAGACCTGGGTACTAGCCTTATTTCCCGTGCTCCCGTTGGTTTTTTGCTTGGTTCCCGCATTTGGAATTCCTTGCTGATTAACTTGATATCTCTGGTCTTCATTACATTTTTTTCCTTTTTGCTGGGAATTTACTTTGCCAGCAAGGCGGGAACCCGCACGGATACAGCCGTCACCTTTTTTGCCCTGTTTTTTCACGCCTTCCCCGGCATCCTGCTGCTGATTTTGCTCCAGCTTTTTGCCAGCCTTACCGGTCTTTTCCCCGTTACCGCCTACCCGGACTTTCCCTTTAGTGAGGCTCCCCTTCAGTTTACCTTTAGTTATGCCCATCATATTTTCTTGCCCCTTTTGGCATCCTTTTTGGGTGGAATTGGTGGCACTATGAGAATGATTCGAGCTACTATGCTGGACCAAATGGGAATGCCCTACATACTGGCTATTCGAGCCAGAGGTATTAGTGAAAAGAAGGTGTACTTGCATCACGCCTTCCGCAACACACTGAATCCCTACATCACTGGTAGTGCCAACCTTTTGGCAAGTCTGTTTAATGGCTCTCTTGTGCTGGAAATTATCTTTGCCTATCCTGGCTTGGGGCGACTCATGTACGAAGCTGTTTTACAAGAGGATATTAACCTTGTTTTGGCCAATAGTATGTTTATTTCTGCATTGGTACTGGTGGGCATGGTTATTTCAGACATTTTATTAGCGGTAGTTGACCCCCGCATTCGGTATGGTAAGGAGTAGACCATGAAGAAATTTTTTCAATACTTAAAAACACGTCCCCTGGGAATGGTCTCTCTTATCCTGCTGATTATCGTCTATCTTGTAATGATTTTTGCAGAATTCGTGGCTCCCTATCCTGCAATTCAAACCTTTGACCAAAACTCCTATCATCCAGCTAATCTTCAGCTTACAAGAGAAGGTCTGGTGGTCCGAGAATTTAGGGTAATCAATAAATCTACTTGGGAATATGCCCGAGTTAGTGACGAAGGCTACAGTCATCCGGTAAAGTTTTTTGTAAAGGGTAGCCCCTACAAGCTTTTTGGCCTTATCCCCACAGATGTTCACCTCTTTGGTACAGAACCCACCGCAGAGGGTACTACCTATCCTGTGTATCTTTTAGGGGCAGATATTTTGGGTCGAGACCTTTTTAGTCGTATTGTTTATGGAAGCCGGATTTCTCTCACAATTGGCTTTGTGGCTACAGCAATTTCGCTGTTTTTGGCAGTGCTTTTTGGAGGCTTATCCGGTTATTTTGGCGGGGCTACAGATTGGACCATCATGCGTTTTGCAGAATTCTTTATGCTGATACCTAGCCTCTACTTTATCCTCTTTTTGCGCTCCTTGCTGAATACAAGGATGGACAGCGGCACATCCTATATGCTGATTACGGTGATTCTAGCCCTAGTAGGCTGGCCGGGTACGGCTCGAACCATTCGAGGTATGGTTCACTCCATCAAGAGGGAAGAATTTATCGTAGATGCAGACCTAGAAGGAATCCCTGCCTTTGTGGTAATTTTCCGTCAAATTATTCCACAGGTAACCAGTCTCCTGATTGTTAGCATAGCCCTAAGTGTGCCAGGCTTTATTATGAGCGAAACAACCCTTTCTTACTTGGGTCTGGGAATTAACGATCCTGCTGTTAGTTGGGGCTCTCTCATCAACCGAGATATTTCTACCCTGTCTAACCTGATAAATTTCCCATGGCTTTTGTATCCAGTTCTTATGCTGCTGATTGTTACTCTGGCCTTTAATTTTATTGGTGACGTTTTGCGAGATTTTTACGATCCCTACAACATTGTCTTCAATCGGCGTAAACTTGCGGCCTTCTTTGTATCGCTCAACAAGAAGGAGGGTGCTGATAGTGACGAGGCTGGTTCAGGGCTGGAAGCTCCAGTTTCTGATTCCAAAAGCCTTCTTTCTGTTAGAAATCTCAAGGTAACCTTTAGTCTTTTGAGAGGAGCCGAAATAATTCCTGTTTACGGTGTGCGTGGGGTTAGTTTTGACCTAAAACCAGGAGAAATTCTTGGTATTGTAGGGGAATCTGGCAGTGGAAAGTCCGTCTCCACTACGGCAATTCCAGGGCTTTTGCCTGCAAATGCTCATGTTTCTGGTTCTATCTATTTTGATGGAGTTGACCTAACAAAATTAAGCCAAAGTGAATTGCGTGAATTTCGTGGAAAACGTATTGCCCTCATCTTTCAAGAGCCTGGCCGTTCCTTTGACCCCCTGCAAAATATTGGAAAGGTATTTTTTGAAACCTTCCGTAATCTGGATTCCACCATTACCAAGGAAGAGTCTGACAAGAGGGCGGTGGCCTTGCTGAAGGAGGTGGAGCTGCCAGACCCAGAAGGTCGTCTCAATGCCTATCCCCACCAGTTTAGTGGTGGACAACTTCAGCGCATTGGTATTGCTCTAGCCCTAGCCCAAGACTGTCAGCTCCTTATTGCCGACGAGCCTACCACCGCCCTGGATGTTACCATTGCGGCACAAATTGTGTCCTTGCTTTTGAGGCTTAAAAAGGAGAGGGGTATGGCAATCCTCTTTATTAGCCACGATATTCATACTGTCGGTCGCATTTCCGACCGTATTGCTGTTATGTATGGTGGAAAGATTATGGAAACAGGTTCCGCCGCTCAAATTATGAATGAACCCCGTCATCCCTACACTCAAGCCCTCATTGGAGCAACCCCAGAGTTTGGCCAGCACTACAGCAAGGAAGCAATGGCTTCCATCCCCGGTCAGGTTTGTGACCCCACAAATCCCCTTGTGGGCTGTCCTTTTGTGTCTCGTTGTAGCTATGCCAAAGCTGAATGCAGACAAGAAGGTGTAAAATGCTGGAAAATAGGAGAATTCCATGAATAATGAACAATGTACCTCACCAGTAGTCCAGCCCATTATCCAAGCCAAGGGGCTGTTTAAAGAGTTTAGTCTTGAAGCGGGATTTTTTCAAAAGAATAAAAAAACTGTCTACGCAGTAAATGACGTAAATCTCGCCATTCAGCGTGGTTCTACCTATGGCTTGGTGGGAGAATCAGGTTGTGGAAAATCTACCACTGCCCGAATGCTGGTAAGCATGTACCGGCCCACATCTGGTTCAATCGAATTTTGGCCACAGGAAGCCCAGGAGCCCCTTGTTCAAGAAAAATTAAGCAAGCACCAATTGCGGCGGTATCGAGAGCAGGTTAAGTACATCTTCCAAGACCCAGCCCGTTCCTTGAACCCCCGCATGACGGTGTTCCAAGTTCTTACCGCAGCTCTCCGCTACTCCTCCCTGTGGCGGGGCAAGGAAGATGCCTGGCAGCGGGCAGAAAAAATTATCCAAGAGGTGGGACTCTCTGTTGCTGACCTCCACCGCCGCCCCTCAGAATTTTCTGGTGGCCAAAGGCAGAGTATTTCCATAGCACGTGGTCTTATTATGGAACCCCAGCTGCTGATTTGTGATGAAGTGGTTTCTGCCCTGGACGTTTCTGTTCAGGGACAGATTCTAAATCTGTTGCAAGATTTGCGGCGGGAGAGGAATTTAAGTCTCATGTTTATTACCCACGATTTACGGGTAGCCTGTTACTTTTGTGACACCATTGGGGTGATGTACGGCGGTGTAATGGTAGAAGAAGCCCCCGCCGCAAATCTTTTCCAAACGGCGGTTCATCCCTACACCCAATTGCTTTTTTCTGGCTCCCAGGGTAATTTGACCCAGTCCAATAGCGAGGTTCGTTCTGTTTTGGAGAAGGAAAACGCCTGCCCCTTTGCCCATCGCTGTTCCAGGGCTACAGACGAGTGTCTAAAAGAGCTTCCTCCCATGAAAAAGGTGGGAGAAAACCATTTTAGTCGCTGTATTTTAGAATAGTGGGGGAGAGGGGAGAAAACATCAAAAAGGAGCTTTCTCCATTTATTGAGTTTTTTCCCCTATGAAATTTTATAAATCTCTTTTGGTGTGATTAACAGACCTTTGAGCCGTTGGTGTTACCAGTAAATGTTGAACATTTACATGTGGTGGTAGAGATGTTACAAAGTAGATAATATTTGCAATATCTTCTGCAACTAAGGGTTTAAAACCTTTATATACATTATCTGCTTTTTCCTTATCGTTATTAAATCTAACTATCGAAAATTCTGTTTCCACAGCGCCGGGTTCAATATTGCATACTCTAATATTTGTATTTAATAAATCAATATTAGTTGCTTCGGAAATTGCCCTTACGGCATACTTTGTAGCATTATAAACATTGCCACCAGCATACACTTGACGACCTGCAATGCTACCAAGATTAATAATACTGCCTTCATTTTTACTCATCATTAAGGGGATAACGCCACGACACATATATAATAAGCCTTTTATATTTGTATCAATCATAGTATCCCAATCCTCAATGTTGCCAACATAAATTGGATCTTGCCCTCTGGCAAGACCAGCATTATTAATAAAAACATCAGGTATTAAGTTTGAATTTTCTAAATCTTTGCTGAAACTAATAACGTCTTCACGATTTCTAACATCAAAAATATAATTATGTATTTTTACTGAGTATTTATCTTCTAGTTCCTTTGCAAGTTCTTTTAACTTCTCGCCTCTACGGGCAACTAATATAAGATTTGCTCCATTTTTTGCATATATTTCAGCACAGGCCTTGCCAATACCAGATGATGCACCTGTAATTAAAACTAACTTATCTTTCATGTTTTACTCCGTAAAAATTATCATATAATCTATTAAAATAAAAGTAAATAATTACATTTAATAATCTGGTGCAGCTTGGTACTTGTGCTTGATGCTATGGTGCTACAAAAGTCCCCATGAAAAGTGTAGTTTTACAAAAAGTCAAACTTTTTCCCAAAAAAACGACAAATTTTCTCACTTCTATGCTTATAACATATATGTAAACAAACTTAATCCAAGGAGGCTTTGTGCCAAATTCTCACCCAACCACAAAACCAAGCCCCCCCCCCCCCGAAAGGAGACGGTTGCCCGACTCCCTCACAAGCTTTATCCCACACCACACCACAAAAAAGTGGGCTCACCCCAAGGCAAGCCCCTTTCCCTTAATCCCTAGCCGACACTAGGAAGTTTGATCTGGTACGGCTTCGATTTTGCCGCTATACTCCTTCCAGTTTTCTGCCTCCCTATACTTATTTACAGAGTCTTTTGGTACCAGTATTTTGGAGACGTCCTTAAACACACCAGAATCCCATGTAGGAGGATTCTCCGCCTCTACCTTAACGGTAGCTCCACTACAGCCTTGGAATGCATGATTCCCAATGCTTGTAACAGAGCTGGGAATGCTTATGCTTGTTAAGCTACTACATCCATAGAATGCATAATTCCCAATGCTTGTAACAGAGCTGGGAATGCTTATGCTTGTTAAACCACTACAGCTGTCGAATGCATATTCATCAATGGTTTTCACAGAGGTTGGAACGTTGGTGACAGTTTCTTTAGCTGAAGGATATGCAATCAAAATTGTCTTTTCTTTGTTCAATAACATTTCATCCTCTGATGAGTATGTCGTATTATCCTCATTAACACTAATATCTAATGAACTACAGCCTTGGAATGCCCCAGCCCCAATGGTTGTGACCCCCTCGGGAATGCTTATGCTTGTTAAACCACTACAGCCTTGGAATGCC
>JAGBFT010000103.1 GCA_017936345.1 Spirochaetaceae bacterium
GATATAGGGCTCAATTTCAACTGGGCCAGCAGCAATCATCATGTTCAATCCGATAGGAAGCCGTCCTGCCACTCGAATACCAAAGCCACCATGGTCGTCCTTGTTGTAGCTGTCATTATCCCAAAATCGGAAAGCAACACCTACACCACCACCAATAAACCAGCCGAATGGACCAATTGGAGTGTCTACAATAGTGGGGTTTCCGATAAACCAATAGTCACCAGTAACACCAATGGCAAAATAGTTAGAATTACCGGCAAAATCAGCAGCAAATACCAAGGGCAACTGATCTAACTTGAAGGTGATGGCAGCGCCGCCACCGGCGTTGACTCCACCGCCACCCTGAATACCAATGGCCCAGGCAAAGGCTCCACTAACACAGACTACCATTAGGAGTGCTGCAACGATAAGAATCTTCTTGTTCACATTAAACCTCCTATGTAAAATGTTCCGGTACAGTATAGCCTAAACTAAACGGAACTTCAAGTTATTCACAATTCTTTTATTTAGTTTTCATGTTTACCAAACCAGAGAATGGAGTTTATAAAAAAAGGCCGACAAATTCCTTGGCACAAGGAAATCATCAGCCTTTGCACTTCTGCAAGATGAGCTTACAGGGGAATGTTCCCGTGCTTTTTCTCAACACAGGAGGTGGACTTTTTGCCCTTTAGCAAGCGGAGACACTGGGAAATTTTTCTTCTTGTATCCTCAGGGTTGATTACCTCCGAAACATAGCCCTGTTCTGCGGCAGTCTTGGGTGTCATTACCGTCTCCCGGTATTCCTGTAGTTTTTCCTCAATAACTTGAGCCTTGTTTGGGTCCCGCACTTCCTTTGCATAGAGAATTTGGATGGCTCCCTCCGCTCCCATCACCGCAATTTCCGCCTTGGGCCAGGCAAAAACAAAGTCTGCGCCAATGTGCTTTGAACACATCGAAATGTAGGCTCCACCGTAGGCCTTCCGTGTGATGACAGTGATTTTGGGTACGGTGGCTTCGGAATAAGCATAGATGAGCTTTGCACCGTGGCGGATGATGCCCTTTTGTTCCTCTTGGGGCCCCGGGACAAAGCCTGGAACATCCACCAGGTTCAGCAGCGGCACGTTGAAGGCATCACAGAAGCGGATAAAACGGGCAGCCTTGTCGGAGGCATCACAGTTGAGAATGCCTCCCAACCCCGCAGGGTTATTGGCCACAATTCCAATGGTACGTCCCTCAATGCGTGCAAAGCCTACAACTATATTGACAGCAAACTCTTCCATAACCTCAAAGAAGCTGTCGTCATCCACCAGGCAGTCGATGACGTTGCGAATATCGTAGCCCTGGGTTCCCCTGTCAGGGAGAACCTCCGCAATTTTCCTTGCCTTTTTACGTGCATCATACCGGGAGGTGGCTGTAGGAATGCGGTCTCCATAGTAATGGGGAATATAATCCAAAAGCTTGCGTACCTTGTAAAAGCAGTCTTTCTCATCAGGACAGCGGAAGTGGCTCACACCAGACTTTTGGGAATGGATGGCACCACCACCCAAATCCTCCTCTGTAATGTCCATGAACATTACACTCTTTACCACCTTTGGACCAGTAATGAACATATAGCTGATGTTGTCAACAGTAAAGATAAAGTCCGTGATTCCGGGGGAATAGACAGCACCACCGGCACAGGGTCCGGCAATGATGGAAATCTGGGGGATGTAGCCCGAGGCCCGGACATTTTGATGGAAGAGATTTCCATATCCCGCCAAGGAATTGACCCCTTCCTGGATACGTGCTCCACCCGAGTCGTTGATTCCAAATACCGGGCATCGGTTTTCAATGGCCATCTCAATAATCTCGGCGATTTTATCACCATGCATTTTTCCCAAGGAACCACCCTGCACGGTAAAATCCTGCGCATAAATTGCCACACGACGACCATTTATTGTACCAAACCCTGTAATTACACCATCATAAGGAATCTCCTTTCCTGCCATTCCAAAACTAGTACAGTTATGATGAACGCCGGAATAGATTTCCATAAAAGAATCCTTGTCAACCAATTCATTGATTCTTTCAATGGCATGAAGCTTTCCTTTTGAATGCTGACGTTCCAAGTTATATTCCATAAGTTTATGTACCTCTTGTATTCATTTAGACAAAAATAGTAATAATGTCAGTTTAGTGATATATTTTAACACTGTCAATAGTTGGTCAAACATTTGTACTATTGACAAAAAAAAAGACTCCCACGTATATGTAGAAGTCCTCTGAGCTACATTGGATTCGAACCAATGACCCACGCCTTAAAAGGGCGTTGCTCTACCTACTGAGCTAGTAGCCCATCACCCAATCTCTAGGTTGAAATATAATATCAGGTATAGAATTATTTGTCAACCTTGTAGTTTTAAATAATTGGCAAAAACCGAAATTTTGTTCTTGAAATTATTCTTGCATGAAGGTTGCTTTACCTATATACTGGTAACCATGAAGAAAATTTTTATATACCTACTTTGTTTTTTTATTAGTTGGAATCTTTCTTTTGCTGAACCTGCTACAGCTGTTTATACTGGGGAAGATTATTCAATCTACGTAACTTATTCTGAATCTGTTCAACCGGGAGACCCTCTTTGTGTTAGACTGGATTTTACCCCGTCAAAGACAACTCGCAAGGAACCAGATGGACTTACTCAGGCAGTGCTTTTATTTGGAGAAAAGCGAAAGACAGATTTCTTTGTCCTTGACGGGAAAAATGACAAGAATGATTCTCTTTCGCTTTGTGGAATGATTCCCCTATCCACCTATCAGGAAACTGGAACCCACGATATTACCATTATGTATAGTGCCTATGGCAGGGAATTTATGAAGTTTACCCTGCCAATTTCCATCGAACCAAAGGAATTCATCAGTGAGACCCTGGAGCTTGACAACAGGAATACCTCCATCAAGACGGATACTAGTAGTACTCGTATGAGGCAGATTGACAAGTTGAATGAGATTCTCTACACAATTAACACAGACTCTGTTTTTCAAAAGGAGCCCTTTGAGGCACCCACCACTGCTACAAGAAGAACTTCCTTTTTTGGTGACCGAAGGATATATTCCTATGTGACGGGAGGCTCTTCTACCAGCTTGCACTATGGCATTGATTACGGTATACCTACAGGTTCAGAGGTAACTGCTTGTGGGGCTGGCCGGGTGGTAATGGCAGAAGATAGGATTTCTTCTGGGTTGAGCATCGTTGTTGAGCATATGCCTGGCTTGTACAGCTTGTACTACCATTTGGATTCTTTCAATGTGAGGGTGGGACAAATGGTGGAAACTGGCGACCTTATTGGTTTGTCTGGTGCTACAGGTCTGGCCACAGGACCCCATCTCCACTGGGAGGTTAGGCTCAATGGGGAGGCGGTAAATCCTGATTTCTTTACGGAGAAAGGATTTTTATACTTTAAGTAACTCAAGGAAGGCTGCTTCGTCTATGACAGGAATTCCTAGTTGAGCGGCCTTTTTGTTTTTTGATGAGCCGGAGGTGGTGTCGTTGGTAACCAGATAGGAAAGCCCCTTCACCACCGATGACTTTGTTGTTCCCCCCCTTTCTCTTACCATTTGTTCTGCCTGGCTTCTTTTGATTGACAATTCCCCGGTAAAGCAAAATGACAATCCTATTAGAGAGCCTTCCAGCATAGGCGCTTTGAGGGTGATATATCCCCTTTCAACAAGGGCCAGCATTTCTTCCCTGTTATCTGCCAGGCCCTGAACTAGTGCAGCCGCAGTAACCTCACCAAATCCATTGACAGCGCTAAAATCTTCTGCAGATGCGTCCAGCAGTTTTTCCAAGGTAGAAAAACCTGCATCGGTAAGCCGCTCCATAAGTGTTTCTCCAATGCCCTCTATGTCAAAACCAGCAATGAAGGCAGCCAAGGAAACTGTACTGCGACTTTTAATGGACCTAATCACCTTCTTTGCACCCAGGGATTCCTTTTCCTTGGAAATACTCTCTTGGTTCAGAAAAAATGGAGTTAGGTCCGCCTCTGTGAGTTGGTATAAGGAAAGAATGGAGGTAACCTTGGCTGACTCAAAAAGAGAGGACAAAAGACTTGTTCCAAAGTCCCTGATGTCAAGGACAGAAATCCATTTTTCCAGCTGATGGAGAATCTTTTTGGGACAGGATTTATTGGGACAGAATAAACGGGTTCCCTCATCAACCAATTGGGCTCCGCACCTGCCACAGGTGCAGGGAAACTCAATGTCTACTTGGGGAATTATGTCCTTTCCAAGGGGGGCTGGTACTACAGACTCAATCTTTGGAATAATTTCTCCCCTCTTTGTTACTACAAGGTGACTGCCAATCTTAACCCCCAGGGTTCTGATGGTATTGGGGTTGACGAGGCTTGCTCGTTTTACGGTGGTACCCGCCAATTCCACTGGGTCAAAAAGCCCAACGGGTGTATAGGTAGCTCCTGATTCACTCCACTCAACCTGTCGTAAAACAGTTACCGCCTCCTCCAAACTAAATTTAAAGGCAATCTGGCGTTCCGGGCGGGCACGGGCTGCATCCTGCAAATCAATCACCCTTTCCTTAACTACCAATCCATCGATGTTGTAATCAAGCTTGGGACGAAGCTCCATTACCTGTGAACGGTATTCAATTACTTGTCGGGGGGTTTTACACAATGTCAGGGGAACCGTATTAAATCCACAAGTCTTTAGCCATGTCACCTTGTCGATTTCATCTGCAAAAGAGTGGTTTTCAAAGAGGGCATCATAGCAAATTACTTGAAGGTGTTGACAGCCTTCCCCATCCTTTCGTTTCATAAGTCCATTGGCTGCATTGCGACAGTTTGCCTTGTCTGAAAAATAAGTTTGATGAACCTGACGGGGCATAATGACCTCACCACGAATTCCACCGGTAAGCGTAAGTAAGGTTCCTCCAAGTTCTAGCCGTGGAAGCACTCCCTGCATTTTCTTTGCGTTGGATGTGATGTCATCACCAATTATGCCATTGCCACGAGTAACTGCCCGTACAAAAATGCCGCTGTCATATTGCAGCTCAATGCTGGCACCATCAAGTTTGTATTCAACCAGATATTCGTCGTAGCAATGTTTTTCTGTCCAAGATAAAAACTCCTCCGGGTTGGCAGCCTTGTCTTGACTCCCCATGGGAATACGGTGTTGTACCTTGGCAAAATTACCAGAATCAGAGCCAACCTTGTGGAGGATATCATTTGAAGGGTCGAGAGCCTTTAACTCATCCCACAAGGCATCAAATTCTTGGTCAGTTATGAGCGCCTCCCCGTTATAGTAGGCATCTTGATATTGTAAAATTAAATGTTCCAGCTCTTGAATTCTTGCTGAATCAAAAAGGCTTATTTCCATTTAATCCTCCTGTTTCAAAAAAAACAATTCCCGTATCACATGATTTTTGTCCAGACCCTTTTCCTCAAAACGAGTTTCTGGTCGCCACTGCTGGCGGGGAGCAAAGCCTTCGAATCTGTTTGTCAAGCCAGGGGTCTGCTCAAGTTCTTGGAGGGCAAAATCTGCATAAGGCTCCCAGTCTGTAGCCATGTACAGATAGCCGCCCTCAGAAAGTTTTTGTGCAAGTAAATCCGTATTAGGCCGTTGGACAAGTCGCCGCTTGTGATGCTTTTTTTTAGGCCAAGGATCAGGAAAAAAAATATGAAAGGCACTGACAGAGCCATCTGGAATCATGTTTTCCAGCACTTCCAAGGCATCGTGCTCAATAATGTAAATGTTTTCCAGATTGCGGCGGCGTATTTCTCCCAGGAGCTTTCCTACTCCTGGCCGATGGACTTCCAAGCCAAGGTAGTTCTTTTCAGGATTTTCTGCTGCGATAATTGCTGTAGCCTTACCCATACCAAACCCAATTTCTATGGTAACAGGTGAAATATTGTTAAAGATTTCACTGTAATTCAGGTTGCTTGAGGTGTATGGAATGCACCAGCGACCAGAAAGCTCTTGGTAATCTTTCTGCTGTGTCGGGGTCATACGACCAGCACGCAATACAAAAGTCTTGACTGTCCGGTAAAAAGGCTTCTGGTTTTCGGTATCCATAGATTAGACTCCTTAAAAAAGTTTAAATCATCAATTAAAATTTTGAGCTGGCAAAATATACCGGACCTGTTTGCTGGGATAATCCAGGCAGATTCGCAATGATTTGGCTTCACTATAGTTTTCCGAAAGGTCATCAAAGCTTTTCCATCCACTATTCTGCTTTTCAAAATATAGCAGGCTCCCCTTTCCATCATATTCAGAATAAAGCGCCAGCTTTCTTATTGGTTCGGAAGCTTTTTCTTCAGAAGACGAAGCTCCTTCCTCAGAAGTATCAATAAAAATTGGTTGCTCCACGGAAATCTCGGGTATTTCCAGGTAATTGAGAGTAAAGTCTCCTGTGGTTATTTCTCCGGCTAAATCCGTATATTTGATGGTATAATTTCCTTGGGGAATGGGACCAAAGTATGGTGGCATGAGGCTTGCGGAACCTGCCCAAACCTTTGAACCGTTGTAGAGAATTAATGGCTCTGCAATATCCCACTGAATTTGTTCTTCGGGATGCAAGACTTCAATTTTCATTGCACGGGCAGAATCTGCAGAGCTTTGGGTAAAAACAGAAAGTCGTTGTTCAGGAGGCTCCTGGACGCTACTGTACTCATATACAACAACAGCCTCCACGCTAGTTAAATCTGGAACGGTGTTGGAGCATCCACAGAGAGACACTGCAATGAAGATTGCAGAAAAAATAAAAAATGGAACGCAGGTAAAACTCTTCATCAGAAATTAAAAATGAGTGTGATGACCATCAGGTTACTAACAGAATATTGATTGACCAAGGACTCGAATTTAACGTTAACCTTTTTGCAGGCCTCATCCAGATATGAAAGATAGTATAATCCTAAATCAGTTCCTTCCGAACCCTCCGGCAACTCCTTGTAAAAGTCTATGAGAGAGCGCTTCTTTAGGTCAGCAGACTTTTTTGTCTCAATGCTTTCCTTTACCTCCTGAAACTCATCATCCTTGTCATACAGGGTAATCTGCAGACGCCCTTGTTTTCCAATGGAGGATGAGCCTCCGCCCAATTTCCAGGAAAGGAATACCATTTCATGATTCTTTACCATCTCGGCAACAATCTTCTTTCTAACATCTGGATCATAAATAAGCATATCTGTATCAGGAAGTCCCTTGTACATCTTTCTTGCTTCCTGACGCAGGTTGGTGTTCTCACAATTCAACACCAATTCCATGACCATCAAGGAAATATATTCAGCAATCTTGCTTTTTTCCATGTAGTCTCTCAACAAGGTGTGAATGCGTCCCAAAATCTCACCAAACCCACTCTGATCATAAAATTTAGTGATGATATACCAGTTCAAACGGCTCATGCGATTAAGAAATTTTTCTGTCATCAACATGAAAATATTTCTTTCTTCCGGAGTCAGCTCTGCATCATCTTTGATTTTTGCCCATAGTGGATCCAGGATAGTCTTACGAGCCTTGTCTACAACGTCTTCCTTTGTTGATAAGTGAAAGAGAATTTGACGGTCTGTAATCTTTGACTTCTCGTCAATTATCTGGGATGGATTACTTCTATTGTGCTTGCGCACACAGTCAGAATCAATAAGTGTTGCAAAAATTTCTTTATCAAACTGCTTGTACAAGAGGGAAAAGACAACCAGCTTTGTCAAATCCATTACATCCTGGCGAGAAGATGAGAATTCCGGCATAGAAATCTCCAGCTTGGAAATATAATCTACCAAAATCATGTGCTGGACAGTCTGGGGAGCAAAAGAATCCAGTGAAATACCATATTCTTCTATGTTGTCTGCTAATTTTATCCTCAATAACTTAATTCTATTTTGGATAAAATGAGAAGCCCCCTCTTCCGTCAAAATAACCTTTAGGGGTAGATTTAGCAGTTTTTTCTTCGTGGAATCACTCACATCAAACTCCTGGATTATACATTATATACGAAGGGTATTGCATTGTAAATAAGAATCGATATAATCTTATATATGAATAATATCGGAAAGTTTCTGCTAATTTCACTGTTCTTATTCTTTGCTTCCAGTACTTTTTTTGCACAAACTTCCTCCCAACTAGAGCTTTCAAACCGACTATATGTTTTTTTTCGCCAAAATGGATTCCAACCAGAAAAGCAGCTCTTAGGCAGTGACGAACAGTTTCCCTATTCTGTACTCCTCAATTTCAATCAACAGGGATTTTATGATATAAGGGCAGTTCCCAGATTTATAATTTCGCTGTCTCAGGATGTGGCAATACAATGCTTGGACGAGTTGTTGATTCTAGCCCAAAAAATGCAGGATAACACTAGTGGTTTTAGCTTTACACTTGCGCTCTTGGCAAATGAGAATCCGCCCTTTAATCAGAACCATCAGCTGCACCCTACCGGTTCCCAGATTCTGTTGGAAAGTATAAATAACATGGACTCCTGTGCCATAGTAATGCTGGATGGGAATTCAAGGCAATTTGAAAATGCTACCGTAGTTTTTGGTGCAGGAGGAATACTTACTCCCCTGTGGTTGATTCAGCAGGTTCCCCTGCCCATTTCCCATAACTTTTTGATTACCTATCGCCTAAATCTTGCGGAGGATAATCCCGTCTTATTGTCCTTCTTCCAGTCAGGAATTGCCACCCTAGGTATATCATTTGATGGAAATCAACAGTCACAAAGACAGGAGGTTTTTTCTGCCTTGGAAACAATGGTGGATGATTTTTCTGTTGCAGAAAGTGAGGCTGGGAATAGCCAGAATTACATAGTATTCCATTTTCTGGAAAACATTTGGATTGGAGAAGAGATTCCTATTCTCATTTATCTACTCATTACAGTTTTAGTTTTGGCAATTATTAGTGGCTTTTCCTTTTTGGGAAAAAGAGGAGCAATCAACAGACAATCATTTTTCAAAATATGGTATTTGATTCCCATCACCATTTCTCTTTCCACCTTATTTTTATGGTTGGGCCAGCTTGTAGCAGGAAAGGTGGTGGAGGTAAGTCCTGAAAACACAGCCTGGATTTTAGGGATAAAAACCCTATTCTCATTTGTTGTTGTCTCACTCCCCTTTATCTTTCATCTACGGCTGCGCTCTTCCATAACTCAATTTGCCTATGGCTATCTACTTACCATAGTTGTAGCCATGAACATTTTTATTTTTGCCTCCATTGACCTTGTTTTGTTGTTTATTTTTGTTTTTGAATACATTATCATTTATCTAAGTCGCCTTGTAAGAAGGATTTTTCCTTTGATTATAGCTTCCTTTGTAATGGTACTCCCCTTTATTCCCTATTCATTGAATATCCTAGAATATGCTTCCCAAGACAAACTTCTTAATCTGGTTTATTCTGGTTTATGGGGAAATGTACTGTATGCTTGTATTCTTGTTCCCTTTCAAATTATGTGGTTAAGAATCCTGGTTCGGATTGATATCTTTGGATTCCACAGACATATTTCTTCCCTTAAAATATTCCTTGCCATTGTTATAGTTATGATGGCAATGATTATATCCATTCTGGCAACCATTGTTTTGGGCTCTTATCTTTTGTATAGGACGGTTCCTGGAAAGGAAGCAAACAACAGGATGCAGGCATCTCACGAATACCAAATTATAGATGAAGCACCCCCGGGGGACATAAATGTATCCGTGTCACGAATCGGGTACTTAGAATTACAAAGGGTTGAAGTGTCGGTTTCATCGCCTTTACCAGTACTGCGATATGAAGTTAGGGTTTCTTCTGAAAAACAAATTCCTGTGTATGATTCAGCCATGGGGTATGTCACAATTCAAGATGAAGAGAATGCAATAGTCAACTTTCTAATTCCAGATTATCCTGCCAACAAAACCTCATTTGAATATACTGCCAACGAGGACACACCACAAAATATAGATGTCTCTGTATATCTGGAGATTGCACCACAAAAAGCTGTTGTTGTACAAAAGATTTTTTTCCTACCGGCTTTGGAGCAGGGGGCATAATGTTTTTGCACGTGGATTTGGATGCATTTTTTGCCTCGGTGGAACAACTTGACAATCCACAATTACGGGGTAAACCTGTTATTGTGGGAGCAATGCCAGGAAGCAAACGAGGTGTTGTAGCTGCAGCATCTTATGAAGCGAGGAAGTTTGGAGTTCACTCTGCTATGCCTATAGACCAAGCATATAGGCTTTGTCCAAACGGGACATATCTACGGTCTAGAATGGGGCGTTACAGGGAAAAATCCCATGAAGTTATGTCCATCTTTGCCGAGTTTTCCCCGGATGTGCAGCAAATGTCCATAGATGAAGCCTTTATTGATTTACGGGGAACATTGCGTTTGTTTGGTCCACAAGAAGAAACGGCTCTGACTGTAAAGAAAAGGGTTTTAGAAGCTACAGGCCTAACTGTTTCCGTAGGATTGGCAAGCAATCGATATGTGGCGAAGATAGCCTCTGGAATGTCAAAGCCCGATGGTTTCTTTTATGTGCCAGAAGGACAAGAGCAAGCCTTTATGGAAAAATTACCCCTTACCAAGCTGTGGGGTGTGGGTGAAAAAACCTTGTCAAGACTCAATTCCCACGGTATTCATACTGTCCAAGACGGGCTAAAGACACCGCTCCCCGTATTGGAGGGCTTTTTAGGGCAAGCCAACGCTCAGTTTATATACAAGGCATTGCGGGGCATGGAAGCCTCTGGTTTTAGAGATGCCCCCCAGTCCCGTTCCATTAGCGCTGAAAATACCTACGAGGACAATCTGGAGGATAGGTATGTTATTGGAACCGCCCTCATGGATTTATGCCAGAATCTCATGTTTCGAATGATGAAAGAAGATTGGAAAGGCAAAACTGTTTGTGTAAAAATCCGTTATTCAGACTTTACTACCACCTCCATTCAGGAGACATCATTGCGGTACGTGTCATCTGCAGAAGATTTATTTAATCGGGCAACAGAGCTCTTTGATAAAAAGTATAATGGGAGAGGCATACGTTTGCTTGGGGTGGGAGTTATGAATTTAGAGTCGGGATGCGAGGCTCCGCAGGAAGATTTATTTGATTTCGGACAAAAAAAACACCATAAGCTTGAGGAAGTTGTATTGCAATTGAAAATGAAGAATCCAAATCTTCCCATTACAAAGGCCCGGCTGCTGCAAAAATCCTCCAAGGCAAATTCTTCTGAAAAGGGAGAGGATTGATTTTCCTCTGAAAACCATTAAAAATACGATTTTATCTCTTGACAGGACTAATTTTATCTGGTAGTATACCACTACATTGCATTCCCCGATTGTGTAATGGTAGCACCTCAGATTCTGGTTCTGATTGTGGGGGTTCGAGTCCTCCTTGGGGAACTAAAGGAAGGTTATTGTAGCTGTTACAGTAACCTTCAGTTTTTTGGTCCCTTCGTCTATCGGTTAGGACAAAAGATTCTCAATCTTTAAAGAGGGGTTCGATTCCCCTAGGGACTGTAAGGCTCGGTAGATCCGGGCCTTTTTTTTTATCCAGACCTATTTTCAAAAGAGCTCAGCTATTTTTTCTGTCACTTGTCATAAACAAGATTGTTTATAAAATTTCTTATATTGTGCAGTAATTTATACTTGTTTTGAAAAAATTGCATTTTTTTATACTATCTAAGGTGATTTATATGTCAAAAACCTCTTTTCAACTCAATTTCAATAAGGTATACTGCAATCCATGAAAGTCATAATTTCTCCTGCAAAAAACATGACCACAAAGGCAGATGCTCTGGAACCAAGGGGTGAACCCATTTTTATTGATCAAGCTCAAAAACTGGTAGATTATCTTAAAACCCTTACCTTTCAGCAGTTAAAGGAACTGTTGAACTGCAATGATACCTTGACAGAGCTTAATTATCAACGATACCAAAACATGGACTTGCATTCAGGAACAAACCCTGCTCTTGTTTCTTACGAGGGTATTCAATATCAATACATGGCTCCCAGGGTTTTTACCTACGAGTATTTTGACTATGCCCAAGAACACCTGTGCATTCTCTCCGGTTTGTACGGACTCTTGCGCCCCTTTGATGGAATTGTACCCTATCGACTTGAAATGCAGACAAAACTTAAGACTGACTTTTGTAAAAACCTTTATGATTTTTGGGGAGAAACATTGTATCGAGAGCTTGCAAAGAATTCAAATGTAACAATAAATTTAGCCTCGGAAGAATACAGCAAGTGTATAAAAAGATACTTGCAAGAAAAGGATACATTTATTACCTGTCGTTTTTGTGAAAAGTCTGTGCATTCTCCTTCTGGAACGGTGAAGTTGGTGGAAAAAGGTGTATACGTGAAAATGGCTCGGGGTGAGATGGTACGGTATATGGCAGAAAACAATCTGCAGGAGCCTGAACAGTTAAAAAAATTCACGGGCTTGGGATATGGGTATAGTTCGGAGCATTCTACTGAAAACTTATACACCTTTGTACGCTGAATTTACTTGTATAGAGAATTACTTTTTTATATATTATGAGCATGATTTCATCTCACTCATTGGTTCTCTATAAGGGACAGCCTGCCATGGTTCAGGAGGAAGCTGGAGGGAAATACACCATTATATATTGTTCCCGTCTGCCCTCCGCTGGAGGAAAACCTCCGCAGTTCAGCACTCAAAAAGTTAGGGACAAGGATATTTTTCTTTTTTTTGAAAAAACAGATGGAAATAAAAACCTTCTGCCCAGTCTTTTGTCCATGGAAGTGTCACAAACTGAAGCTACAGAGCTTGTGGAACCCTTGTACGAGCTTTTATCTGGAGAAGATGATGCCTTTTCAACTGAAATTTCATTTAATGACCTTTGTGATTATGGGGGAATGTCCAGCCCAGAACAGTGCTGGAAACTGTATATTTCCCTAAAATCAACCTTCTTTTTTCAACAGGAACCGGATTCCCTTCAGTTTATCCCTCGTATCCAAGAGGATATTGTAAAATTACAGGAGAAAAGTCTTGCCAAGGGAAAAGAAGAGGAAATACGCAAGGACTTTCTTCAAAGGCTAAGGAATCGACAGCTGAATTTACCAGCAGATTACCAGATGATGCAGGATGTGGAAGCATTGGCTCTGGGTAAAACCGAAAAGTCTCGTACCATGAAGGATGCGGGCCTTGCAGAAACCCCGGAAAAAGCTCACAAACTCCTGCTAGATACAGGAGTTTGGACTGTTTTTAAGAATCCCTACCCCGCCCGCTGGGGACTTTCCATGCAGTCAGCTACGGAACGGCTGGCCAGTCCTCCAGAAGAAGAGAGGGTTCAACTAGACCAGGTGGCATACGCCATAGACAATGCCTGGAGTGCAGACCCAGACGATGCCATTGCCTATGATGGACAATTTGTATGGGTTCACATTGCAGACCCTGCTTCCAGTGTTTTGCCAGATACTCCAATTGATATTTCGGCCCGCCATAGAGGAAGCACCCTCTATATTCCAGAAGGTGCGGCCCGTATGTTGGCAGAAGAATCCTTGGAAGATTATGCCCTAGGTTTGACAGAAAGTTCGAGGGCTCTTTCCTTTAAAATCAAACTGGATGAGGCCGGTGCCATCCAAAATTGCGATGTACTTAAAACCCTGGTAAGGGTCCAGAGGTTTACCTACGAAGAGGTTGACGAAAAGAAAGAAAGTCCAGAGTTTGCTCCCCTCTTTGAAATTGCCAGAAAAAATGAGGCCCGACGGCTTAAAAACGGAGCAGTATCCATTACCCTGCCGGAGGTTCACATTAGCGTGTGCGGGGAACATATAGACATTCAGCCCAGCCAGCACTGGGAGTCTTCAGATTTGGTGCGGGAATTCATGCTTTTGGCGGGAGAGGCGGCGGCCAGGTTTGCCTTCAAAAACAACATTCCCTTTCCCTTTGTAAGTCAAGAAAGGCCGGACCTACCCTCTGACCCGCCTCCAGGCTTAGCAGGTCAATACAGGTTGCGGAGGTGTATGAGAAGTCGCAGTGTTGGGGTAACTCCAATGCAGCACGCAGGTCTTGGACTAGGAATGTATAGCCAGGTAACAAGTCCTCTCCGTCGTTACAGTGACCTGGTGGCACATCAGCAGTTGCGTGCCTTTATTGATGGCCGCCCGCTGTTGGACAAGGACAAGGTGCTGGAGCGGATTTCTGCAGGAGATGCTTCTGCCAGTGCTGCCATCCGTGCTGAACGAAACAGTAATCTTCACTGGACCTTGGTGTATCTTACCATGAACCCTCAATGGACTGGAGATGCGGTGGTGGTGGAAATTCGAGGGAAACAAGCCTATTGTCTTATACCTAGCCTTGCTCAAGAAACCTTGCTTACTCCAAGGGCACAAGTACAGATAAACCAAGTGCTACAGGTAAGGGCTGGAAACATCAGTATGGCAGGACTTACGGTTACCTTTCAAGAGGTTTAAACTGGATGGAAACAACAAGGAAAAAACCTTGAGATTTTATCTTTTCAATCCCCAAAAACTATGATACATTTGTAAAAATTGAGGCTGACTAAAGTGAGCTTAACAAAGGAGGATTGAAATGATTGTATCTTGGATGACAACCAACAAATGCAATCTGAAGTGCAGCCACTGCTATCAGGATGCAGGACCTGCAAAGGAAGAGGAACTTACCACAGAAGAAGGGAAAAGACTTATAGACCAAATTGCCAAGGCTGGATTTAAGGTTATGATTTTTAGTGGTGGTGAACCACTGCTACGACCGGACATCTACGAGTTGGTGGCCCATGCTGCTTCCAGGGGGCTTAGACCTGTATTTGGCACCAATGGAATGCTCATTACAAAAGAGGTGGCCCAAAAACTAAAAGACAGTGGAGCCCAAGCTATGGGAATAAGTCTTGATAGCCTTGATGAGGAAAAACACAACAGGTTTCGTGGGCTACCTGATGCCTATTCAAAGACAATCCAAGGAATGAAGAATTGTAGGGAAGTGGGACTTCCCTTCCAGATTCACACTACAGTTATGGATTGGAATAAGCATGAAGTTTGCGATGTAATTGACTTTGCAGTAAAAATGGGAGCTATTGCCTCCTATCTATTTTTCTTGATTCCTGTGGGGCGGGGTGTATTTATTGAACAAAATGCTGTGGAGGTACAGGAATACGAAGATTTGCTAAAAACCATTATGGCAAAGCAAAAGGAAGTTCCTATTTCCATCAAACCTACCTGCGCTCCCCAGTTTACCCGTGTTGCAATAGAAATGGATATTGAGCTGAACGAGCGGTTTACCCGTGGCTGCCTTGCTGGTCTTACCTACTGTATTATCAGCCCCACAGGGGTTGTGCGTCCCTGTGCCTACATGGTAGAAGAAGCAGGAAATGTTCATAACCAGAACTTTGATGAGATTTGGAGGGAAAGTCAGGTATTCAAAACTCTAAGGACAAAGCATTATGAGGGAACCTGCGGTACCTGTGATTATAATAACATCTGCGGAGGTTGCCGTGCCCGTTCTGCCTACTACCATGATGGTAATATTTTGGCAGAGGACACCTACTGTGCCTACGGTCTTAGCAGAAGACAAGAAAACTAATCTTCGTTTTTGTGGGGGTATAAATGAATTCAAATGACAAGGGGGGGAAGTGCCCTCTTTCACCTCGGTTACGGGTGTATTTTATAGTTGTATGTGTTATTGTCATTGCCTTGGTTGTTTTTTTTGCAAGCAGGGCTTCAAAAGATGAATCCACAGGCGGTGCAAATGAGATGACGATTTCTGCATTCTCTGCGGAAGAAAAACTGATTGCCTTTACAGATTCCCTCGGACAAGAGATTACCATTCCCCAGCCTAAAAGAGTTGTTTCCCTCATGGGGAGCTTTACAGAGATTTGGCTTTTAGCTGGTGGCAAGGATACCTTGGTGGGAACCGCCGTAGATACCCAAGACAAAAGAGATATGGGGCTACCGGAAACAGTAGTGAACGTGGGAACCTACCAGTCTCCCAATCTAGAGGCGATTCTAGCAGCAGAACCAGATTTGGTGCTGCTCTCTTCTGAAACTGTTCGTACCGACAGCCATGTATCCTTTAGAAATAGTCTTGCGGCAGCTGGAATTCCTGCTGCCTACTTTAGCGTTACTCATTTTCCAGATTATTTGAATATGCTGGAAATCTGTTGCCGGCTGACAGGTAATCAACAGGCTTATGAAGAAAATGGTCATAAGGTAGAAGCAGAGGTAAAAGAGGCAATCAGTTACTATAAGGTACCGCATAACCCTACAGCTCTTATTCTCATTACCTTTTCCGGTGGAGTTAGGCCACAGGCCTCCACTACTATGACAGGTGGAATTCTTGCTGAACTGGGAGCAAAAAATATTATTGATGATTACCCAAGTTTGCTAAAGGATTTTAGTATGGAAAAGGTTATTGAAATTGACCCTGACTATATCTTTGCAATTCCTATGGGATATACAGATGAAGAGGCCATCCGAGCCCTGACTGTCAGTGTGGAAGAAAATCCTGCATGGAATGTTTTGACAGCCGTAAAAAACAAACGGTATCATCCCCTGCCCCCAGAAAAATTTATGTTCAAGCCAAATAACCGCTGGGCAGAAAGCTACCGTTATTTGGGGGAATTCTTGAAAAACAACCCAACTGATACCAATGACTGAAAACCAAGAATTAAAAAGCAATTTAGGACAGGCAGGGCTTTATAAGAGCTGGCTTGTCCTTATTGCTGCCGTAATGTCAACCATTTGTATTACTTTTGTTGCCCTTTCCTTTGGTTCGTCAAAGGTGTCACTGGTGGATTTTTTTAAAGCGTGGATAGAGGGTGATACATCGAATTCGGCCTACAGAATAATTTATTTTAGTCGTCTGCCACGAGTTTTGGGAGCCCTCCTGGCAGGAAGTGCCCTGGCGGTATCTGGAACCATTATGCAGGCTGTATTGCAAAATCCCTTGGCCAGCCCCAATATCATTGGTATTAACAATGGGGCAGGTTTTTTTGTTTTGGCAGTCTCCGTGTTTTTTCCAGGCCGACCAGAAATCCTTCCCATGGCAGCCTTTTTGGGAGCCCTTGTTACAGCCCTTTTAATTTTTGCCCTGGCCATGGGACGTGACTCTACAAAGCTATCCCTCGTCCTTACGGGAATTGCCATGAGCAGTATTTTCGGGGCTGGCATGAATGTGATAATGATACACTTTCCTGATGCCTATATTGGAGCCAGTACCTTTTTGGTTGGAGGCCTGGGAGGAGTGACTATGGACAGCCTCCAGTTCGCAGTAAGCTACATTGTAGTGGGACTTCTGTCGGCTGTTTTGTTACGACGGGACATGAACATCATTGCTCTTGGCTCAAATGGAGCAAGGGCTTTGGGAATGGCTGTGGCCAGAACCCGTTTTTTGCTCATTGCCACTGCAGCGGTGCTTACAGGAGCTGCTGTAAGTTTTGCCGGTCTCATTGGCTTTGTAGGCCTTATTGTTCCCCACGCCATAAGATTTTTTATTGGAAGCGACCACCGCCTTCTGGTTCCAGCCAGTATCTTTGCTGGATCAGGTTTTGTAACCCTTTGCGACTTAGTCTCCCGCATTGTATTTGCTCCCTACGAGGTGGCAGTGGGAATCCTCTTATCCCTTACTGGCGGCCCATTTTTTATTTACCTTGTAATTAGAAGCAAGAGGTCCGGCAATGATTGAGCTGCAGCAAGTTTCCTTTGCCTACCCTGCCCGTAGTCAACTGTTTCAAGATTTTAGCCTAAGTTTTCCAGAGGGAAGGATTACAAGTATTTTGGGGACAAATGGTAGTGGAAAAAGCACTCTCCTAAAACTCGCGGCCAGGCTCCTCAATCCCCAACAAGGGCAAGTTTTGCTGGATGGAAAAGACCTTCATTCAATGAAATCCAAGGAGGTAGCAAAGCGGATTTCACTCCTCCATCAAAACAATTTTCCACCGGAGATAACTGTCTCTACCCTTGTATCATATGGTAGATACCCCTACCAAAAATATGGTCAAGGTCTCTCTCAGAAAGATTTGGAAATTGTAGAAAATGCCCTGACCCAGGTTCAACTCCAAGACTTGCGGAATAATCTTTTACCCCGTTTGTCTGGAGGCCAAAGACAGCGGGCCTTTATTGCCATGGCCTTGGCACAGGATACAGATATAGTTTTTTTAGATGAACCCACTACCTATCTGGACATCAAAATCAAGTTGGAGTTGATGGATTTAGTACATTTTTTAAACCAACAGGGAAAGACCATCATTATGGTTCTTCACGATTTAAATCTTGCTCTGGAAAACTCCCATAACATTGTGTTGCTGGAACATGGAAAGCTCTTTTCCCAAGGAACACCTGAACAAATTATAAAGACAGGTCTTTTAGACAAGGTGTTTTCAATACAGACCCATGTCTTTCACAAAGATGGAAAAACCTTCCACCACTTTACAAGACAATAAAAAAGGACTGGAAAAAGGATTCCAGCCCCTTGTAAAATTAATCCTTGTCTATTCCAAGGGTGCATAATATCCAATTTCATCTCGTCCGGAACGATTCAAAAGGTAGGCTTCAACCTCCAGGGGAAGATAGTCCTTTCCAAAATTAGTGTTCAGGTTGGATGTGTAGGATAGCTGGTAAGAACCATTGGGAGTGGCAATTACATCTTTTACAATACCACTTAGTCCTTCAGGACGATACACATATTGACTTTCTCCATCTGTTGCCTCTGTGATATAGACAATTTCTTCTGGCAAAACATTTTGGGTAAGGTTAACAGTATAAAATGCGATGGCATTGTTATTAAAATACGACACCATCTCGGATAGTCCATAGGTTTGAAAGCCTGAATGGGTAAGACTCGATGCACCTGTAAGATAAATGATGGCCCGTTTCTTTTCTCCATTAACGAGGGTATTACCTGCCAATCTAAAGGCCAAATCTGTTGTACAATCATCTGTGACAGGAGTTTTTAAAGCAGCTACTGTAAAATCACCCAAATTATCAGGTGCACCAGCATATTCTATTGTTGGAACACTTCCAGATGAAATAACCGTTAGAGTGCCAGTACCTTCCATGCTATCAGCAATTTCTTTGAGGGCGGACTCCAATGCCTCGTTATGTTGGCTTGTCTGCATGGAACGGTCTAGCACTACAACAATATCGCATACTTGGTTGGAATAGGCGGAGCCCTCCAGCTTTTGAGACATAACAGGAATACCGTTCTCTGTCAAATAAAAGTTTTCGGCCTTTAAGCCTACCACAGGTTGTCTTTGGCGATTTTCAACCTTAAGCTCCAGAGTAACATTAGGAAATTCATCTGAATTTACTCGTTCAATTTGAACAAAAAGACCACCAACCAGCTCTGTCATCTTTGACATTACGTATATTTCGTTGGAAACAAAATCAGAGGCCAAAATATTACCATTTACATCTGGTGTGGCACAGAGAATTCTTGAGGGAGCGCTTCCAGTTCTTCCGTTTTCAAAGACAGCCCCTGTGTCTATATCTACAGAACATATTCTATTGCCATCACTTGTCAGAATATAATCACCACTCAACCGCAAGGCCTCTGGACGACCAAAGGTTTTTTCTGGCACTAGCATTCCTGTGTAGTTTCCGGAGCGGTCAAAAGAATAAATGGTTCCCCTTACAGCATCCGCTACATATACAATGTCAGAAAAAATACAAATACCAGTGGGTGCAGAAAAACCAGGAAAAGCCCCGTTCTTCTTACCAAAATTGAATAGAGGATTTCCATCCTTGTCAAATACAGAAACACGGGCGTTTCCAAAGTCTGTTACGTAAAGGTTTTCGGACGAGTCCAATGCCATGTATTGGGGCCCCACAAACTGCCCTAGCCCCACTCCCTTGGAACCAATGGACCTCTTGTACACACCATTACTATCCAGTACAGCAATCCTGTCACCTGCATACTCAGTAACAAGCAAGGTTCCGTCCTTCATTCTGAGAATATCCATGGGACGGTCAAATCCTTGGAGGGGCCCCCTCACTCGATTGATAATAAACCCGTTAACATCAATCAACAGCAATTCATTTGAACCATAGGCTAAAACCCAAGTCGTTCCGTTGTCATTGGCAAGAATTGCGGAAGGCTGACTAAAAATCAAATTCTCATTTACGATTCCGGGAAAGGTTCCAGCCTCTGCGAACTGGGTTGTCGCAGGAGAAGGATTCTCGGAGACACGGCGCTCCCTAACAACTTCAATTCTGTTGGCATGCAACATTCCACCGTAGCCTGCATTGGAGGCAATTTGCCAGTGCTGTAGGGCAGCATCCTCCATTCCAGCCCGATAATATGCCCTTCCCAACCAGTCAAGGATTAAGTTTTCTGTAGGTAGATATGACAGGGCTTTTTCAAACAAAAGAATTGCATCGTTGTAAGCTCCTCTGTTATAGGAGTGAACACCACGACGAAATTCCTCTTCGGCAAAAAGAGAATCAGCAGTTTCTACTGTCACTGAATCAAAATCAGAGGAAAAAAGAGTACAAACACAGATAGACAGAAAAACTATCAAAATAAGTCGCAGTTTTTTCATTTTTTTCCTCCCGATGCCGATTCATCTCGGCTTGCTTGAATCATTTTTAAGTGTTCTATAATTTCTTCGTTGGAACTATCCTTTTCCAAGGCCTTGCGAAGGAAATTCTCCGACTCTTCCAATAGCCCCAGTTTAAAATATACCCAGCCCAAGGTATCAAGACAGGCTGGAGAATTAGGTGAAATGTCCAAGGCTCTTTTCGAAAGCATCAAGGCTCGTGTCAAATCTTTGTTCAAGCAGGCAAGAACATAGCCCAAGCCATTTAATGCGGTTATATTTTCTGGTTCCATATCCAGAACTTTTTCGTACAGCTCAATGCACTTGTTATAATCTTGTTGAACCCAGGCAATGTAAGCCATAGCTGCATAGACAGAGCCAGGATTATATCCTGTTTCCTTCAAACTCCGCAACTCAAATTCAGCCAAGCGGGAGCGTCCTGTAGAAGCATAGATTACTGCCAATAAAAGTCTGCATTGAAGAACCCTGTCTTGCTGTTGCTCATCTTCTGGAATTGTAGTAACAATTTGTTCAAGATAGAGAAGCGCATCTTCATAGTGTTTGAGCTTCATGTAGCATAGGCCAATGAAATAGGTTAAATCCAAATCGTTAATATATTCAGAAGACAAGGACTGGAAAAAATTCAAGGCCTCCGTGTATTTGCCCGTTTTATATAAAAGAATACCTTGTGAAATTATTTGTCGGTCCATTCCCCTTCCTCAAAAGTCATTACAGGCTTAATTTTAAACCCTTCTCCTTCATATCATCGGCATCTTGTGGCTGAGCATGAATACGACCGATAGAAATTAATCCCTCATTCACGGTAATAAAATCACTATTGGAGTCGCCCTCTGTGGACACAGTGCCGCCCTTGAAAAATGTATAATAAGAACCATCAGGAGCGGTAAAGGTTTCTATAGCATTGTTGTAGAATCGTTTGGATAGCCTTGTTATTCTCCATCCAGAATAAGAGTCCGCTGAGGGGGCATTTATGTTGACAAAGGTATTGATGTCACACAGTCTTACAAGGGCTTCAAGGTTTTTCCGCACAAAGTCTGCAAGGGGTTTAAAATTCCATTTACCCCGACTTTTGAAATTTTCGACACTCAAGGCAATGCCCGGAATCCCAGAAATAATTGCCTGCCGGGCGGCACCACAGGTTCCAGAATAAACTACATCTGTACCGAGATTTGCCCCCTTGTTTATACCAGATAAAATGGCATCCGGAGGTGCTGGTAGAATGGTCCTGAGACCACTTATAACACAATCAACGGGTACACCGGAACAGCTATACCAACGATCCTTTTTTTTAACTATCTTTATCGGATCAGCCATTGAGATGGCATTGGAGATGGCTGAACGATTTTTGTCGGGAGCCACAACCCACACCTCATGGTCTGCCGAAAGACTACGAGCCAGCTCAACTAGGCCAGGGGCTTCAATACCATCATCATTGGTGATTAAAAGTCGCATAAATGAACTCCTCCAGCGGGTTCAACATCGTAACATGATGGGTGGAATCCAAAGATTCTCTCATATTCCACCAGCTTTTTCTTATACAGCTCCACGTAATTTTTTTGGAGAATGGTGTAGGTACAGCGACCAAATCCCTTTCCAGTAATTCTGGAACAACCATTGGGATTCCTCACTGTTGTCATGTCAAAATTTTGAACACGTTTTACAAGCCAATCAATTTCTGGACATGAAATGAGATACAAATCCCGCATAATGTCTTGTGAGCGACTTACGGTGGTACAGAACAGGGCTAAATCCCGTTTTTTTAGAGCGTCTACGGCACTAAGTACATATTTATGCTCAAGCATAATGCATTTTAACCGTCTTCCCATATCCTCATCAACTACAGAAAGAACCTCGTTAATTTCTGTGGTTGAATCCTCATATTGCCATCCACCGTACACATAATTCTTCCGCTCCTTCAACTCACCCAACAACAAGACATTCTCCGGTTCCATGAGAGACGCTTCGTTCCAAACAGAAACCCGTGGAACCTGAGCGTCTGTAAGCAAAATGGAAATATCCTCAAAGTCAAAGGGAAGTATGTCAAAGGAATTGGTTGCATGGTCTGTAAGAATGCATGAGCCAGGCTGCGCATATATTGCAGCAAAAATGTCTGCAATATAATTTCCCGTCCCCAAAAAAAGCTTGTTCCCCCGTTCAATAGCCTGAAGCAGTTGAACTTCGGAACATTGAGAGGTGAGCAAAGAATTGATGCCAAAGGCGGTTCCCACCTTTATGGCTGTGGTTATTCCAAAACCAGCAGAAGGAAGGATTTCCGACCAGATGGTGATGTTCATTCCTGTTACAGGAAAACCTCCTGAGGTAAAACCATAAATCATGGCTTTGATGCCATTGGCCCAACGGTCCTCCTTTCTATATTTTAAATTTGTTAGATTACAACGCTTCCGCTCATCCATCTGAACAAAGTTAAAACGAACCGTTACATCATCCCTCACTGAAATGGCTACATAAATTGGAAAATTGACAGCCATCGACAGTGTTTTGTCTTTACAGAACCAGGAATGTTCCCCAATGAGATGAAAACGACCGGGAGCAGAAACTAAGACATCAGGTTTTTTCCCATATTCTCGTAGGTGTGCTTTTAAAACTTCTTTCATTTAGTAATTCATCCGAATATTTAGTGTTTCACTAGATAATGTGAAATCTTGCACTAAGTGCCTAATATCGGTAAGATAATAATACAATGAGAAGAATTTTACAAGTTTTTTATGTATCTTTTTCGGCAATAATTTTTGCCGCTGCCATTCAAAATGATTTTTTGCCATTTGGTTCCCCCTTTCTTGGTCTCTTTGCCATTACACCTCTCTATCTTGCTTTAAGAAACAGTTGCTCATATTTGGAGTCGAGTTTATTGACAGGTTTACAGTTTTTTATCCTGCATCTGCTGTCAAGTTTTTGGTTGGGTTTTTTTAGGGATTTTGCCATATTCACCCTGGGGGCCTCTGCACTGGGGACTGGAGTAATCGGACTTGTCTTTGGCTGTTATCTTCATTACTTTGTTGGAGGAAGCAAAAGAAATTATTTATATGACAACGCAACAAGGATATATCCCCCCTTATTCTTTGCTTTGATTTGGACTCTCTATGAGTGGGCAAAATCTACAGGTTTTTTAGCCTATCCTTGGGGCACTCTTATAATGACCTCCTATAAGTGGTCACTTTTAACACAAATTGTTGATATCACAGGAACCTGGGGACTTAGTTTTTTGTTTTCATTTTTTGGTGCCTTGGCGGGAGAAGGCATTTACCTTCTTTCCTCCGGGTCAACTCCCAATGCAAAGTTCCTGCTCTTCAACTACCGTCAGTTGACAGCCGCCTGTATTACACTTTTTGCCATTTCAACTCTCTATGGTGTTTGGCAGTTAAACAAGGAATATATACCGGTTAAACACATGGAAACTGTTATGGTACAACAAAATATTGACTCTTGGGTGGTGGGGGGCGATGATCAGCCCATCAGGATTTCACAAGAATTGACAGACAGAGCTGTAGAGGACTGTATTGCGGCTACAGGTGAAAAACCGGATTTGGTAGTTTGGAGTGAATCTGTACTTTCCTACACTTTCCCGGAATCCGAGTACTACTACCATGATAGTCCCCATCCCCGTCCCCTTGTTCCCTACATCAACGACATGGATGTTCCCTTTGTAATAGGAGGGGCAGCCACGGTTGATAGGGAAAAAAAAATGTATTCCAACGCTGCCCTGTTTTTTGATAAGGATGGCGAATATCAAGGTTATTATGGAAAAATGCAGCTAGTACCCTTTGCAGAGGTGATACCAGGGGCACAATATGAGTGGGTACGAAAGGTATTGGATGCTATTGTGGGCTTTTCCAGCGGCTGGACACCCGGTACAGAACTAACTCTATTTGAGGTACCTCTACAAGCCGGTGATGAGGTTACTATCAGTGTTCCAATCTGCTTTGAGGATGCCTTTCCTATGGTGTGCCGTGCCTTATTCCAAGCTGGCAGCGAGGTGTTTGTAAACATCACAAACGACTCTTGGTCAATGACTAATTCCGCTGAATACCAGCACTTTGCTATTGCTGTATTCCGAGCCATTGAATTCCGAACTACTCTTGTACGTTCAACAAATTCCGGATACTCCGTGGTGGTAAATCCAAAGGGTCAGGTTATTGCAGATATGCCCCTTTTTGAGGAGGCTTCAATCCACGCCTCTGTTCCCATCTATCAGCGGCAGCAAACATTGTATTGCAGGTTAGGAAACTGGCTGCCAGCCACCTGCTTTGTCAGTTTGCTTTTATGTTTAGTTTTAACAGAGAAAAAACGGAGAGCAGTATGAAAAACACCTCACGCAGTTCAGTTTTTGTAGCCATGTATGCAGCAATTATCTGTGTAACAGGATTTATTTCTGTTCCCATTGGCCCCATTCCCTTGGTTTTGCAAAATGTGGTAGCCATTTCTGCTGGACTTATTTTTGGTTTACCCCAAGGAGCTGCTGCTGTGGGTATGTTCTTGGCAGTGGGAACTCTTGGGCTGCCTGTTTTCTCCGGCGCAAGAAGCGGAATTGCTGTCTTAAACGGTCCTACAGGAGGCTTTTTAGTCGGCTATTTTATCGGAGCCCTTATTGCTGGATATATTGCCACCAATCCAACTCCAGATGAAAAAAAAATTTCACGAGAGAAAATTTTTCGTTTAGTTAGGGCGGCCATTGCTGGCCTGGGTTTTATGTACTTGATTGGAATGCTGAATTTTAGACGTGTAACTGGAGCAAGCTTTTCCCAAGCCCTATCCCTATGTGTTGTGCCCTTTGTAATTCCTGATATTATAAAGATTGGGATACTGATTCCCGTGGTGGCCCGATTACGTCCCTTGGCAGCTCGATTTATCAGCAATGATTCTAAAGACAACATTGAAGAATAAAATCCATGGCAAGCTCTGGTAAAAACTCCATCAGGGAAGAACCAAATGAAAATACGGTTCTTAGATTGGAAAAAATAACTAAACGATTCCCCCTTTATTCAGGCGAAAATCCTGCAAAAAAAGAATATTTCTATGCATTGAAAGATGTTAGCTTTTCTGTTGACCGTAATGACTTTGTGGTTTTGGGAGGAGCCAATGGATCAGGGAAAAGTCTCCTGATGACCATAATTGCAGGTCTTGTCAAACCATGTAGTGGAAAAATTACAAGGAAAACTTCTGTAGGTCTAGTCTTTCAAAATCCAGACATTCAAATTCTTGGAGAAACTCCTTGGGAAGATGTTTTGGTTGGTCCAAAAAATCAAGGAGCAAGGGGGGAGATCCTTACACAGATTGGACAGCAAGTCCTGGAGCAAGTGGGATTGACAGAAAAAGCTCATTTTCCCTCTCGGAGTCTTTCTGGAGGAGAAAAACGTCGGCTGGCCACGGCAGGAATTCTTGCCATGGAACGAAATCTCATTATTTTTGATGAACCATACGCAAATCTAGACTATACAGGAGTTCAACAGACAAATGCCCTACTAACGCAACTCCACCAAGAGGGAAAAACCATTATTCTTTTGACCCATGAGATAGAAAAATGCCTTGCCCTGGCAAATAGATTTATGGTTTTGTATCGTGGAGACTTGGTTTTTGATGGAACCCCTCAAGAAGGACTACATCAAAATTTGGAATCATGGGCAATTAGACATCCTTTGAGACAGTATTATGCTTTGGAAGACTTGGTATGGAAGTAAGTTTGTTTTCTTATGAACCAATAAAAAGCCCCCTTGCAAGGATTCCGCCGGGATTAAAGCTACTGGTTTTGTTTATTTTAATCATTTTATTATTACACATAGAATTGAAGCTTGCAATAATCCTATTCTTTACCTTGATTGCAATCTCTCTTTTATTAGGTTTTTCCCTTGAAAGCCAGGTCCGTGATTTTCGCCCCATTGTAATTTATATTTTTTTTCTTTATCTCGTTAATGTCCTTATAAATTTTTCTCTAGCAAAGAGCTTTTCCAGGGAACTATTCATACCTACAAACTCCATCTCGTTGTCCATGGTACGACTTTTGGTAACAGTACAGCTAGCCAGCCTGTTTTACAAAACAACAACGAGTTCCCAGTTAAAATTCAGTTTGGAACATCTTGAAGTATTTTTACGAAAATTCTTGAGAAAAAATCCCTTTTTGAGAAAGAGGGTGGGTGTAAAACCAAGTATGACTTTTACCTTTACCCTTGTAATAGCATTTATTCCTCGACTATTTAGCTTATGGAATCAACTAAGACTTGCTTGGCAGGCTCGTGGGGGCTCTGTAGGTTTATCTATGATTCCCACATTGTTTCCCCAGCTGCTTGCATTGGCTTTTTCAGATGCAGAGAATACTTGGCAAGCTATTTTAAACCGTGAGCAGGAAATGGAGCGAACAGAACATTTCTCTTGAAAGGGAGCGTCCTGGTATTGTATACTAAGTCATTAAAAGGAATTAATTATGCGATGTCCTTATTGTGGAAGCCTTGATGACAGGGTAATTGAATCACGGACCTTGGGTACAGGTGAAAGTATCAGACGGCGACGGGAGTGTATTAGTTGCGGCTACCGTTTTACAAGCTATGAGAGGATTGAAGAAAAACCGTTTATGGTAGTAAAACGAGATGGTCGCCGACAACCTTTTGATAGGACTAAATTGGAAAAGGGAATCTCTCGTGCTTTGGAAAAACGCCCCATTTCTGCCACAATGACGGACAATCTTATCTCCGAAATTGAGGACACGATTTTTATTCGTGGTCGTACTTCTCGTGAGATTCCAACGGCAGAGCTGGGAGACCTGGTGCTTGAAAAGCTCCACGAATTGGACAAGGTTGCCTACATCCGCTTTGCCTCTGTGTATCGTCATTTTGAAAATCTGGCTGAATTTATTACAGAAGTAAACAAATTGGAATCGAATTCAAATGATGAGAATAAAACAAGGTAATTTCTTATGTTTTCATTAGATGAATTCTAGACAATCAAATTAAAACAAGGTATAATTTTTTCATGCAGGTTGAAAGTTATTCTCAATGGTTTAAAAATCGTTACAAGCACACAAGTTCCTTTACATCAGGCCTCCTACTCCTTCTGGTTGACTTGGTAGTTATCATGTTTTCCATTGGAGCAAGTTTTTTTATCATCAACCTGATTAACAGGAGTCTGATAAATTTTCGTTCCTTTGTTACCTACTGGGTTTATTTGCCTGTATTTTTCCTCGTTTTTTACGTGTCAAAATTATATCCTGGAATGGTGCTGGCACCGGCAGAAGAGGTACGCCGTTTTACAGTGAGTTCCTTCTTCTGTTTCGTTGGAATAGCCTTTTCTATTGTCTTTGAGACTGATGGTCGTGAAATGATTGCCATCGCAATGATTCTAGCCATTCCCTTTGCAAGCATTGGTTTGCCCATTGGTCGTCAACTTGGACGCCTCCTGTTTTCCCGTACAAAGGTATGGGGAGTGCCAGTAGCTATCTATGTCTTTGATAACAAAAGAAATATTGTTGTAGATCGTCTTATCGGGCATCCTGAGTTGGGTTATAAACCAGCTGTCATCATCAATATTTCATCCCAGGTGGCTGGAAGTTCAATGTATGACGGGATTCCAGAGTTTCCCCCTACAGAGGAAGTTCACGATGTAATAAAAAAATTAGGAATCAAGGTTGCCATTATCATTGAAAATGATTCCTTGATTGAAACACAGGAACTGTACACAAAAATCATCCAGCAGTACCGCTACACGGTAGCCATTCCACACAACCAGCATATTCGTTCTGTTTACTCTTCTGTGAGAGATTTCAACGGAATTATTGGGTTTTCTTCCACTAGAAACCTTACCAAGCCTGGAGAATTGTTCTTAAAGCGACTGACGGACATAATCCTACTCTTAATCGCAGCAGCTCCAACCCTGCTGGTTACCATTGTGGCTGCCGTGGGAATCAAAATTACTTCTCCTGGCCCTGTTTTTTACGGGCATAATCGAATTGGAAAAAACGGAAAGCAAATTACAGTTTGGAAATTCCGGTCAATGGTAACCAACTCACAAGAAATCTTAGAAAGGATTTTAGCAGAGGATCCTGTACGTCGAGGGGAATGGGAAAAAGACAGGAAATTTAAGGATGATCCAAGAATTACCAAGATAGGAAAAATATTGAGAAACACCAGCTTGGACGAATTGCCCCAACTATGGAATATTCTGAAAGGTGATATGAGTTTTGTTGGACCACGACCCGTTACGGATTCAGAATTGGACAAATATGGGAAGCAATCCGATTTTATATTGTCTGTAAAGCCAGGTCTTTCCGGTATGTGGCAAATATCAGGTCGTTCTGATACGGGCTATGAGGAAAGAATAAACCTGGATACGTATTACATCCAGAATTGGTCCATTTGGCTTGACTTGTGGATTATAACAAAGACAATTTGGGTTGTTCTGAGAGGAAAAGGAGCTTATTGATTTTGAGAAGAATCTTGTGTGTATTAATTTTGCTGGTTAATACCGTCTTTTTGTTTGCAGAACAGTATCAAGTTGTTGATGTTCAATATGATTTGGATGGAAGAACAAGGGAATATGCCTTGAACAAGGCATTGGATATTAGAAGGGATCTAGTTCTGGAATCGGAAGAGGAATTAAAGCTATATGTTGACTTTATCGCTCAAAAGCTTAGGGATCAACGTGTTTTGGAAGATTCCAACGTTACATACGAACTTGGAGAGGCTGTGGATGGAATAGTTCCTGTCACCCTATTTATCCGTGCCGATGAGACTTGGAATATTCTTCCCTTGCCCTATCCAAAATATGATTCCAATTCAGGTTTTACCCTAAAGATTAAGGTAAAAGACTACAACTTTTTAGGAACAATGGAACCCCTGGATTTTGATTTGGAGTTTTATCAGGAGGATGAGGGTACCAAAAACGTTCTGGGACTGGGGTTTGACTTTTCCATTCCCTTTGCCATCGGAATGTTTGATGCAAACTGGGAAAATGATGCAAGTATATCTTATACCTTTGGCAATTCCAAACCTGACTTCTCCTTTTCAACTGGTTTGGATTTGTCTTATTCTCTAAGGTATGTGACACTTAAACTGGAGGCGGAACAATCTGTAGATTTAGATAGCGAGTACAAGGATGTTGGTGATGAGATTTACGGTACAGAATACCTTAAATTCAGTACTCCTGTTACCATTTTGCGGACAACAGGTGCCTTTGGAAATGTTAATTTCATACCCTTTGCGTCTGTTACTTACCGCTGGGATTTGGATGGTATCCAGCACATGGACTTGGTAGGTCCATCCGTTGATTTGGGCTATTCATTTTCTACAGGAAAGGTTAACTGGTTTGGAAACTTTAGAAAAGGCTTTACTTCAAGCTTTTCTCACTCTTATGTATATAATTTTCATAAGGAAGAGTGGTCTACAGAGGTTGCCTTTGAGTTCTCCGGCTTTTATTTTATCAATTTCTTCGGAGTCAATACCCGTTCAAAAATATTCACCCACTATGATGTTGCACATCAGCGTAATTCAGGAACGACAAATGTAGCGGAATGGTTGAGAGGTGTCTATAATGATACCTCCTATAATTCAGGAAGAGCAGATTTGGCAACAGGTTTTGTAATGAATATTGATTTTCCCATTCGCGTACTTGTAACAGACTGGAGAGGATGGGGTAAGGCACTGTTCAAAAAAGATATGCCATCTTGGTTTAGTATTTTTGATTTTGAAATGCACATAGTTCCCTTTATAGATTTAGCACTGTATGGAGCTGATGACTACTGTCTCCTGCATCTTGATGATGGCTTTTACTCTGCAGGGCTTGAAGTAATTGTGTATCCAGAAAAAATGCGCAGTATACAAGTTAGGGCAAGCGCTGGACTTGACCTGGCAGCACGATTATTGGAACAAGATTGGCGTGACAAGAAGGGACTTGAAATAGAAATCGGAATCGGTCTGCACTATTAAAAGGGGCAAGGCAAACTTTAAGCGTACCTTTTTGGGTCAAAAAAAGGCTGTCTTTTATGAAGTTGTAGTAACTTCTAAGACAGCCCTTAAAACAAAAGAAAACCAATATCAAAGCTTGCCGATGGCCAATTGACGCCAGTAATTTTCTGGGGCAGTTTGACCAATTACAACAAAAAGCTCTTGGGCAAAGTCTAGGTTTTCAGGATATAGCTGAGAACCTAAATCAGCCAAACGGTAAAAGCAACGCCAAAAGCCCTGTTCCATACTCCATTCAGCCAATTCATAGTTATCTACCGCTATAGTGAAGAATTCCTCCAAACTTCCATAATGAAACTCTGTCACCCTATTCTCTAGAAAAAAATTCATTCTGGTAAAAGACGTCAGAGTTCCAAAGAGAGACATTTTAAATGCTTCTTGATGCCGTCCCTGTTCCACATACAATTCAGTAAGTTTATAGAATGCAGGAATTGAACGGTAACAATCTGAACGGTAAAGATTAAACACCTTGTCTGCACTATATCCTCTTTGTATTGAATTTACCAAGGCGTTGGTAAAACCATTATTTGTATAATATGAATCATGGGAAATAATTAACATGAGGGCTTTCTCACAGTTTTCATAGTCATTGAAATTGTAGGATAAATTCGCCATATCATACAAAATATCAAACTTACTCTCTGGAATATCCAGGACATCTGCATTGTTCCAGGCATCAGTATAGTGAGACAGCGAGAGCTCATATTCACCCTCAAATTCGTAAATCTTTGCAAGTAAATGTGAGGCCTCAGGAAAAATCTTTTTGTCCTCCAAGTGATTTACCATTTCAGATACGGAATGCTCAAAATACATGCCACCATGGAGGTTTCTCATGTACTCAATAAGTTCCACTACATCATAAACATCCCGTGCCTGTAATACAGTAATGATGGCTGTAACATCATCCCCTGCATCCTGCACCTCTTGAGGACGAAGAGCCTCATTCAACGTATCTAGGGCATTCTTTGCCTCTGTGTGACGCAAAAGTTTTGCCTCTTCAGCTATCAACAAGGCCTTCCCATATTCTCCTGAATCAAAGGCAAACTGGGCATCCTCTAGCATACGAGCAGATTTCTGAAATAGTGGCAACTCAATGGCAAAGGCAAAAGTGCCCAAGAGTAAAATTACAGCAGTACAAACAAGTTTTCTCATATTCACAGACTTAATAATTCCTTCCTGAATACAGTATCGGCAGATTCAGCCGAAACCGTTTGAACTATTTTTCCATGTTTAAAAATTGTCACCTTGTCGCCTGCTCCGGTGATGCCAATGTCGGCGTGCTTTCCCTCTCCCGGCCCGTTCACCACGCAGCCCATGACAGCCACAGTGATATCCTTGTCCATGGAAAGCAGTTCCGATTCCCATCTGTCCATAAAGGCATGGACATCGAATCCATTCCTGCCACAGCGGGGACAGGACACAATCTTCACCCCGCCACTACGATGCCCTGTCTCCCGGAGGATTTCCCTGGCAGTTATCACCTCGTTGTCTGGACTTGAGGAAAGGCTCACCCGGATGGTGTTGCCGATTCCCTCCTCCAAAAGCCGGCTGAAGGCCAGGGTGCTTTTGACGATGCCACCCACCAAGGGACCTGCCTCCGTCACTCCCACGTGCAGGGGAATGTCGA